>CAZARE010000039.1:0-36777 GCA_964487455.1 uncultured Propylenella sp.
GTGATCTCTGAGGTCGATGAAGAGAAGGCCGCCATGATCGCGGACGCGGTGGACCCACCCCGAGAGCCGCACGTTGGCCCCGACATCCCCGGCGCGGAGCGCGCCGCATGTATGGGTACGATAGCGGTGCATGGAGCGGCAAATTCCTGCTTGGAGGGCGTTAGGAAACGCGCCGGAAAAGCGCAGAAGGCCCGAAACGTGTCAAGGCCGCGCCTTCGTACGGCTCACCATCGCCGAATTTTGCGGCGACAGCCCGGAGCGCGTTTTGCTATAGGGCCCCGCATGCAGCGTGATCTCGTCGACCAAACAATCATTACCGATACTGAAACGCTTTCTGCGTTCTGTTCCCGGGTCTCCAAGGCGCCCTTCATCACTATCGATACGGAGTTTCTGCGCGAGAATACCTTCTGGGCGCAGCTCTGCCTGATCCAGATGGCGGGCCCGGAGGAGGCCGCTATCATCGATCCACTGGCCGAGGGAATCGACCTCGGGCCGTTCTACCGGCTGATGGCGGACGAACGGGTCACCAAGGTCTTTCACGCGGCGCGTCAGGACATCGAGATCTTTGTAAATCAGGCTGGCGCGATACCGAAGCCGCTTTTCGATACGCAGGTTGCCGCGATGGTGTGCGGCTACGGCGATCAGGTGAGCTACGATCAGCTGGTCAATCGCATTACCGGCCACGACCTCGACAAGACCTCACGCTTCACGGATTGGGCGCGCCGGCCGCTGACGGCCAAGCAGATCGCTTATGCGATCGCCGACGTCACCTATCTACGTGACGTCTATCTATCGCTGACAGCGCAGCTCGAAGAGCAAGGCCGCACCACCTGGGTTGACGAGGAGATGGCTGTGCTCTCCGACCCCGCGACCTACCAAACGCATCCGGAGGATGCGTGGCGGCGCCTAAAAATGAGGGTGAGGAAGCCGAGGCAGCTTGCGATCCTGCAGGCGCTCGCGGCGTGGCGCGAAACCGAGGCGCAGCACCGCGACGTACCGCGCCAGCGAGTCCTGAAGGACGAGGCGATCTATGAGATCGCGCAGCAGCAACCGCGGGACGCCGAGGCGCTCGGGCGACTTCGGGCGATCCCCAAAGGGTTTGAGCGCTCCAGCGTGGCGCGTTCAATCCTTGCCGCGGTGGACAGCGCGTTTGCACGCGCCGACAGCGATCTCCCCCGCGTCCCCCGCTCGAAACCCGCGCCGGAGCATACCGGCGCCGCATCGGAACTCCTGAAGGTGCTCCTGAAAATGGTTGCAGAGGAGCACGGCGTCGCTGCCCGGATCATCGCCAGCGGTGATGACCTGGAGCGCTTGGCAGCCGACGACGGCGCGGATGTGCCAGCGTTGAAGGGCTGGCGGCGGCGGCTTTTCGGCGAGCAAGCCTTGGCTCTCAAGCGCGGCGATCTCGCGCTCAGCATGTCGCGCAAAGGGGTTGTCGCGATCGAGCTAGAGCGCTCGCCGCGGATGGCAGCCGAGTAGCTACTCGCCGATCGCCACCGCGTGAGAGAAGCCCCCAAGGGCCGCGAACTGGCGGAGGCGGCCGTCAAGGCGCGCGCCGCGGAGGTCCGCCAGGTCCGGCGGTAGGACGAGCTCCAGCCTGTTGTCGGCGCGTCGTATCATCGTGCGCGGCAGCACGCCGGCGACGGCGCCGGATACGAGATAGCCGACCCGAAAGGCGGCGGCGAGCGCCCGGGCCGATTCGCGCAGCCGAAGCGGCGCGATCTCCCGCACCCCCGGCCCCAGCTCATCGTCGGAGAGCCCGGCGTGGCGGTAGTAGATGGCGAGCGCGAGGTAGGCGCGTCCTGGGTGATCCACGCCCACGAAGGCTGCATGTGAAATAATGTTGAGGCTTTGCTCGCCCCGGTAGTCGGGATGCGCCCGCCAGCCGATATCGGCGAGCAGGCAGGCAGCGGCCCGCAGACGTTTCTCCTCGTGTGTCTCCTCCAGCCCAAGGGCAGCCAGAGCTTCGCCGCTCCAGGGGATAAGCTCCTCCGCGTGGGCGGGCGAACGCGATCTGAGCAGACAAAGCTCAACTGAAGCAGAAATGAGAGGGTCCTGCTCTCGCTCCTCCGGCGACAGCTTGGAGAACAGCAAGCCTTCGCGCAGCCCGAGCGCGGAGATGCAAACCGAGCCGGGCCGGCCCGCCCGCAAGACTTCAGCTAGTACTACCGCTCCGAACGGGAGGAGCGCCTGACGCTGCTTGGAAACGACGTTGATGCCAGGAACCTGATCGAGGGGACCCCGGATGAGCACCTTGAGGAAATCGTCGAGTTCGTCAGGATCCATTCGGTATTCGTGCATCACGTGCAGCGGATAGCCGCTGTCATGCATGTGAAGCCTGGCGAGCGACCGCCAGGTCCCGCCAATGGCGTAGAACACCCGCTGGCCCATCTGCCTGACCACTTGCGACTGCTCCAATGCCCGGCGCGCGGTGTCACGCGCCGCTTTGAGCGAGCTGTTCGAGCCAGCTTGGAGCCAAAGGCTACCGATGGGGAGGCTTTCGCCCGCTCCGACCTGCGAGCCCGTCACCTCCACCAGCTCCAGGCTGCCCCCGCCCAGATCGCCGGCGACGCCGTCCGCACTCTCGAAGCCGGCCACGATCCCAAGAGCGGCGATCCGGGCCTCTTCAACGCCAGAAAGGACGGTCACCGGCGCGCCGCAGATAGCTTGGACTTCCGCGATGAAGCTTGCGCCGTCGTTTGCCTCGCGCACCGCCGCCGTGGCCACGACGTCGAGTTCCTTCACTTGCATCTGGCGTACCAACGCCGCGAATCGACGGAGCGCCGCCCGCGACCTTTCCACGGCATCGGGCGCAAGATGGCCCGATTCCGCCACCCCCGCGCCGAGGCCAGCGAATATCTTTTCGTTGAAGAGCGGGGTGGGGGAGCGCGCCAGCCGCTCATAGACGACGAGACGGACGGAGTTCGAGCCGATGTCGATGACGGCTACCGGGCCATGACCGACAATGCGCCCTTGGGCGGGAAGCGGCTCAGCCGCGCTGGCGTGGCGTAAAAGCACGTGGGAAGGACGATTTCAGCGACCGTCCGCGCCCGGACAGACTGGGGTTGGTCATGAAGTAGCGGTGCGCGTTAAACGGCTCCTCGCCTTCGCGCAATCGGATACGCCGCGACGTCCCGTCGGCCAGGACTTCCCAGCTCTGCTCGTTATCCTTGAGGTTGGCGACCATGATCTGTTCGAGAACCTGCATGTGCACGGTCGGGTTGGCGAGCGAGACAATGCATTCGACACGACGATCGAGATTGCGCGGCATCAGATCGGCGGAGCCCATATAGACTATCGCCTCGTCTGATGGGAGCCCGTGGCCGTTGCCAAAGCAAAGGATGCGCGAGTGTTCCAGGAAACGCCCGATGATCGATTTCACCCGGATATTGTCCGAAAGGCCGGGCACCTGCGGCCTGAGGCAACAAATGCCGCGGACGACGAGCTCGATCGCGACGCCCGCTTGGCTTGCCGCGTAAAGCGCGTCGATGATCTCCGAATCGACGAGCGAATTCACCTTCATCCAGATCTGCGCCGGCCGCCCGGCGGCGGCGTGCGCGGCCTCCGCGCGGATCAGCTCCAGGATGCGTCCGCGCATCGTGTAAGGAGAGACAGCCATGCGCTGCAGATCCTGCGGTGGCGCGTATCCGGTAATGAAATTGAACACTCGCACAACGTCGCGGGCGATCACCGGATCGGCCGTAAAATAGCTGAGGTCGGTATAGATGCGCGCGGTGATCGGATGGTAGTTGCCGGTGCCGACGTGCACGTAGCTGGCCAGCCCGCCGGCTTCACGGCGGACAACCTGCGACAGCTTGGCGTGGGTCTTCAGCTCAATGAACCCATAGACCACCTGCGCTCCCGCACGCTCCAGATCGCGTGCCCAGCGGATATTGGCCTCCTCGTCGAAGCGCGCCTTGAGCTCCACTAGGGCGGTCACCGACTTGCCCGACTCGGCGGCCTCGATCAGCGCTTTCACGATCGGGGAATCGTTGGATGTTCGGTAGAGCGTCTGCTTGATGGCCACCACGTCCGGATCGGACGCTGCCTGACGCAGAAATTGCAGGACCACGTCGAACGATTCATAGGGATGGTGGACGATGATGTCCTTTTGCCGGATCGCAGCGAAGCAGTCGCCGCCATGTTCGCGGATGCGCTCCGGGAAACGTGGCGTATAGGGCTCGAACTTCAGGTCGGGCCGATCGACGGCAACCATCTGGGACAGGTTGTCGATCCCCAGCATGCCGGGGATGATGTGCACCTCGTGGTCGGAAACCGCCAGTGCCCGCTGCACCACGGCGCGGAGCGTTTCAGGCATGTCCGCCTCGATCTCGAGCCGAATGACGATTCCTCGCCGGCGCTGCTTCAAGGCGCGCTCGAACAGGCGCACCAAGTCCTCCGCCTCCTCTTCAACTTCGATGTCGGAATCGCGGATGAGGCGGAACGCGCCCTTTCCCACCACCTCGTATCCGGGGAAGAGGCGCGGGATGAACAGCCCGACGGCGTCCTCCAGGAGCACGAAACGAAGCGGGCCGGCCTCCTCGGCCTGCGGCGGGATCGCAACGAAGCGCTCCAGGCTGCTCGGGAAGCGGACTAGCGCCTGCATTGCACGCCCGTTCTTCGCGACGAGTTGCAACGCCAATGTGAAGCCGAGGTTGGGGATGAACGGGAACGGATGTGCAGGATCGATGGCCAGTGGCGTCAGCACAGGAAAGATCGAATCGAGGAAATAGGCTTCAAGCCAGGCCTTTTCGGCGTCGTGCAGGTCCTGGGCGGGCACGATTACGATTCCCGCTTGCGCCAGCTCGCTGCGCAGCCGGCTCCAATTGGCATGCTGTTGTTGGACGAGTTCGCTGACCTTGACATCGATGGCCCTAAGCTGTTCGGCCGGGGTCAACCCGTCGTCGCTGACCGTCGAAATGAGCTCGCGCGCCTGCCCGGCGAGGCCCGCGACGCGCACCATGACGAACTCGTCGAGGTTCTTTCCGGAAATGGATAGGAAGCGCAGCCGCTCCAGTGGCGGATGGCTGGGATTTTCCGATTCCTTGAGGACACGCCGGTTGAACTCCAGCCAGGAAATCTCGCGATTGATAAAGCGTGCGGGCGCAGCCGCCAGCTCCTCATCCAGCCGGACCTTCCGCTGCCTTACGGCGGGCGGTTGTATTTCTGCAATCGCTTCGCTCATCCCGCGTTTCCGCGTCGGGTCTCCGCGTTATCATCGCCCCATGGCACAATATGGTGACAATCTATTGCCGATCCCCGAATCTTTCACGATCCGCGTCCAAGTCGGCTAGCACCTCTGCGGCCACGGCGCGGGTGATGCGGCGTCCGGCGGCCAGCGCCGCCACGTCCAGCGCCCGCACAACCGTCGCTGCGAAACCTAGCGACCGGTGCATTCTGACGAGAAGGTAATTTACTACCTGCTTGTCCACGATGAGTTGGCGGTCGGCGAACAGTTTTACCATCACCTTGCGCAGGAGCTCGTCATCCGGCGCGCCGAGCGCCACAGCCGCCGCCATGCGCAGGCGCGAGCGTAGGTCCGGGAGGCTCACTCCCCAGCTCCCGGCCGCCTCGCGAGACGTCACCAGTAGCGAAGCCCGCACCTCCTTGGTGCGGTTTATCAGATGAAACAAGGCGGTCTCGGGAAAAGTCGCGGCGTCGACATCCTCGATGACCATTGCCCCTCCATCCTCAAGGCCGGGCAGCATCGAAATGCTGAGGCCCGCGGCCTCAAGAATCGGCGCATCGGCACGCTTCGCCCAGATGTGCGCAAGGTGGGTCTTACCGGAACCACGTGGTCCGCTCACCAGCACGACCGACGAGTGCCAGTCTGGCCAGGACTCGATCAGCCGCAGCGCAGCGTGGTTGGAGGCTCCCGGCACGAACGTGTCGCGTCCGTATTGTGGCGCGTACGCGAGCGCGAGCGGAAGCTGTCGGGGAGCATGCACCGTAGTCAAGGCAAGGGGCCGGGGCCGTCGGGCGGCTGCTCCGCCCGCTCAAGGTAGAGGCTGCTCTCCCGATAGCGCGTGACGCCAAATCGGACCAGCACACCGATCGCCGCGGTCACCGGAACGGCAAGCAGCACGCCGACGAAGCCGAAGAGCGAGCCGAACGCGAAAAGCGCGAATATGAGCCAGACGGGATGCACCCCGATGCTGGAACCGACCAGCCGCGGCTGCAGGATGTTGCCTTCCACGAACTGCCCCACGGCGAATATGCCGGCTACTCCCACGACCCAAAGCCAATCCGGCCAGAACTGCACCACGGCGACGCCGACTGAAAGAAGGAAGCCCACGATCGAGCCGACGTAGGGGACAAAGCTGATGACGCCGGCGATGCTCCCGATCAGGAAGCCGAAGTTCAGCCCGACCGCGCTGAGCGAGATGGCGTAGAAGAGACCGAGGATGAGGCAGACGGCGCCCTGCCCACGAATGAATCCGGCGATGGCGTTGTCGATGTCGCGTCCAATCGCCCTGAGTGTCTCGGCGTGCTCGCGCGGCAGGAGCGCATCGACCCGCGCGAGCATCCGGTCCCAATCGTATAGGAGATAAAACGCCACGACCGGCGTCACCACAACGAGGCTGACGGCGCCGATAAGGGCGCGCCCCCCGGCCCAGAGCGACGCGAGGAACGAGGCTACCCAAGCGGCGCCTTGCGACACCCATTGGTCGATCCCGGCGTCTTCCTGCCGCTGCCCGAAATACCGGCCGATCTCAGTGTCGAGGAAGCGGTTTCCGAGTGCCTGCAGCTCCGCCGCGTAGCCGGGCAGGTTGTCTAGAAAGCCGGCGAGCTGGGAAATTAGAAGCGGGATAACCGTGAGAGCGGCGAGCGAAAACACTACGACGGAGAGGATGACAATGGTGATGGTCGCCCAGAACCGGTTCATCCCGATCCGCTCCAGCCAGTCGGCGATCGGGTCGAGCAGGTAGGCAAGCGCCATCCCGAGAATGAAGGGAAGCAGAATCCCGCTGAAGACCCAAAGGAAAAGGAGGAGGATCAGCAGCACGCTGATCCAGAACATCGCTTGAACCCGGAGGTTCACGCTCCCTCCTCCCTTGCACCTCCCGGCCCCCCAGCCATGTGGCGGACCCACTCGACGAGATAGGCGCCGGCCGAAACCACGGTCAAGGCCGCGACCGCCAGCACCGTGATCCAGATAGCCACGTCCAGCCCCATCGGCCACGAACGGTCGCCGAGAACGAAAGCGATCAGGATGATTTGCGCCAGGGTGTTCGCCTTCGACACCCAGAGCGGCTTGACCGGCATGGGATTGGTGAGGAAATAGGCGAGCATGATGCCGCCGACGATGAAGAGGTCGCGGCTGACGACCAGGATGATCAGCCAGGGGGGAAGGATCCCCTTGAACCCCAGCGTGACGAAGACCGAGACGAGCAGCGCCTTGTCGGCGATGGGATCGAGATAGGCGCCAAGCTCGGAAGCCGCGCCGAAACGCTTCGCGATGAACCCGTCCGCGGCATCCGAAAGACCTGCCAGGACGAAGAGCGCGGTCGCCTCGACGAAGCGATCGGCGATCATCAGCCACACGATGACCGGAACGCTGATCAGCCGGGCGATGGTAATGAAGTTGGGTGCGGTCACTTGAAGGCCTGCGCAGCCGCGACTTGACGACGGCTCGCTCCGGAACCAGCGGCTCGGAGGGCAAGCCTGCCGACGTCCTTGCAATCCCCATGTCGGCACACTAGGCGCTAGCGGCTATGGCCGGCGAGCGCAATACCTTGACCTACCGGGACGCTGGCGTGGACATCGCCGCCGGCAACCGCCTTGTCGAGCGCATCAAGCTGGCCGCCTCGGCCACGGTCCGCCCAGGCGTTCTGGGAGGGATCGGCGGTTTCGGCGCCCTTTTCGATCTCAAGGCAGCGGGGTTCCGCGATCCGATCCTGGTGGCCGCCACCGACGGAGTCGGGACCAAGCTGAAGATCGCGGTCGAGACCGGCAGCTATCGGACCATCGGCGTCGATCTTGTAGCCATGTCGGTCAACGATCTTGTCGTGCAGGGTGCCGAGCCGCTCTTCTTCCTCGACTATTACGCCGCGGGAGCGCTGGACGTTGACGCCGCCGGCGAGGTCGTTACCGGCATCGCTGAGGGTTGCCGCCTCGCTGGAGCGGCGCTCATCGGCGGCGAGACCGCGGAGATGCCGGGGCTCTATCGGCCGCGCGACTTCGACATAGCCGGATTTGCCGTGGGGGCGGCTGAGCGCGACGCCCTGCTTCCCCGCTCCGATCTTGCGGAAGGCGACATCGTGCTGGGGCTGGCCTCCAGCGGGCTCCACGCGAACGGCTTCTCGCTGGTGCGGCGCCTTGTGGAAGAGGCAAGGCTTGGCTGGTCCGACGCGGCTCCCTTCGAGCGGCAGGTTGGTCTGGGAGAGGCGCTTCTCAGGCCGACGCGTATCTACGCCGCCGCATGCCTCGACGCGATCCGGTCGACCGGCGCCGTGAAGGCGCTTGCGCACATCACGGGGGGCGGGCTGACTGAGAACGTCCCCCGCGTGCTCCCCGATGGGGTCGCCGCGGAGATCGACCTCACTGCGATCCAGCTGTCCCCAGTTTTTCGCTGGCTCGGACATCGAATTGAGCAGACGGAGATGCTCCGGACCTTCAACTGTGGGATCGGCATGGTCGCAGTAGTGGCGGCGGAGGGGGCCGCGAGCGTGACGACAATTCTGGAGAAGCACGGCGAGACGGTGGTGGAGCTGGGAAGGATCACGCCGCGTCAGCGACGCGCAATCGCTTTCCAAGGACGACTTCCGCTCGATGCCTGACGCGAGGACGCGCACGGCCGTGCTGATTTCCGGGCGCGGGAGCAATCTGGGAGCGCTCATCGCCGCGGCTACCAAGGTGGACTATCCCGCCGAGATCGCGCTCGTCCTCGCCGATCGCGCCAGCGCTGAAGGCCTCATGCGGGCGCGTGAGCGAGGCATACCGACTGCCGTAGTGGAGGCACAGCGCCCGGCAAGAGCCGAGATGGAGACGCGTATCGACGCAGCGCTGCGCGATGCCAGGATCGAACTTGTTTGCCTCGCAGGCTTCATGCGCATCCTCTCCGCTGACTTTGTCGACGCGTGGCGGGCCCGCATCCTCAACATACATCCCTCGCTGCTGCCGCTGTTTCCCGGGCTGCACACGCATGAACGGGCGCTTCAGGCGGGGGTCCGAATCCACGGCGCAACGGTGCATTTCGTGCGCGCTGAGTTGGACGCAGGGCCGATCGTCGCGCAGGGTGCCGTACCGGTGCTTTCCAGCGACACGCCCGAGACGCTCGCAGCGAGGGTGCTCCGCATCGAGCACCGCATCTACCCGCTGGCGCTAGCGCTCGTGGCGAGCGGCAGAGCGAAGATCCAAGGCGATGTCGTTGCCATCGAAGGCACCGTGGTGACGCCCGAGGCGGCTTTACTTTCGCCGGCGGGCTAAGCTTCGCGCCGGAATACGGCCGCGTTCCATACCAGCGCGAAGAGCAGCATAAGCGCCAGCGCCTGATGCATGAGCGCCAGCCCGATGGGCACGAGATGGATAAGCGTCGCGATCCCGAGCCCAACCTGCGCCAGCACGGCGGCTGAGATCAGAAGCGCACGGCCCATGGCCGGCGGAGGGCCGCGCCACATCGCAACAGCGTAGAGAAGAATTGCGACGGTAAGCACGTAGGCCCCGACACGGTGGTTGAACTGTATTGTCGTGACGTTGTCCACGATGTTGAGCCAGAGCGGCTGAAGCGTTGCGAGCCCGGTGGGCACCAGCCGGCCGTCCATCAGCGGCCACGTGTTGTAGGTGAGCCCGGCCTTGTGCCCGGCAACAAGCGCGCCGAGCGCGATTTGAGCGAATGCGACGACGACGAGCAGCCGAGCGGAAGCGCGAACGGCATTCGACACGGGCTCCGTCACCGCGCCGCCGAGGCGAACGAACAGCACCACCAGCGCACCGAAGAACAGGCAGGCAAGCACGAGGTGGAGCATGAGCCTGACCGGGGCCACGGCCGTCATGCCCGGCTCCAGCCCAGAGGCCACCATGATCCACCCGACCACTCCTTGCGCGCCGAGGAGGACCCCGACAGCCGCCAGGATGGCAATCATCCGGCCGGGCACGACTCCGCGCACGGCGAACCAAACAAATCCTCCGATGTAGACCAGGCCGATGAAGCGCCCGAGCTCGCGGTGCGCCCATTCCCACCAATAGATCGTGCGGAAGTCGGCCAAGCTCATGCCTCGGTTCAGGAGCTCGTACTGCGGCGTCGCACGGTAGCGCTCGAATTCCGCCTGCCACGCGGCGTCGCTAAGGGGCGGCAGCGTGCCGGTGACCAGGTTCCATTCGGTGATCGAAAGGCCGGACTCGGTCAGCCGCGTCGCGCCGCCGACGAGCACCATGGCGAAGGTGAGGAAGATCAGTCCCAGCAGCCAAAGCCGCACCGGACGACTCGGGTCGGCTGCGGGAGCTGCGGCCTGGATCTTGGAGATTGGCTCGGCGACCATCCCGCCTCTTACGAAAGGCGGTGCTCCGCGGACAAGCGGCGCGTGCGCGACACCCGGTCGCGAACGCACAACTTGCGCGTGGGGGGTGAGCAGCGCAAGGACTGTAAATGTCCTCGCGTCTTCGAAAGCTTGTCGGGTCCGTCGCCCTCGTCGCCTTCGTGTCCGTCTACGCGCTTACGGCAATGACGGTCGCCGCAGCGAAGCTGCCTGGCGCTTCGGGCATGACGCAACTTGCTTTCTTCGCCGCGGCGGGACTTGTCTGGATCATTCCGGCAGCCGCTCTGATCAGCTGGATGTCAAAGCCCAGCGGTGGAAAGACTTAGCGGGATTTCCGCAGGCGGTCTCTGAGTTTCCAGAGGCCCGGCGTCAGAAGCACTTCCAAGAACCGCAGCTCCTGAAAGAGGCCATTGACCGAGACGCGCGGGAGACCATGCCGCGTACCGTTCTCGGGCACGTAACCCGGCCGCGTGGTAAAGGAGGACGCGAAGCCCGCCTCGCCCGCCAGTCTTGCCTCGCGCTCGGCCGCGGCGGCGCGGTAGCCGTAGGGGAAGGCAAGGCTCGTTGGCCGCTTTCCGATCTCGGCCTCGATCCTCTCGGCACTGTCGCGCATCTCGCGAAGGGCCGCGTCTGGCTGAAGCCGCGCCAGCGCCGGATGGGTCATGGTGTGAGCGCCGATCGTGCAGAGCGGAACAGCGGCGATCGTTCGCACTCCATACCAGTCCATGACGAGCTCGGCGGCGAGCGCGGCAAGGTCGAGGCCGTATTTCCCTGAAAGCGCATGGATGGCCGAGCGCTGCCGCGCTTCATCGGCCTCCGTCGTCAGCCATGCGGTCCAGGCCTGAAACGCTTGCAGCTTCTCAGCGGCATTGCGCGTCGGCAGCATCTCCGTGGGGCCCATGCCCCGAAGCGAAAGCGTATCGGTCGCGTCGATGATGCGCTCCAACGCCTCCCACCAGAGCTCCGCGGTCCGGTCCGAGAAACCTGGGCAGACATAGATGGTGAACGGCGCGTCATGGCGGCAGAAGACGGGCCAGGCGTGCTGGAGATTGTCCCGGTATCCGTCGTCGAGGGTCAGCGCGATGCGCCGCGGGTCCGGGTCGTCCGTCGGGGCGACGAGCTCCTCGATCGAAACGAAGCGCCATCCCCGGCCGGCGAGATGACCAAGAACGCGATCGAGAAAGTCCGGCGAGACAGCAAGAATCGCATTCGGCGCGAATAGCGCCGGCTCTCTCGGCGTGACGTGGTGAAGCGTCAGCACGAAGCCGGACGCGTCCTCGGCGGCGGGAAGCCAGGAGGACGCCCGCGTCATCCAGAGCGTCTCAAGCGCCAGCCGTATCAGG
Source organism: uncultured Propylenella sp. (assembly GCA_964487455.1). Classification (GTDB taxonomy): domain Bacteria; phylum Pseudomonadota; class Alphaproteobacteria; order Rhizobiales; family Afifellaceae; genus DASWJZ01. The sequence continues at coordinate 11,822 of CAZARE010000039.1, forward strand.
GTGTGGCGAGCCATTGATGCCCGCGTGCGCGTTGCCGCGGCCTCAGGCCGCTTCGCTTTCGCTCATGCCGTCGCTGGACAGGCGCACGATGATGGCGCTCTTGGCACCCCGCGCCAGGGCGGCGTCGTATACTTCGGTGCGAAGCTCTTCGCTCGTTTCCGGACCGCACACGATGGCCGCGATGTCCGGCCGAACATGGTCGTCCGGCCAGTCGTCCAGTCTGTCGGAGACGACGATGACCTTGTCGTAGGTGTGCGTCAGGGCGCCGATAACGAGCTGCATGCGCTGCAGGGGCGCATTGTCGCCGAATGCACCCAAGGGAATGACGTGGACATGGGCGTCCTCGTCGCGGCGGATGACCTCGCCGAACGCCGCGTCGCCGGCGAGGAGGTCACCGAGCCCGGGCCGCTCCAGACCGAGCGCCGACGAGGGCTTCCGCCCGACATCGACGAGGATGCAGCGAAGCTTCTCCTCCGCAGCGATGCGGGCGGCGGAGAACGCGATTTCCCCGGCCCCCTCGCCACCTTCCGCGCCGGTGAAGACCGCTACGCGCACGGACGAATTGGCAAGGATGTCGGCGAGCCCTGCCGTGCCAGGCCGATCCTCTTCCTCGGCCTCCTCCTCGGCATCTTCCTCCTCGGCCACCGCGCCGACAGGAGAGCCCTCGTTCTCGGACGGCTCGCCGTCCGACATCTCCTCGTCGGGCTCCGTCTGCGCGAAAGCAGCTTCCGCCGCGACCGACCGTTCCGGCTCCTCTTTTTCTTCCGCATCGACTTCCGCTTCTTCCGCGTCGTCAAGACCCCTCACGGGGACCACGGCGGCGCCGGCCATGGCGGCAGGCTCTCCCGACACGGAGTAGCCGACGGCCCTGAACGCGCGGCCGGAAACGAATTCGCCAAGCAGCACCAGCGCCGAGCCGACGAGCAGCACGGCGATCGCCGCGGCAAGCGACATCATCGCCTTTCTCGGGAAGGACGGATTGGCCGGCGGCACGGCGCGAGAGATGATGCGCGCGTCAGCCGGCATGTAGTTGGCCTCGGTGCGGGCCGTCGCCTCGCGGAAGCGCGCCAGGAAGGTCTCCAGCAATTCGCGCTGCGCGGCCGCCTCGCGCTCGAGCGCGCGCAGGGCGATTCCCTGGTCGTTCGAGCGGGACATATCCACCTTCGCCTCGTCGAGGCTTCCCACGAGAGATTGCTCGCGCGCCGCGGCAACCCGAGCCGCGGTCTGCAGCGATGCGAGAACCTTCGCGGCCTCCTGGCGGATCTGCGATTCGAGATTGTTTACCTGCCCCTCAAGCGCGCGAATGCGCGGATGACTGGGGAGCAGTGTGGTGGAGAGCTCGGCGACCTGCGCGCGGAGGGCCACCTGCCGTTCGCGCAGCCGCTGGATCAGCTGCGAATTGAGAACCTCCTCCGACGCGTCGATCGGTTCGCCCTCGTCGAGCAGCCTCTGCACGAGCTCCGCCCGCGCCTCTGCCTCGGCGCGTGCCGCCCTGGCGCGCGCCAGCTCGGCGTTGATGTCACCCAGCTGCTGGGTCGACAGGTTTCCGCTCTCGACGCCACGCTGTTCAACGCCGAAGAGATCGTGGGTGGAGCGATAATCGGCGACCGCCTGCTCCGATTCCGCCACGCGCTCTCGCAGGCGCGCAATCTCCTGCTCCAGCCATAGCGTCGCCGCGACCGCCGATTGGCGCTTGGCGTCCTGTTGCAGCGCGACGAACGCGCCCGCGACCGCATTGGCGACTTCGGCCGCGAGCTCCGGCCCCGGCGCTGAGAACTCGACGCCGACGACGCGGGATTTCTGCAGCGGATAGACCGAGAGCCGCTCGAAATAGCCCTCCATCACCCGTTGGCGAATGGTCGAATCGAGCGGGTTCTCGGCAGCGCCGAGCATGACCGCGAGGGAGCGCAGCAACGACGGTTGGCGCGCCGGATCGAACTCCGGGCGGCGCGTCAGGTCGAGCTCGTCGATCACCGCATCGGCAATCTCGCGCGACTTCAGCACCTCGACCTGGCTCTGGATGGCCGATTCGTCGAAGCTGGTGGTCGGGTCGGCCACCCCTTCGCGCGTCCGGGTCAGCGGCGATTCCCGTTCCTCGATGAGGATTCTGGTGTCGGCAGTGTAAAGTGGATCGACATAGCCGAGGCCCACGTAGGTGGCGGCCGCCGCGAGAATGGCCAGGAATCCCAGCGGTAACGCCCAGCGCCACAGAGCCCGGGCCAAGGCATGGATGTCGAGCTCCGTCTCGGCGATCTCAGCCATCGCTGCTCCCGCAGCCCCGGATTCCGCTCCGCTTCGATCGGAGGCCATCTCTTGCTCCTCGAGCGCGATCAAAGCCGGAACCCGCGGCCCCCGTTCTCAGATCATGCCCGCTCACGGCCGAACCTCGCCGAATCATGGTTAGGGAGACGTTAACGCTCCCGAACTATCGTTAATCAGGATTAGCGGAGCGTTAACCATAAATCGGCAGCCTGTGCGCAACGCGAACCTCCTGTGCGGCCGGATGACCTCGATGATTCGCCTGCGTCCTTGCGCCTTCCTCTTGGCGGCCGGCCTCGCCGCGGCGCTCGGCGCATGCACCGACCGCCCGCCGCTGAAGGAGCCGGTCCCCGCCTTGACGGGCCCCTACCGGCTGGACACGGCGGACCGGCTGCGGGTGGTGGTCTATGACCAGCCCAGCCTGACCAACATCTACGAGGTGGACCAGTCCGGCCGGGTCTCGCTGCCGCTCATCGGCGACGTGGCGGCGCGCGACGCCACCACGGAGGAGCTGGCCCAGCGCATCGAGGCCAAGCTCGCCACCGCCTATCTGCGCGAGCCGGACGTCACCGTGGAAGTCAGTGCCTACCGGCCGTTCTTCGTGCTCGGCGAGGTCAACGCCCCGGGGCAGTACGCCTATGTGCCGGGCATCACCGCCGAGACCGCCATCGCCATGGCCGGCGGCTTCTCCGAGCGCGCCAACAAGCGCATCGTGCGCGTCAGCCGCTCGATCAACGGAAGGCTGCTGGAAGGCCGCATGGCGGTGATCGAGCCGATCCGGCCCGGCGACACCATCTACGTGCCGGAAAGCCTCTTCTGAGGCGCCGCCGAGGAAGCCCCGCCGGTAACCCTAAGAATTGGAGAAAATTGAATCTTCGGGCCCAACAGGTCACCTGTCTCGCGGGGGACTTGAGGCGGTCCGAACTCAATGACAATAACCGATATGACCGGCAGCATCGGCGCGTATCCGGCGGCGCTCACCCCGGCATCGCTCGGCCTTCACCCCGGACGCACTCCGCTCAACGTGGCCGCGTCGCAGGTCGCTTCCACGCTGAGGCACCGCGTCATCACGCCGGGCATCCTGGCGGGACTGGCGCGGATCGCGGACTTTCTCGGCCTCGCCATGGCAAGCGCCGCGATCGCATGGGCTTATGTCACGCCGAGCGACGCAATCGAAGTCGAATACGTTCTCGCCACACTCCTGCTGCCGGCCACAACCGTTCTCCTCATCGGCTCGCTCAGCGGCTATTCGGTGGGCGACTACCGCACGCGGGTCCTCGTCAGGATCGGCCGCGTGGCCGCCGTCTGGACGGCGGTTTTCGGATGCTTCACCATCGTGGTGTTCTTCCTCAAAATGGGGGAGGATTTTTCCCGCGTCTGGTTGGCAAGTTGGTTCCTCACCGGCCTCGCGGTGCTGACCGGCCTCAGGATCCTGATCGGGCGCTTGGTCATGGCGTGGACGCAAGGCGGCGCACTGGAGCGCCGCGCCGTCCTGGTCGGAGGCGGGCCCGAGGCGGTGGAGCTGATCCGGTCGCTCCGCCAGGAGCCGGCCAACGACATCCGCATCTGCGGCATCTTCGACGACCGCGAGGACACGCGCGTCCCAGCATTGCAGGAGGGCCTCCCCAAGCTCGGACGCATTGACGAGCTGCTCGAGTTCGGCCGGCAGGCGGAGATCGACATGCTCATCGTCGCCCTGCCGATGGCGGCGGAACAGCGCCTCGTCGAGCTCCTCAGGACTCTCTGGGTTCTGCCGGTCGACATCCGGCTTTCCGCGGGCGCCACCCGGCTGCGCTTCCGCCCGCGCTCCTATTCGTACGTCGGGGCCGTGCCGTTCCTCGATCTGTTCGACAAGCCCATCGCGGATTGGAACAACGTCGCGAAGGCGTGCTTCGACCGGGCAGTCGGCTGGCTGCTTCTGACGCTGCTCTCGCCGGTCATGCTGGCGGTGGCGCTCGCCGTTAGGCTGGACAGCCCCGGCCCGGCTCTGTTCCGGCAGAAACGGTACGGGTTCAACAACGAGCTGATCGAAGTCTTTAAGTTTCGCTCCATGTACGTCGACCAGACGGACGCGGACGCGGCCAAGCTTGCCACGCGGGGCGACCCACGGATCACCCGCGTCGGCCGTTTCATCCGCAAGACCAGCCTCGACGAGCTGCCGCAGCTCATCAACGTGGCGTGGAAAGGAAATCTGTCGCTAGTGGGGCCGCGGCCGCATGCAGTGCAAGCCAAGGCCGCCGACCGACTCTACGAGCAGGTCGTCGACGGCTATTTCGCCCGTCACCGCGTCACGCCGGGCATCACCGGCTGGGCTCAGATCAACGGCTGGCGGGGCGAAACCGACACGCAGGAGAAGCTTGAGCGGCGAGTCGAGCACGATCTCTTCTATATTGAAAACTGGTCGGTCATCTTTGACCTCTACATTCTCATGCTCACGCCCTTCAGGCTTCTGAGCACCGATAATGCGTATTGAGCGCTGCAACGTGAGTCGTCGACGAGCGACCGACCGGCTGAACGCCGTATTTCAGCGGCGCTCCGCGCCCGTCGCGTCGGCGCCATTGAACCGCTGAGCTGGCGTCTCTATAGTCGCCTGCATCGGAGCGTGGCGCAGTCTGGTAGCGCACTTGACTGGGGGTCAAGGGGTCGTGGGTTCGAATCCCGCCGCTCCGACCAGTTCGAGCGGCTTCGGTCGCATCAATCCGTCATCTGAAACCCGTTGAACACGACCCGCCTTTCCAATGGGAATCGCGGCATCCGCCAGGTCGACTGACGATCGGACGCTGTCAGCGCGCCTGATCGAGGAGCCGCTTCGCCTCCTCCAGATCTTCCAGCGCAGCTCGCATGCGGCGGCGTTTGTCCGCCGAAAGGGCAACCATCGGCTGGCGCCCTTGTATCGCCTGCTGCTGCCCGGCCGCCCGCCCGGAATCGGCTGCCACGGCCGGCGCTCCGCGAAAACGCGGACGCGACGCTTCCGTCACGGTCGCCACGGCGTCTTCGGCCGTCGTGACGGTCTGCACCGAGCCCGTCTGGCCCACCGCCACGACGAAGGCCACGCCTTTTTCCTTCAGCAAGCGCTGCACGCCGCGGATCGTAAAGCCTTCACCGTAGAGGAGCAGGCGAATGCCCCGCAGGAGGTCGACATCCTCCGGCCGGTAGTAGCGCCGACCGCCGCCGCGCTTCATCGGTCTTATCTGCGAAAAGCGCGTTTCCCAAAAACGCAGCACGTGCTGCGGCAGATCGAGATCGCCTGCGACTTCGCTGATCGTGCGGAACGCTTCAGGCGCTTTCGGCGAAGCCAATCCGGTCTCCTACTCCACCGGCTCCTCGGAGCGCTTCTTGCCGCGCATGCCGTCGTTGATGCGCTGCTTCATGATATTGCTCGGCTTGAACACGGTGACCCGTCGCGGCGGTATGGGCACCTCGCGCCCGGTCTTTGGATTGCGGCCGACCCTGAGGCCCTTGTCGCGGACGGTGAAGGAGCCGAACGACGACAGCTTGACGGTTTCACCCGAAACGACCGCGTCGGAGATTTCCTTCAGTACCATCTCGACCATCGCCGCCGATTCGGTTCTGGAAAGACCTAGCCGCCGAAAGACAGCCTCGGCCAAGTCAGCTCGCGTTACCGTCTTGCCCCCCATGCGCCCCGCCGCATCTTTTTAGGAATTGAAGTAATTCAACACACTAACCCTATTCGGGTGGATATTCTTGGTCAACAGCGACGAATCACCAGCGCACCAGGACAGACCCCCAGGTGAACCCTCCTCCCATCGCCTCGAGCATCACGAGATGGCCCGGCTTGATGCGCCCGTCGAGCACCGCGACGTGCAGCGCCAGCGGAACGGAGGCGGCGGACGTATTGCCGTGCAGCGCGACGGTCGAGACGACCTTTTCGCTGGCGATGCCGAGCTTCCTCGCACTGGCGTCGATTATGCGCTGGTTGGCTTGGTGGGGAACGAACCAGTCGATATCGTCCGGCCCGGTGCCCGTCGCCTCGAACGCCGCATGGATCACATCGGAGATCATGCCAACAGCGTGCTTGAACACCTCGCGGCCCTCCATTCGCACGTGGCCGACGGTGCCGGTGGAGGACGGGCCGCCATCGACAAAGAGCTTCTCCTTGTGGCGCCCGTCGGAGCGGAGATGCGCGGAAAGCACGCCGCGGTCCGCTATGGTCCCGCCTCCCTCCTGCGCCTCCAGAACGACCGCCCCGGCTCCATCTCCGAAAAGGACGCAGGTGCTCCGGTCGGTCCAGTCGAGAATGCGCGAGAACGTCTCGGCCCCGATCACCAGCGCCCGCTGCCCCTGCCCGGCCTTCAGCATGGCATCGGCGTTGCAGACGGCATAGATGAAGCCGGTGCAGACGGCCTGCAGATCGTAGGCGGCGCCGTGGCTCATGCCGAGCCGCTCCTGCACGGCAACGGCGGTCGCGGGAAACGTGTTGTCCGGGGTCGAAGTCGCCAGGACGATCAGGTCGATGTCTGCGGACGTCAGGCCGGCGTCATCCAGCGCCCCTTGTGCCGCGTGAACGGCAAGGTCGGAGGTGCATTCCCCTTCCGCCGCGATCCGCCGTTCGTGGATGCCGGTGCGCTGGACGATCCACTCATTCGACGTGTCCACCATCGCCGCCAGATCGCCATTGGTGAGGATTTTGGCCGGGAGATAGCTCCCAATCCCGCGGATCACGGAGCGCATCATGCGGAGGCCGCCGTGATCCGGCTCGTGGCTTCGTCGCTTCGGAAGGCGCTGTCTTCGGCGATCATGCGGACCAGGTCATTGCGGGCCATTTCGCGGGCCAGCTCCACGGCACTGGCAAAGCCCTCGGCATCGGTTCCCCCGTGCGATTTGATCACCATGCCGTTCAAACCGAGGAACACCCCGCCGTTGACCTTGCGCGGATCCATCTTCTCGCTGAGCAACCGGAACGCCGACTGCGCGAAGAAATATCCGAGCCGAGAAGCCCAGGTTCGCGCCATCGCCGCGCGCAGATACTCACCGATCTGCCGCGCGGTCCCCTCCGCCGTCTTCAACGCGATGTTCCCGGCGAACCCCTCGGTGACGGCGACGTCGACGGTGCCCCTGCCGAGATCGTCGCCCTCGACATAGCCGCGATATTCGAAACCCGGGTGATTCATCTCGCGCAGGATGCGGCTGGCTTCGCGAACCTCCTCGATCCCCTTGATCTCCTCCACGCCTACGTTCAACAGGGCCACCGTGGGCCGGTCCAAGCCGAACACGGAGCGCGCCATGGCCGCACCCATGACCGCGAAATCGACCAGCATTCGCGCATCGGCGCCTATCGTCGCGCCGATGTCGAGCACGATGCTCTCGCCGCGCAAGGTCGGCCAGATACCGGCGATCGCCGGCCGCTCGATTCCCGGCAGCGACTTCAGGCAGAACTTGGCCATGGCCATCAGCGCGCCAGTATTGCCGGCCGAGACCGCGGCGTCGGCGTCGTGGTCGCGCACCGCTTCGATGGCGCGCCACATCGACGACTTCCAGCGGCCCTTCCGCAGCGCCTGGCTCGGCTTGTCGTGCATCAGCACCGTCACGCTGCAATGCTTGAACTCGGACACTTCCGCGACCGGTGGATTGGCTTCGAGCACCGGACGGACCGCGTCCTCCTCACCGAAGATGATGAAGCGCAGGTCGGGCCGCCGGTCGGCGGCGATCGCAGCTCCTCCGATCACGACCTCCGGACCGGCGTCGCTCCCCATGGCGTCGAGCGCAATCGTGATCGTTTGAGCCATCGGGCCTTCGCGGTGAGCAGGGCTGGCGGACCATAACCCTTGTGCCCCGCATGACAAGCGGGCGCCGCGGGCCCGCTATTCCTCGCCTTTGCGCAATCGTGCCAGCGCCGCGAAGGGCGAGGCCTCGGCGGCGGAATCGTCCTCGACATGATCGAGAAATTCCACGCCCGGCGCGCGCGGATAGGGGTCGAGGCCCAGAGCAAAGTGCTCCCTCGTCAGAGCGCCGAGCTCGATCCGCCCGCCCCGGTAGAGGTCGGGAAGCTCTGTCTCGCCCGGCTCGGCCGCCGCGTCCTCAGCCGCCACCAGCGTCACGTCGATCGCCTCATCGACCGCCTGGCGGACGGGCTCCAGCGTCACGATATCGGTCTGGACGACAGAGGCGGAGAGCGCCCCCCTCACCGAAAAGGCGCCGCCCGCGAGCGGACGGACGTCGAGGTCGGCTGCCAGTTGCGACACCTCCGGTATGCCCAGCTCGTCGGCAAGGCCGCGGCGCTCGCTCTCGTTCGCCTCGATATGAAAGCGGCGTCCGCCGGCGGGGATCTCGCTCGCCCGAACCGAGAGGGAAAGCGGCGCCTTGCTCACGACTAGCCTCCTTCCGCAGTCCCGCAGACCGGCGGAAACGGCAGCTCTCCACGGCGGAGCCCTTCCATATCGGCGGCGCGAACGCGCTCCACCGCCTCGCCCAGATATGCGGCCAGCGAGGCAGCCTGCTCGTCCCCGTCGCCTTCGGGAAAGACGTTGCGCGCCACGGCCGCGGCAAGTCCGTCCGGCTGATGGCCGAGGGCCTGCCGGTAGGCGCTGACGCGCCCCGCAAAGGAGCCGTAGAGCGCGCGCATCCGCTTCGGCACCGAGAGGTCGCCGACCCCCATCTCGCGCAGCGCGCCGTCCATATCCTCGACGAATCGCTCCGATATCAGCCGGGCGAGCGCCGGGTCGTCACCCGGATCGTGCATGAGGCGATGCAGCACGGCGAAAAGATGCAGCGTCACCATCTCGAAGCGACCTTGCAGCGTGTCGGGCACCCCGCAGCTAAGATAAAGCCCGGGCCGGCGAGCCGCCAACAGCACTGCGGCGTAGATGCGGGAGGCGGCGGCGCGCTCGGCGCGTCGATGTGAAGAAAGACGGAACATCCCAAGCCGGTCTCATCCCTGCCATACATGCCCGCCATCCCCTTATTGCAAAGCACCGGTGGCGCAGCTAGCAACCCGGGGGAAGAAATCATGCCGATTGAACGCCGTCGCAATACCGGGCTTCCGGCCCTCGCCCTCGCCGCGGGGCTGGGGCTTTCCGGCTGCGTCGGCGAGACGCTGCACCGCGGCTACATTCCCTCGGAGTCGGCGCTGCAGCAGGTCCAGGTCGGCGCGCCACGCGAGCAGGTGCTGCTCGCGCTCGGAACGCCATCCACGACCGCGGATTTCGGCGGGGAGGTCTTCTACTACATCTCCCAGGTCACCAGCCGCTCCGTCGCCTTTCTCAATACCCGCGTCGTCGACCAGACGGTGCTGGCGATCTACTTCGACGAGAGCAGCCGGGTCGCCGACGTCGCTCAATACGGCCTGGAAGACGGCCGGGTCATCAACCTCGTCTCGCGCACCACCCGAACCGGCGGCAGGGACCTTTCGTTCCTCTCGCAAATCCTCGGGGCGGCCGGCAATTTGACGGCCACCCCCAGCGAGCCTTAGAGGCCGACCCCCATCGGCTAGTGCGCCAGAACGGCCAGCAGCAGAAGCGCCACGATATTGGTGATTTTGATCATCGGGTTCACCGCTGGTCCGGCCGTATCCTTGTAGGGGTCGCCGACCGTGTCGCCGGTCACCGCCGCCTTGTGGGCCTCCGAGCCCTTGCCGCCATAATTGCCGTCCTCGATGAACTTCTTGGCATTGTCCCAGGCGCCGCCGCCGGCCGTCATGGAGATGGCGACGAACAAGCCCGTGACGATGACGCCGAGCAGCATGGCGCCGACGGTGGCGAAGGCGGCCGACTTGCCGGCAATCCCGGTCATGACCACGAAAACGACGATCGGCGAAAGCACCGGCAGCATGGAGGGGATGATCATCTCCTTGATGGCGGCGCGCGTCAGCATGTCGACGGCGCGGCCATAATCGGGCCGCTCCGTGCCCTCCATTATCCCGGGCTTCTCGCGGAACTGCCGGCGCACCTCCTCCACGACGGCGCCGCCGGCGCGACCGACCGCCGTCATGGCCATGCCGCCAAACAGGTAGGGGAGCAGCCCGCCTAAGAATAGGCCGACGACCACGTAGGGGTTGGACAGTGAGAAGTCGAGGTCAACCCCGGCGAAGTAGGGAAACTGATCGGGGTTGGCGATGAAGAAGTTCAAGTCCTCCGTGTAGGCCGCGAACAGCACCAGCGCGCCGAGTCCGGCCGAGCCGATTGCATAGCCCTTGGTGACCGCCTTGGTGGTGTTGCCGACGGCATCGAGCGCGTCGGTGGTGCTGCGCACGTCGGCCGGAAGATCGGCCATCTCCGCAATACCGCCGGCATTGTCAGTCACCGGCCCGAAGGCGTCGAGCGCCACGACGACACCGGCCAGCGCCAGCATGGTGGTCACCGCGATGGCGATGCCAAAGAGGCCGGCCAGCGCGAAGCTGGCGAGGATGCCGGCGACGATCACCAGCGCCGGTAGGGCGGTCGCTTCGAGCGAGACCGCCAAGCCCTGGATGACGTTAGTGCCGTGACCGGTCTGGGATGCAAAGGCGATCGACTGCACCGGGCGGTAGTTGGTTCCGGTGTAGTATTCGGTGATCCAGATGATCAAGCCCGTCACCACCAGCCCGACCACGCCGCAGAGGAAGAGACTGAGCCCGGTGAAGGTGCGGTCTCCGACCGCGTATCCTGTGGTGAGATCGAGGAGCCACCAGACCACGAAGAAGATCGCCACGATAGAGAGCAGCGCGGTGGCGATGAAGCCCCTGTAGAGCGCCCCCATGATGGAATTGTTGGCGCCGAGCTTAACGAAGAAGGTTCCGGCTATCGAGGTGAGGACGCAGACTCCGCCGATGAGCAGCGGCAGCAGCATCATCGCCATCGCGGTTTCGCCATCGAAGAAGATCGAAGCGAGCACCATGGTCGCCACCACGGTCACGGCGTAGGTCTCGAACAGATCGGCCGCCATGCCGGCGCAGTCGCCGACATTGTCGCCGACATTGTCCGCGATCGTCGCTGGGTTGCGGGGATCGTCCTCGGGAATACCGGCCTCGACCTTGCCCACCAGGTCGCCGCCCACGTCGGCGCCTTTGGTAAAGATGCCCCCGCCGAGACGGGCGAAGATGGAGATGAGCGAAGCGCCGAAGCCGAGCGCCACCAGCGCGTCGATGACGGCGCGATCCTCCATGTCGTACCCCATAGGCCCGGTGAGGAACCAAAAATAGACGGCGACACCGAGCAGCGCGAGGCCCGCGACGAGGAGCCCGGTGATCGCGCCTGAGCGGAAGGCGATCGCAAGCCCTGCGCCCAGCGACTGAGAGGCGGCCTGTGCGGTGCGCACATTGGCGCGCACAGAAACCAGCATGCCGATGAAGCCCGCCGTTCCCGATAGTATGGCTCCGATGGCGAAGCCGACCGCCGCAGTCACCGAAAGCAGGTACCAGGCAATGGCGAAGACCACGACGCCAACGATCGCGACGGTGGTGTATTGACGCGTCAGATAAGCGGTAGCCCCCTCGCGGATGGCACCCGCAATCTCCTGCATGCGGGGGTTGCCGGCATCGGCCGCAAGCACGGACTGGATCGCCCAGATCGCGTAGACGATGCTGAGCACGCCGCACGCGATCACGAAATAGAGCGCAATCATTCTTGGATTTCCCTTGGAAAGAGGCCTTGTCCGGCCGGGCGCGGAAACGCTGCCGCCTGGACCGCCCAAATGGAACGCCCGCGGGGTATTGACGAATCGATCCCACCCGTCAAGGGACGCGGCCGGCGAGGGTCAGACGGCGCGGGTGCGGCGTCCCATCTGCCAAAACAACGCCGCTAAGCTGGCGATCGCGATCGGCAGCACGACCGCGTTGACGACGTCCCAACCTCCAAGCTGCAGCATTCCGCCGGAAGAGAACGAAGCGAACGCGACAAAGCCGAAGATGACGAAGTCGTTCACAGCCTGGACCTTCTCCTTCTCCTCGGGGTGATAGGTGTGCGTGACAAGCGTGGTCCCTCCGATGAAGCCGAAGTTCCACCCCACCCCGAGCAGGATCAGCGCCAGCCAGAAATGCGCCACTGACGTTCCGGAAAGGCCGACCAGCCCCGTGCCGAGCAGGAGGATGAGCCCCGTCGCTACGACCCGTCGGGCGCCGAAGCGCGCGATCAGCGAGCCGGTGACGAAGCTCGGCGCGTACATGGCCAGCACGTGCCATTGGATACCGAGCATGGCCATGTCCCGGTGATGATCGTGCATGACCATGGCAAGCGGAGCGGCGGTCATCACGAAGCTCATCAGGGCATAGGCTGAGGTGGCGCATCCGACCGCCACCAGAAATTCCGATTTCAGCACGATTTCTGACATCGGGCGTCCGCCGGAATCGCTGTGGCGCGCCGCCGGCTTGGGGATGTCGAGAAACAGCAGCACGAGCGCGGCGAGCAGCAGCAATCCGACCGCCGCGAGATACGAGCCGGCGAACTGCGCTGCTTGCACGAGATCGGCAAAGTAGATGACCGTCTGCGGGCCAATCACCGCCGCCGCGATACCTCCGACAAGCACGAGTGAGATGGCGCGCGGGCGAAACGCTTCGCTTGCCGTATCCGCCGCGGCGAAGCGAAACTGCTGGAAGAATGCGGAGCTGGCGCCCGCCAACAGCGCGCCGGCGCAAAGCAGCAGGAAGCTGCCGGCCATCATCGCGATCGCCTGAATGACGCCGCCCACGGCGCCCACTCCCATGCCGATGATGAAGCCAGGCCGCCGGCCGATGCGGCGCATGAGCAGCGCGGCGGGCACGGTGCTGAAGGCCGTGCCGAGGACGAACGCGGTCACCGGCAGCGTAGACAGGGACTTGTTGGCGCCGAGCAGCATGTGGCCGGCAAGCGCACCGCTAGCGATGTTGATGGCCGGCACCGAGCCGGCGAGCGCGCCGGCGACCGCGAGGACCAGCACGTTCCGGCGCGCGATGCGGTCATCGGCGATCGGTGCGCTGGCGGCGTGGTCCGTCATGAGCCTTCCTCTCCCTCGCCACGGTGGACGAAACACCGCTTCGACAGCGGCAGCGCGCGGCCCTCAAACAGAACCTGAGACGGACCTGTCGCCTCCGTAAGGGCCCCGATGCGGGTAACGGGCACGCCGGCTTTGCGCGCGGAATCCGCGAACGCTTCAGTCCTCAGAGGCGATACCGCCGCCAGGATCTCATAGTCGTCGCCGCCCGTGAGCAGCTGGGCGAGCACGTCTTGATCAGAAGTCGCTGCAAGACCCTCCGGAAGGGGAACGCGCTCGGCCTCAATCGTCGCGGAGCAGCCGGAGGCGGCGGTAAGCTTGTCGCAATCGCCGACGAGGCCGTCGGAGACGTCCATCGCAGCGCTGGCGAGCTCGGCGAGCATGGGCGCCAGCTCGTTGCGCGGCTCGGGCACCCGGTAGCGCTTGATCAGCTCGTTCTTGCGGGCCGCCGTCAGCGCATCCCACGGCCCGGGCTCGCCCTTGAGAAGCGCGAGCCCGACCGTCCCAGCGCCGATCTCACCGGAAACAAAGAGGGCATCGCCCGGCTTGCCGCCGAAGCGATGCACCATCCGACCCTTCGGAGCGACACCGAAAGCGGCGATCGACACCACCGGCCCCTCGGGCACGAAGATCGTGTCGCCGCCCAAGAGGCGAATGCCGAAGCGCTCGTGGTCCGCCTTGAGACCTTGTGCGAAGGCTGCAAGCCAACTCTCGTCGATATCTGGCGAAACACCGAGGCTCAACACGTAGGCCAGCGGTCGGGCCCCCTTGGCCGCGAGGTCCGAGATGTTCACGCGCAGCGCCTTCTGGGCGATCGTCTCGGGCGCATCGTCGGGCAGAAAGTGCACCTTGTTCGCAATCATGTCCGTGGTGACGACGAGATCGGACTCCGCCGGCACGTCGAGGCGCGCGGCGTCGTCGTTGAGTTCGAATGCCCCTTCCCCGGCTAGCGGGCGAAAAAAGCGGTCGATGATTGTAAGCTCGCCGGGCTGCATGCAGCGCCTTCAGCCCGAGGCGGCCTTCGGGAACTCCTGCGGCCGGCGGTCATGGGCCACTCGGTCGAGCACACCGTTGACGAGGCCAGGCTCGTCACCCGAGAAGAAGGCGTTGGCAATATCGACGTACTCGCTGATGACGACGCGCGCCGGCACGTCGCGGCGCTCCGTCAACTCGAAAACGCCGCAGCGCAAGGTAGCGCGGAGCGTAAGATCGATGCGGGTGAGCGGCCAAGTGGGCGGCAGCGCGGCGTGCACAATCGGATCGATGCGGCGTTGGGCCTGTACGACTCCGGTGACCAGCGCGCGGAAAAAAGGCATGTCGGCAGGCCTCAGCTGCATCCCCTCAAGCTCGCGCCCCAGGCGCAGCGCCTCGAACTCCGCGATCACCGCCGGCAGCGAGCTGCCGCCCACATCCATCTGGTAGAGCGCCTGAACAGCGCCGAGCCGGGCCGCGCCACGCTGGTTGGCTGCCTTCGCCTGGGGAGATTGCACCTTCTCAGCCATGACAGAGACCAAGGTCGGAGCGCAACCGCGCCATCTCGAAGGCCGCGGCGGCCGCGGCGGCACCTTTGTTCTTCTCGTCCACGCGGGCGCGCGCCCACGCCTGCGCCTCGTTCTCGACCGTAAGGATACCGTTGCCGACCGCCAGGGCGTGCGTAACCGCGAAGCCCATGACGGCGCGCGCAGATTCCATCGCGACGATATCGTAATGCGCTGTCTCGCCGCGGATCACACAGCCGAGCAGCACGTACCCGTCATAGCGACGACCGCGGTCGGCCGCTTTCACCGTCATGGAAAGCGCCGCGGGAATCTCAAGCACGCCCGGCACGGCCCGACGCTCGAAGGTGGCGCCTCGCTTCTCAAGCTCCACGGTCGCGCCCTTGACCAGCTCATCGGTGATCGCCGGATAGAAGCGTGCTTCGATAATGAGAAAATGCCGTTGCATGGTGATGGTTTGTGGCCTGAGCGCGCGGACCATGGTCCCGCGCACCGCCTCTGTCCAGCCTGATCAGCCGGAATCACGGAGCCGCTCCAGATAGCGCGCGAGAAGGTCGACCTCCAGGTTGACCGCGTCGTCCGGCTGGCGCTCGCTCCAGGTAGTCGCCGACAAAGTATGCGGGATAAACATCACCTCGAATTGGCGTCCCTTGACGGCGTTCACAGTCAGCGAAACGCCGTCGAGCGAAACGGAGCCTTTTTCGGCGATGTAGCGGGCGAGCTCAGCCGGCGCCTCAAGGACGAAACGCGCCATGTCCTCCTCGTTGCGGCGCTCGACTATTCTGGCGACCCCATCCACGTGGCCTGCCACCAAATGACCCCCCAATTCGTCGCCCAGCCGCAGCGGCCGCTCAAGGTTGACGCGCGTGCCGGGAGTCCAGTTCCTCAGCGTCGAACGCGCCAGCGTCTCGGTGGACGCCTCCACGTCGAAATAGGCGTGGCCGCCCTCCCTGCCCCGCTCCACCACCGTAAGGCACGGACCGCTGCAGGCGATCGAAGCGCCGAGCGCGATCGTCTCGGGGTCGTAGCGCGTAACGATCCGCGCCCGCACGCCCGCCTTGCGCGCAGTCAGCGCCAGCACCTTCCCGATGTCGGTGACGATGCCGGTGAACATCCTCAGCTCACCAGCGCGTAGCGCGTCATGCGGTCCGCCCCCACCCGCCGCTGCTCGACGCGCCGAAATCTGCCGGACGACTCGAGCACCGACAGCGGCAAGCCGGCAAGGGCAGGCACCAGCTTGCCGCAGAGCGGCTCCGGGCTGCGGAACAGCAGCACTTCGTCGGCGAGGCCCGCCTCGACAAAGCCGCGCGCCACGCGCGCGCCGCCCTCGACGAGGACACGGGTGATCCCCTCTCGCGCTAGCAGCTCAAGGCATGCGCGAAGATCGATTCCACCCTCGCCGCGAGGCGCCGTCAGCGTGCGGACTCCCCCTACAGAGGCGTCATGAGACCCCCCAGCTGGGAGAGGTCTTGCTGCATCATCGGCTGACCGCTCCTCGCCGCCCGACGCCACGAACACCCAGGTCGGGGCTTCGCCTGCAAACACCCGCCTGCTCCGGTCGAGGCTGCCGTCGGTATCCAGCACCACTCGGACGGGAGACCGATCGGCGAGCCCCGGCAACCGACAGGTCAGCTGCGGATCGTCCACAGACACCGTGCCGCGGCCGACGAGGATCGCGTCAAACCGCGAGCGAAGCGCCTGGCCGTGCCGCCGCGCGCCCTCGCCCGTCACGGGCACCTGGCCTTCACCCTCCCTGCCGATCGCATCGTCCGCCGACACGGCAAGCTTCAGAACGACATGCGGCCTTTGGTGCTCAATTCGCTTGAGGTAGCCGGCGTGCTCGCGTCTCGCCTCATCGCACATCAGGCCGACAGCAACTTCGACGCCGGCGGCGCGAAGTTGCTCGAATCCCTTTCCCGCCACACGCGGATCGGGGTCGGCGATCGGCGCCACAACGCGGCCGATGCCCGCCGCGATGACAGCATCGGCACAGGGCGGCGTGCGTCCCTGGTGGGCGCAAGGCTCCAGCGAAGCGTAAAGGATGGCGCCGCGTGCCAGCTCGCCCGCCATCGCGAGCGCTTCCGTCTCCGCATGCGGGCGCCCGCCCCGCCCGGTGCGGCCGCGCCCGACGACGCGGCCCTCCTTTACGACGATCGCCCCGACCGCCGGGTTCGGCCAGGTCGTGCCCAGCGCGCCGGCTCCAAGCCTTATCGCGGCTGCCGCGAAAAGACCGTCCAGGCCGTCAGTCATCTCTCCGGGCGCCCGCGTCTTCCCCCGCCAGCTCACCGACGAAGGCCTCAAAGTCCTTCGCCTCGCGAAAATCCCGGTAGACGGAGGCGAACCTCACGTAGGCGACGTCGTCGAGATTCCTGAGGCCCGCCATGACGAGCTCGCCAATCTCCTCCGCCGGAATATCCTGCTCGCCCCTGCTTTCGAGCTGCCGCACAATCCCCGAGACCATTCGTTCCACCCGCTCCGGCTCCACGGGCCGCTTGCGGAGCGCCACCTGAACCGAGCGCATCAGCTTGTCGCGGTCGAACGGAACGCGGCGGCCCGAGCGCTTGACGACCGTCAGCTCGCGAAGCTGCACGCGCTCGAAGGTCGTGAACCTTCCGCCGCATTCCGCGCAGACGCGGCGGCGGCGGATCACCGCGGAATCCTCCGTCGGACGCGAGTCCTTCACTTGCGTGTCCAGGGCGCTGCAATAGGGACACCGCATTGATCACGCCTGATAGATCGGAAAGCCATCGGTCAACACCTTCACCCGCTTGCGCACGGACGCTTCTACCGCCGCATCGCCTGCCTCGCCGCTCCTCACGAGGCCGTCGAGCACGTCGATGATCAGGCGGCCGATCTCCTGGAACTCGACGATGCCGAATCCGCGCGTCGTGCCGGCCGGCGTGCCGAGGCGGATGCCGGAAGTGACCGTCGGCTTTTCCGGATCGAAGGGAACGCCATTCTTGTTGCAGGTGATGTGCGCCCTTCCGAGCCCGATCTCAGCCGCCTTGCCGGTCAGACCCTTGGGGCGAAGATCGACGAGCATGAGATGGTTGTCGGTTCCGCCCGAGACGATATCGCACCCACCCTTCATCAGGGTTTCGGCAAGCGCCTTGGCGTTTTGCACCACGTTTCTTGCGTAGAGCCTGAAGTCCGGCCTCAAAGCCTCGCCGAGCGCCACGGCCTTCGCCGCGATAGCGTGCATCAGCGGCCCGCCTTGCAAGCCGGGGAAGACGGCCGCGTTGATCTTCTTGGCGAGGGCTTCGTCGTTGCTGAGGATCAGGCCGCCACGCGGCCCCCGCAGCGACTTGTGCGTGGTCGAGGTGACCACGTGCGCGTGCGGGAACGGCGAGGGATGCGCGCCGCCGGCCACCAGGCCGGCGAAATGCGCCATGTCCACGACGAGGCAGGCGCCGACCTCGTCCGCGATCTCGCGGAAGCGCTCGAAATCCCATATCCGCGAATAGGCGGTGCCGCCGGCAAGGATCAGCTTCGGCCGGCTCTCCCGCGCGATGGCGGCGATCTCATCCATGTCGAGCAGGCAATCCTCGCGGCGCACGCCATAGGGGACGGCTTGGAACCATTTGCCCGACATGTTCACCGGCGAGCCGTGCGTCAGGTGGCCGCCGGCGGCAAGGTCGAGACCCATGAACACGTCGCCCGGCTTGAGCAGCGCCAGAAACACCGCTTGGTTCATCTGGCTCCCGGAGCTCGGCTGCACATTCGCAAAGCCGCAGCCGAAGAGCTTCTTGGCCCGCTCGATCGCCAGCTCCTCGACGATGTCGACGAACTGGCAGCCGCCGTAATAGCGCCGCCCCGGGTAACCCTCGGCGTACTTGTTGGTGAGCACCGAGCCTTGCGCCTCAAGCACCGCACGCGAGACGATGTTCTCCGACGCGATCAGCTCGATTTCGTGCCGCTGGCGGCCAAGCTCCTGCTCGATCGCGCTGGCCACCTCCGGATCGGAGTCCGCCAGCGTCGCGGAGAAGAAGGAATCGGCCCCGGCAGGCGCGCGGGCGGACTCGGTTGGCGGCATTGGGCACCCCGAATGGTCTAGGGAACACGGTCCGGCCGAGCCCGGCAGGACCGGCGCGCGATAACACAGCGGCCCGCCGCCGCCAAGCGAGGCCGGCAGGCGCGTCTTGGGCGGGATCGCCTCGGGCGCGCTGGGCTACTGCGCTGCGACGGGCGAGCCGATCAAGCTCGGGTCCTGCGCCATGGCGACCGTTCCCTGGCTGTCGAGCGCGTAGATGTCATCGCGGAAGTGCACGACGCCGTCGCCGGTGGTCCATGCGGTGAAGTAGACGGTGAGGATCGTCGGGGGGTTGATCACTTCCACGTCGAGGCGCTCGCCGGAGCGAATTGTCTGGTCCACGGCGGCGAGAGTATAGCCTGTGTCCCTCAGCACCCACGCCACAAGCTCGCGTACATTGTGCACGCGCACACAGCCAGACGACTCGAAGCGGTAGTCCGACTCAAACAGGGTCTTCGACGGCGTATCGTGCAGGTAGACGGCATGCGGGTTGTGGAAGTTGAGCTTCACGAAGCCAAGCGAGTTCTGGTCGCCGGGGTCCTGGCGGAACATGTAGTTCACGGCTTCGTCGCTGTGCCAGTTCACCTGCTCCGGCAGCAGCTCGATGCCCTGCTGGTTGTAGATGCGGATGGAATTGTCGGCGAGATATGTCGGCTCCTTCTGCATCTTCGGGATCAGATCCTTCTTGATGATGGAAGCCGGCACGGTCCAGAAGGGGTTGAAGTTGATCTCATGGATGCGGCTCGTCAGGAGCGGCGTCTGCCGGTCGACTTTTCCGACCACCGCGGTGTGGCGAGAAACGACGACGCCATTCTCGACCGCCTCGATCCTGGCGCCCGGCACGTTGACCATGACGTAGCGTTCGCTCGGAATTCCCGCGCTCCTGATCCGCTCGAGATTGGCCTCAAGCTGCCACAGGCGGACCTGCGCCGAGACGTTGAGGGCACGCAGCGTTCCGGCTCCAACCACGCCGTCAGGCGGCAAGCCGTGGCGCTCCTGGAAGCGCATCACCGCCGCCTGGACATACGAATCGAAGGCGGCCGGGTCGCCGCTTTGCTGCCGGAGGTCGCCGGAAGCGATCAGCCTGCGCCGCAGTTCCACGACGTTGGCGTCGCGAACACCGATGCGCAGCTCCTTGTCGGTCGGCACGGAATTCCAGCCGCCGCGCGCCGCCAGATCCTGATAGACATAGATCGCCTGCTCCATGGCGGGAGCGGTCTCAGGCGACAGGGTCGGCGCGGTGGTCGTCACCGGCCGCGTGATCGTCGACTGCGCGTCGAAGCCCCTCTCCCACTCCGACTGCTGAACGCCGGAGAGAGCAGGCTGGGCAACGCCGGCGGTCGGCGGAATGAGAACGGCGAAGGCCGCGGAAAACATCAGAGTCCGGATTGATCCCATCGCACTGAAAACCTGTTTCTCGCTGGCGGAACGGATGTCCGCTGTGCTCGGCGTTGCTAGTCGGTTAGCGTTTAACGGCGCATTAAGCACAGCACATCTTCGTGCGGAGCCGGCCGTCCCTGGCATTGTGGCGGATGACGGCGCAAAGGCGCAAGCCTGATGCTCGATTCTGTCTTTAGCGGACTTTGTGTCCAATCGATGTCGCGCCGGGCGGAAACGGGAAGGGCCCGCGCCGCCCTCGCGGCACAGGCCCCTTCCCGTGCTCCAATTTCCGGCTGCTCACAGCCGATAGAGAATCTGGTCCGTCCAGAAGCGCTCGAGCCGCTGCAGCGCCTTGTTCATGTGGCGGAAGTCGTCGGCCGCGATGCCGCCGACCTTCTCGATCGATTGAATGTGGCGATCATAGAGCTCGTTGACGACTTGCGCCACTTCGAGCCCCTTCTCCGTCAGCGACACGCGGACCGATCGGCGGTCCACCCGCGAGCGCTGATGGCGGATGAAGCCCGCGTCGACAAGCTTCTTTAAATTGTAGGAGACGTTCGATCCGAGATAATAGCCGCGCGTCCTCAACTCGCCGGCGGTCAGCTCCGAATCGCCGATGTTGAAGAGCAGGAGCGCCTGCACGCTGTTCACGTCCGAGCGCCCCATCCTGTCGAACTCGTCCTTGATAACGTCGAGAAGCCGCCTGTGGAGGCGCTCGACGAGTGTCAGCGCATCCAGGTAGAGCGTCTTGGTGTCATCCGGCGCGGTCTCGACCGCCTCGTAACGCGCAGCCGCCTGTTCTGACATCAACATCCTCAATCCTCGTCGTTTCCGCCTTTCCGACGGTTGCGTTACGAGCCACCATACGGTTGCAGATTGAAGATGTACTTAAGCGAAAGCCTTAACTAAATCTTTCTCGGAAGAATCCAGGGCGGGAGGATCAGTCCAGCGTTCGGCGCCATTCGACAAAGGTGAGCGCCAGAAACCCAAGGAAGACCGTGACATGTACCAGCACCCGCAGCGGGTAACTTCCAAAAACGTCCGAGAACAGCGTGTACATGGAGACTTCCACGGCGAGCGCCACGGCCCACATGACGGGACCCCAAACGGCGCCGATCCACAATCCCACCGCCGCCAGGAGGTCGACGATGAGAAGCGTGGCGGCGCCGGCGCGCTCGGACGGCGTTAGATCGGCGAACGCCTCTGCGGCCTCCGGCACCAACCCCAATATCTGCGAGGCGCGCGCCAGGGCCACGAGCAGCAGCAGCATCGCGGCGACGCGCATATAGACGATCGTCAGCGACTGGCGCGCGTTCCGGCTTACAACTTCTCCACCCAGCGCGTCGCTCATACCGGCTTCATCCTACGAGAAGAGGTTGCGGGCTTAGGAGCGCAGGCGGTGCGGGTCAATCCGCACGCGCTCCATCGGGGCGACGCCAGGAAGAGTCGCCAGGTATCCGACCATCTCAAGGAAAACGCCCATGGCGATGATGACCGCTCCTATGTAGGTGGTTGCAAGGTCGATCCGGCCCTGCGGATCGATCGCTATGCTGCGGCTCGGCGGCGGCTCCCCGCTCATGAGCCCCGCTTGGAACTGGATGGCCACCAGGACGGCGCCGAGGACGATCAGCACAGCCCCGCTGAACATGATGACGAGTTGCGGCATGCGGTTGCTCATCGTCCGCCCTCCCTGCCCGGACTAGCACGAATCCTGACCCCCGGGGCGCATTAACCGGCACGTGCGCCCGAGGGGCATTTGCGTCCAAGGGAGCGGCGCGCGTATACCCGCTTTCGGAGAAGCGATGACCGCGCCGCTCAACACCCTTCGTCCCGACGTCGACCGTATCACCGGCCGGCGGCGTCTACGTCGCAACCGCCGCACCGACTGGTCGCGGCGCCTGGTGCGCGAGTCGCGCCTGACGGTGGACGATCTGATCTGGCCGATCTTCGTGATCGACGGCGAGAACCGGCGCGAGCCGATCGGCGCCATGCCCGGCATCGAGCGCCTGTCGGCCGACCTCGCGGCCAAGGAGGCGGAGCGCGGGGCGAAGCTCGGCATCCCGGCGATCGCGCTGTTCCCCTATATCGACATGGAGCTTCGCGATCGGACCGGATCGGAGATCCTCAACCCCGACACCCTCATGTGCCGCGCCGCCCGCGCCATCAAGCAGGCGGCTCCTGAGATCGGAATCATCACCGACGCGGCGCTCGATCCGTTCACCGACCACGGGCACGACGGCATCCTCAGCGACGGCATCATCCTCAACGACGAGAGCGTTGCGCAGATCGCGCGCGCCGCCGTCCTGCAGGCGGATGCCGGCGCCGACGTGATCGCCCCCTCCGACATGATGGACGGAAGGATCGGCGCCATCCGCGAGGCCCTCGACGCCGCCGGGCGCTCCGACGTCGCGATCATGGCCTATACGGCGAAATACGCCTCCGCCTTCTACGGCCCCTACCGCGAGGCGATCGGAACCGACCGGACGCTGAAGGGCGACAAGCTCACCTATTACCTCGACCCGGCCAACAGCGACGACGCCATGCGCGAGGCGGAGACCGACATCGCCGAGGGCGCCGACATGCTGATGGTGAAGCCGGGCATGCCCTATCTCGACATCGTCCGGCGCATGAAGGACGAGTTCGCCATGCCCACCTTCGCCTATCAGGTGTCGGGCGAGTACTCGATGATCATGGCCGCGGCCGCGAACGGCTGGATCGACGGCGAGCGCGCCATGATGGAGAGCCTGCTTGCCTTCAAGCGCGCCGGCGCCGACGGCGTGCTGACCTATTTCGCCCCCCGCGCGGCGGAGAAGCTGCGGGACTAGACGAAGGCGCGCGCGGCGCTTTGGGATCGAGAGCGCATGGCACAAGATCTGATCCTCGCGGCGTTGCACCACGTTCTGGTGTTCGGTCTCGTGGCGCTTGTCGTAGCCGAGGGCGTGCTGTTGCGTGGCGACCTGTCGGCGCCGGTGCTGGAGCGGCTGGCGCGCATCGACCGGTCCTACGGGATGACCGCCGTCCTGATCATCGTCGTCGGCGTTCTTCGTGTGATCTTCGGCGCCAAGGGATACGGGTACTACATCGGGAATCCGTGGTTCTGGGCTAAGATGGCCAGCTTCGCCGCTGCCGGGCTTCTATCGATCCCGCCGACCCTGCAGTTCCTGAAATGGAGCCGCGCAGCTCGGCGCGATCCGTCGTTCGCCCCGCCCCCTGCCGAGGCAGCCGGCGCGCTTCTCTATATCCGCGCCGAGAGCGTGTTCATCGTCCTGATCCTCGTCTTCGCCGCGACCATGGCGCGCTTCTCGTAGTCGATTGCCGCCGGCTTGAAGCGCCGCCGCGCCCCTCCCATTTGTCACGACGAGGTGCCCTGAACATGACCCATGCCACGACGCTCGACGCCGGCGAGCTCGCCCTTGATCCGGCAGTGCATCCGGAGCTTTACGACGGCGTCCGCACGCGCAGGATTTTCGCCTTCCTGATCGACGCGGCGGTCATCCTCTTCCTCATGATCGTCGCCTATGTCGTGATCGCGATCCTCGGGGTGTTCACCCTCGGCCTCGGCTGGCTGCTGCTGCCCGCGGTCTGGCCGGTGGTGGCCATCCTCTATGCCGTGCTGACGCTTGGCGGGCCGCGTTCGGCGACGCCCGGGATGCGCTTCACCGGCATCGGGATCCGCAGCGTGCGCGGCGGTCGGATCGACTACGGAATTGCGTTCCTCCATGCGCTCGGCTTCTGGTTCTCCGTCGCCATCCTGACGCCGCTCATCCTCGTCGTGGCGCTCTTCACCGCGCGTAAGCAGCTCCTCCACGACCTCGTGCTTGGCACGGTCGCCATCCGCACCGCCTGAGCCGCCTCGCGCGGGCGTCCATCTCCCCTACGGCAACAGTTGCGGGGGCTTGCCTCCAAGCCACGTCTTGACGTGAAATGGCGGCAGCCCGAGGCTGGTTCGATGACCAAGATCGTTACCGACGCGCACCAGTTCTACCTGACCGCGCCGAGCCCCTGCCCCTACCTGCCGGGCCGGCAGGAGCGGAAGGTGTTCACGCATCTGGTTGGGCCCAACTCCAGCGCGCTGCACGATCTCCTCACGCAGGGCGGATTCCGCCGCAGCCAGGGCATTGCCTACCGGCCCGCCTGCGAGTGCTGCATTGCCTGCGTGTCGGTCAGAGTATGCGCCGACGCCTTCCGCCCGACGCAGTCGATGCGCCGCATCGCGCGGATGAACCGCGACATGATCGGCCGCTTCCGTCCCGCCCAGGCGACAAGCGAGCAGTACAGCCTGTTCCGCAGCTATCTCGACAGCCGGCACGCCGAGGGCGGCATGGCGCACATGTCGGTGCTCGACTACGCGCTCATGGTGGAGGACAGCCACGTGGAGAGTGGCGTCGTCGAATACCGGCGGCGCGGCCCCGACAGTGCCATCAGCGGCCGCGACGAAGGCGAAATCGTCGCTTGCACGCTGACTGACGTGCTCTCCGACGGGCTGTCGATGGTCTATTCGTTCTTCGACCCGGACGAGGCTCATCGCTCGCTGGGGACCTTCATGATCCTGGAGCACATCGAGCGGGCGCGGAAGCTCGGCAAGCCTTACGTGTATTTGGGCTACTGGGTCGATGGGTCGCCCAAGATGGCCTACAAGGCGCGATTTCTCCCACAGGAGCGCCTTTCGCCGCGCGGCTGGGTGCGAGCCGACTAACTTTTCCACAGTTTGCGCGAACCACCGCCAAGGCGCGACAAATTGGTGAAATTACGGATTGGAACTGACGGTAGAAGTCGGCTACAACCTGACGGTCGAAGTCCAGTATGTGAGGTCCCGCAAAATGGCAAAAGCAGCGACACCAATGGACGCGTTGGTGGGTGCACGCCTTCGCTCGCGGCGGAAGCAGCTT
>CAZARE010000040.1:0-5982 GCA_964487455.1 uncultured Propylenella sp.
CCTGGGCCTACCCTCTACCATAACGCCCCCAGAGCCTTCACCAACATTCCGCGGAGACTAGCAGGTTCCGGCGCGCCGCACACGCGCCGTGCACGGTCTTGCATTTTTCTGGTGAACGGGCATGACCGACGGCATGAGGAGCACGGACCGCGTGCGCGCGGCAGCCGAAACCGCCGGGTTGGCGCTCGATATCCGCCTGATGCCGCAAACGACGCGGACGGCGGCAGACGCGGCCGCAGCCTGCGGGACGAGCGTGGGCCAGATCGTCAAGTCGCTGGTCTTTCGGAAGGCAATGAGCGGCGAGCCCGTGCTCATCCTCGTCTCCGGCGCCAATCGCGTCGACCAGTCGGCCATGCAGGCGATCATCGGCGAGCCTCTGGAGCGGGTCGACGCCGACGCCGTGCGCGCATTGACCGGATTCGCCATCGGCGGAGTGGCGCCGCTCGGCTCGCTGACGTCGCTTGCCACCTTCATGGACGCGGACCTCATGCGGTTCGCGACGGTGTGGGCCGCTGCCGGCGCGCCCAACGCGGTGTTCGAGGTGGAGCCCCGAGCGCTCGCCGCGGCGGCCGGCGCGCGGATCGTCACGGTCCTATAGGCGGCAGGCTCGGGATCGGAAAGCGCGGTCGACCGGATACCGCGGAGGGTCACATGGCGAGGTGGATTTCACTCAGGTCCTCGCCGATCTGCCTGAAGATGTCCTCCAGCTCAGAGGTCGACGGCGCGTGATAGTGCAGCGGTTGTCCCTTGTCGACCGTGGCGCAGTTTCGCATCAAGTCGAGGCTAGAGCTCGACAGCGAACCGAAGGTCACCGTGTACAGCCGGATTTTTTGGTTCTCTGGCCCGTCGTTCTTGACGTTGGCGCATAGCGCCGCCGTTTTGGCGTCGAGATTGTCCGTGGCGGTTGAAGCGCTCGATGTCGTCCCGAGCCGACCCTGGCTCACATAGTTGTAGCCGCTGAAATACGAATCGTTGTGATTGCTGGCGCCCGTGACGGAATTGTCGCCGTCGCTGAACAGCACGATCGCCTTCACGGTCTTGTCGTAGTACTCATCGCCCGGCGCCACGCCCTGCGTGAAGGGCTCGTTCTGCGTCAGGATGTGCCAGCCCCAGACGAGGCCATTGGGAATGAACGTTCCCATCGCAGGATAGGCAATGAGATTGTTGAGCAGCCCGGTGATGGCGGACTTCTGGTTCGTCAGCGGCACGATCGCCTGCGGGCAGCCGCGATTCGGCCCGGCCGAATACGGAAAGCTCGTCGCATCGGAGAGCTGGCCGCTGTGCCAGTCCGCCTTGTTGCTGCTGTTTGTATACTTGTACTTGAGCAGGTAGAGCTGGGCGTTGGCCGGCCGCGAGGAGCCCGCGCTCGGAGATGTCTTGTCGTTCAAGTAATTGTTGTGGTACGTGTAATTGTACCAGCTGCTGTTGCTCGAGCTATAGTTGTTGTTGTAGCGCGTATCCGCCGGGCTCGTCTTATATTGGTTCGAGGCGTAGCGGTCGGGCTCGTCCGGCCAAAAGAACGGCACGAACAGCGTGTCGGGCTGCGCCGTATCCGGGGTCGTGTCGAGAATGTCGTAGGGCTCGCGCCGCATCTCCACGCAGCCTGCCCAAGACATGCTGGAATCCGCCTGCGTCAGCTGGTCGAAGAGCGCTTTGTGCCCGACCCACTTGCAGCTTGAGCCCGACGAGCAAGTCGAACCGGTTGAGAAGTTGTACTTGCCGAAGTTCCTGCCGTTCCAATAGGCCTGCGCCTGGTTGTTCCAATCGACCCACCAGGGCGGGTTGGCGGCGTAGGTCGAGCCGATGTTGACGGTGCCCTCGAAGGGCACGACGCCGATCTTGACCATGTCCGGATCGGTCACGTCCTGCGTCATCAGCATGTTGACCAGAATGTTCGCGGCGCTGCGCAGGGCGACGATGCGGCTCGAAGAGCCCGGATTGCTCCAGTTCCCCGTGCAGGAGCTGGACAGCGTGTTGCCGCAGTTCATCGAGCCGGTGACGTCGAGCACAAGCGCGACCTCCAAGCGATTCGACGAGTGAACCACCTCGGCGACGATGTTCATGTCCATCTTCATGATGGCGCCGCCCCCGTCCGTCATCTTCCCGAGCGGCAGGAAGATCGTCTTCATCGAGCCGGCGGCGGTGACGATGTAGCCGTTGTCGGTCTTCACGACGTCGAAGCCCTCTACGCTAAACTGATCGTCTTCGTCCCGCAGCGTGGCGACATACTCCTCCACAAAGGCGGTAGCGTCCGCTTCGTTGTATTCCTGGCCTTGGCGCGCCAGCGCCAGCGCCGCCGCGTCGACGGCGTTGGAAAGGTCCACCTTGTAGCGGGCAAAGCGGGCGACATCGACCGCCCCTCCCATGACAAGCAGGATGGGAATCGAGACGGCGGCGAACAAAATGGCGATGTTGCCGCGTCCGTCCGCAAGGAGCGCGCGCCAGGATTTCCAGATCAGACCAACAAGCCACATGCGAAAAGCCGTCCTAACAGAATCTCAACGAGACGCTCGGCAATAGGCCAAAAGCGTAGAGGATTCATGCAGGAAGGTAGTAAACGGTCGCCACGCTTAACGATTCGTTATGACCTTGGCCCCTCGAGCCATCAAAAAAGGTCTCCGTCCTAGCGCGTGTTCTCCAGGATGAGGTGGGCGACCTCACCGGGAATCTCGTAGGGCAGCATGTGCCCGACCTCCTCGAAGATATGCACGGCAATGTGCCCTGGCAGCCGGTGCGCCTGCCGGGTGGGAAGCACGCGGTCCTGCGTTCCCCACACCACTTTGGTCGGCATGGAGAGCCGCCGCAGCTCGGCGCGCGGTATGACCTTCTGCGACCCGTTCTCGAAGAAGGTCTCCACCACCTTCAGCAGGGCCGGAGTCGCCCCTTTCATCCGGCGCTCTTTCGCTTGTTGCGCGGCCAGCCCCGCCGGCGGAGGATGCTCCCATCCAAACATCTGCTCCAGGATGAGGCCCAGCTCCGCCTTTTGCTTGGCGGCGGCGTAGCGGCGGAGCAGCCGGTGATTGATCTCGGCGCCGAATCCGCCCGGCGCGAGCAGTGTCAGCGAGGCGACGCGCGACGGCGCGCGAAGCGCCATGAGCGCTGCCGTGGCGCCGCCAAGGGAGTGGCCGACGAGGTGGATTTGAACAACGCCGCGGCGATCAAGCGCTCCCAAGAGCGCCCCCGCGGCCTTGCCGGCGCCGACCGCCGGATGGGCAAGCGAGCCCGCATGGCCCGGCAGATCGAAGGCGATCGTGCGGCGCGCGGCGCCGAGCCGCTCCACCACAGCGTCCCAGGCAGCCTGGCTGGCGCCGAACCCGTGCAGAAGCACGACGCTTGGGCCGCGCGAGCCGCGCTCGACGCAGTGCAGCTCGACCGTGCCCGCCATTTCGTGCCCCGCGTGCTGCCGCCGCGCCGCATTGGCGCGCCAACCGCTCACCACGCCCAAGCGGGTGAATCCGGCTAGTTCACCAGCACGATGCGCGTGTTCTTCGATCCGCGCGACTTTACCAGGTCATAGAGCGTCCTGGCATTCGTTGGATGCAGGCGCACGCAGCCATGCGACGCCGGACGCCCAAGACTTGCGAGGGCGTCGGTGCCATGGATCGCATAGCCGCCATGGAAGAAGATGGAGTGCGGCATCGGCGCGTTGTCGTATTTGCGCGAATACCACATCTTGTGCATGCGGATCGGCCGGTAGGTCCCGCGCGGGGTCCGGTAGGGCTTGCGGCCGGTGGATACCTTCCAGGAATAGAGAACGCTGCCGTTCTCCGAGACCGTCATTGTCTGTTTGGCGATGTCGATGCGAGCGACAACCCCCGCAAGTGCACTTCCAGTTCCGATCGCAAGGAACAGGACAACAAACGCAAGTGTACGCATAACGCTACTCCCCAACCAACGCGAATGTACCTGCCTAGACCGGGGACGACAATGCAGAATCGCAATCAAGATGAACGGCGGCCATCACGTTGTCGAGAAAGCGCAGCAAGTTCGACGCAAATCCGTGCCCGCGCCCTATGCCTATGCTTGCGAAGCCTTTGGGAGCCCTTGCCCGCCGGGGCCGGAGCGGGGCCGCTGTCGAATCGGCACACTTCGTTTAGGTTGAGCGGAACGTAAACGCTCGATGTGGCGTCAGTCCTTGGAGCGCTCAATCGCGGTTTCCGCCATCCCCAGAAGCGAAATGATGACAAAGCCCATGACCGCGGCTAGGGCAGCGACGGTGAAGTGCCCGAGGCCTGCAGCTACGCCGAGCGAACCGGCCAGCCACATCCCCGCGCCGGTGGTCAGCCCCCGCACGCTCCCGCTGCCGTGGATGATGGTTCCAGCGGCGAGGAACGCGACGCCGGCCGTGACCGCTTCGATGACGCGGATCGGATCGGCGCGCGCATTCTCGCTCGTGAGCATGCCAGAATGCACGATCTCGTAGGTCAGAACGGTGAAGAGCGCCGCCGCAAGCGCCGTCAGCATATGGGTGCGCAGACCTGCCGGCCGGCTGCGCCACTCCCGATCAATGCCGATCACCGCACCGAGGACGGTGGCTACGAGGAGGCGCATGCCGATCGTGGCGAGCGGCATATGCGTGGCAGTGCCAAAGTCGGCGAATGCGTCCATTCTGGTTGTCTCCTGAACCCCTTGCGGACACACTATAAGGGCGGTCCTTGCGGAAGGGACCGTCGGGGGCACATGGTGGGGACTACAAGCGCCCGTAGGCGTCCTCGTAACGCACAATATCGTCCTCGCCGAGATAGTCGCCAAGCTGGACCTCGATCACCTCGACATCCACCGTTCCGCGATTCTCGAGGCGATGCCGTTCGGCTCGTCCGATATGCACCGCCTGCCCTCGCGTCAGCATGCAGACGCGCTCGCCAACAGTGACCGTCGCTTCGCCGGCGACGATGGTCCAACGCTCCGAGCGATGCTCATGGCTCTGTAGGGACAGGCGGCCCGCCGGGACGACGGTGATGCGTTTCACCTTGTAGCCCGGGCCCTCGTCAAGGACGTAGAAGCAGCCCCATGGCCGCGTCTCGGTTGCTTCGCGCCGGTTGCCGCCCATCAGTCGAATCGAAGCCCGCTCTTCGGATCAAGAAGCGTAGCCCGGCCCATGTGTAAGGCAAAGACGGTTTCGTCCTTGTGCGGGACGGCCGCACCGAGACGGTGGGAGAGGGACGGTACCGCAGCACCGGGCCTAGCCAGCGCCGTAGCTTGGTCCTTTAAACAACGGCGGCGAGGTTACTCAGCCGCCTCGCTTTCGTCCTTCTTGCGCTTTTCGGCTGCCTCCACCTCACGGCCGCCAATGCCCTTCAGCGGCGGCAGCTTGTTCACGCCGCTAGAATCGTAGGTGGTGATCTCCAGATCGCCTTGCGCAGCCTTGAGCGCCTTCAAGAACACGTCGAGCTCCGTCAACGTCATGCGCAGATATGCCTCCGAGGCTTGCCGTTTCTTGCTCTCGTCAAGCACGGAAAGCGAGAACCCCATCCGTTCGAGGTCAAAGTCCCGAATCTCAATCCCGAGATTGAGGGTGCTCATGATCGCAAACTCCCTGCTACCCGCCGATCACGCCGATCGATCAAGCTCCACGCATCGCGCTGAGCGATCATCCCCCGTCCGGCGGTTCGGCACAAGTGTCATTGTTCCCTGGATCTTCGGCACCTCACCGCAAATCCAACCCGCAAGCGTCGCGCGACGCGGGCGGCCTTCCAGGACGGAAGCCCAACGATTAGCTATGGCCGAAAGAAGTCGATAAGATGACCAGGGCTGCCGAACCCCGGGCCGAGATGCATCTCCGTATCGCCGTGCTGATCGCCATGCTGCTTGCAGGGGCGAGCTTCTCCGCCGCTGCCTCGACCTTCGCGGAGGCGGCGCGTCTGCTGGACGGCGAATGGCGCGGCAATGCGTTCATCCTTAGAATCGACGCCAAGCGCGCGCAGGCGAGCATGGCGCCCGATCGGCCCTTCGAATGGCAGCGTTTTCTCATCAAGGACGTGA
>CAZARE010000041.1:0-9392 GCA_964487455.1 uncultured Propylenella sp.
CGCATCTGCAGGTCGGAGTTCTCCTGGATCACCTTGGCAACGGCCGCGGCCTGAACATTGTTGATGGCGCCTGGTGGCAGGGTGGAGATCGCCACGGTTTGCGCTGCAGCGACGCCGGCCCAGCCGGCGAACGCGCATGCGACCAGTGCCGCAGTTCCTCTTGTCGTCCACGTCATTTTCATTTCCTCCCAGATCAAGTTCTTTGCGTTCCTTCTGTCTCGCATCTGCTGGTTCGCAGCGCGTTTTTGCTGAGCGTGCGGCTAGCGCAGCGCGAGTCACAGCAAAGCTTCGAATCTCGAAATCAGGGCGCGCGGCCAGTCCATAAAGTCAACCACCTGGCCGGCCATCAATGCAAGCGTCCCGCGCGCTCACGCGACATCCTTGCGAAGGCTTGGCTGGAAGGCGGCGGCGCGATCGAAAGCGTCTTGGATACGGCGGTGCCGCTTCTCGACCCAGTCGCGGGGCTCTGTGTGGGTGAAGACGAAAAACTCATTGCCGAGAATGGCTTGTACGACGCGCTCGCCAACGGGGTCGGGCGGCCATCCATCCTTGATGATATCGCCCATGAAGTGATTCTCAACCCTGACGGTTGGGCCGCCGAGGCGGTCGGGCCGGCTGCGCTCCGACAGATGGATGGCGGTGTCGACCGCTGCCGGGCAAAGGACCGACACGCCGATGCCGGAGCCCTGAAGCTCCTGTTCCAGCGCCTCGGAAAGGGCCACCACGGCGTACTTGGTCATGGAATAGGCGCCGGTGTGGAAATTGGGATTGATCTGCAAGCCGCCGATCGACGCCGTGTTGACGATATGGCCGCCTTCGCCATGGGCGCGGATCATCGGAACGAAGGTCTGGATGCCGTGAATGACACCGTAGATGTTGACGCCGATCACCCAGTCCCAGTCGGAGGCCCCAATGCTCTCAAGGGGAACACCGTGCATGGCGACGCCGGCGTTGTTAACCGCAATGTGAACCTTGCCGAGCGCGCGCTCTGCGGTTTGCGCCCCGTGCTCCACGGACTCTCGATCGGAAACGTCCACTTGCAGCGGGATTGCGCGCCCGCCCCCGACAACGATGTCAGCCGCCGCAGCATCGGCCGCATCCTTGCGGATGTCGGCGACCGCCACGCCCATGCCTGCGCGGGCGAGCTGACGGGCGATGCCGAGGCCGATACCCGACCCCGCACCCGTCACGAAGGCCGTTCTTCCCTTGAGATCGTCCATGTCGAGTCGTCTCTCGAGTATCGGCGTAGGCGCGCTGACGCTGGCGTCACGCGATCACAATAACCGCTGCCGGCGCAGCGGGACGTTCCGCCATCTCTGTTGGCCTCATCTTTGTATACCACCTGCGCCCATGTCAACGAAGCGGACCGGAGACGTGCCGCGGTTCAGTATTGTATCGTATACCAAATGGCTGCGCACATTGGGGAGCGACTTTGAGCCGAGCCGTGGAAATTGCCTATGCAACGATCAGGCGTGCCATCATCACAGGTGAGCTGCGCTCCGGCGATACATTGCAGGAGGCGAAGCTCGCGGAGAAGATCGGCGTCAGCCGCACGCCCGTGCGCGAAGCGCTGGCGCGCCTCTCCACCGAAGGTCTCGTGGTGCTGGAGCGCTACCGGCGAGGCTACGTCGCGCACTTCTCCTCCAAGGACGTCGAAGAGATATTTCGCCTGCGCGCCGTCCTCGAGGCGCACGCCGCCGGCCGCGCTGCCACACGTATTTCAGCTCTCGGTATCGACAGACTGGAGGCGCTGGAAAGTGAGATGGAGGAGGTCTTCGGGCGGCTCGGCTGGCACGCCCACCTGGAAAGCTTCGACGAGCTCAACACCGAATTTCACATGGTGATCGCCCGCGCCGCCGATAGCCAGAGGCTGGAGTTGATCCTCGCCTCCTCGCTGGAGCTGCCCGCTTCCATCTTCAACGTCTACGCGGAGCCGGTGGAGGACCGGACCCGACGAACTCATGTGCAGCATCATGAGATTCTGGCGGCGCTGAGAATGCGCAACGCCGACTGGGCGGCGGCCGCGATGAGCGCGCACCTCCTTTCGCTGCTGGTGCCGCTGCGCGAAGACGGAGGGGCAAGTGAGCGTGAGGCAACTCGGCGCTAGGATTTCCGACGCTACAACCTTAGCGAGCCTTGGGCCTGTCTCGCATGATCGATGGCATCCTGAAATTCTTGGGTTGGACGTTCCTCGGCGGACTCGCCTTCGTGGCCTTAGAACAGGCTCTGCCAGTCTCGGTGCCGAGGGGTGTTTTGGAAAGCCCTTATTTGGTATCTGACTGTTGCCACACGGAAGAATGTCGTGTGGCAAAGGGTTGTTGCTAGCTGCCTGCCGCAGCGCGTGCTGCGGGCGCCTCCGCCTTACTGCGGAAGTACGGCATCACCTCGTTGGCGTATATCTCCATGTTCTTGCGCGTGAGATCCGCAGGCAGTGTGCCAAACTGCATCAGCGTCAGGAGGTGTCCGAACCCGATCTCGCTCTGATATCCTTCGAGTTTCTCACATACGGTCGCCGGGCTGCCGCAGATGAACATGCCCTTCTCAAACACCGAGTCGATCGTGTGCGCGCCGCTCAGGCTCGCCTTCGCCTTCATCACGCCCATCATCGATTTGATCGAGGTGTAGCCAGGCGGCAGCAGCATCTCGCGCGGCATCCTGAGGAACTTGTTCAGGAACGTCTCGATATGCGGCTTGGCCTCGCGGTAAGCGATCTCGTCTGTCTCCGCCACGTAGAGCGGCACCGACCAGCCGAGCTGGTCTTCCGTCGCCTCGTAGCCGAAACCCTCCGCCAACTCCTTGTACATCTTCATGTAACGGGCGAGGGTGGCGACAGGCGTGAAGGTCTGCAGATAGGTGTAGCGGCGGCGCGGGTCGGCGGCCCATTCGATGGTCTCCGATGACCCCTGCGAAGGGATCCAGATCGGCGGGTGCGGCTGCTGATAGGGCCGCGGCCAGGTGTTCACGTACTGAAAATGATAGTGCTTGCCCTCGTAGACGGTGGGGCCCGGCTCGGTCCACGCCTGCACGATCAGGTCGTGCGCCTCGTGGAAACGCTCGTGTGAGGTCGCTGGGTTGACGCCCCAGGAATGATATTCTGCGCCGATGCCGCGTACGAAACCGGCGATCAGCCGCCCGCCGGTGATGTTGTCGAGCATGGCGTATTCTTCCGCCACCACGAGCGGGTTGTTGAGCAGCGGCAGCGCGCGGCCTAGCACGGCGATCTTGCAGTTCTTGGTCCGCCGCGACAGCGCGCCGGCGGTAACGCCCGGGATCGGCATCAGGCCGTAGGCGTTCTGGTGATGCTCGTTGACGCAGACGCCGTCGAAGCCGAGTTCGTCGGCGTATTCCAGCTCGTCGAGATAGCGGTTGTAGAGAAGGTGCCCCTTCTTCGGGTCATAGTAGCTGTTGGGAAGCGTCACCCAGGCGGAATTGTGCTTCTCGTCATAGGAAAGGTCGAGGTCCGCATAGGGCATCAGGTGCATAAAATAGAATTTCATCGCGATACCTTTTCAGCCGATGCGAACCTCCTCCCCCGGGCGCGTCAGCGCGCGAGCGAAACGATCGCGTCCTCATACCTTCCCGGACCCATATCGCCGCCCTCGAAAATGTCGCGCGTAGCGATCCAGGCAAAGCTCTCCTCGAAGGTAGCCTTGTCGTAGGGCTCGAATACGATGCGCTCGCCCGGTCCCCACCGGCGCGTATCCATCTTCGCGTGGAAGCGCTCGGGGAACTCTTTCTTGTAGTAGTGAGAGTAGAGGTCAGGTCGCAGGTCGATGTCGTGCTGCGCGCGCCTCAGAGCACGGAAGAACTTGCGGAGGTCCTCGGGGTCCGGGTTTCCGGTGATCATAGTCGCCATCATGAAGGTGGTGTCGATCACCTTGCGGAAGCCGAGCTGCTCGGCGAGATAGTAGGGTCCCGAGAAGAGCGAGCAGGCCGGGATGCGGCCTTCGATCAGGTCCTCCATCCGTTTGAACAACATGCCCTCCGCGAAGGAGAGGTTGATCCTCTCGAGCGCCATGTACTGCTCGAGCGCCTGTATCGTCGAATAGTGGCTGCCCGACTGGTAGCCGACGGAGATAGGTACCCCGGCGAGATCGTCCGGCGTCCTGATCGCGGAGTCTGGCGGCACGAAGATGCCGCAGGGCGAGACCGAATATAGGTCGGCGTAGAGCTTACCGTGGCCCGTGGAAGCGGCGACGTTAACGGTCCAGTGGCAGGCGCAGCTTACATTCGAGTCGCGTCCCTTCTCGAAGGACTGATAGGCACCGACCTTGTTACCTTGATCGTGCGCCTTGCCGCCAGTCGAGCGGACCGTTTCGTTGAAGACATATTCCAGACCCTCGCCCTCGAAATAGCCCTTCTCTTCCGCCACCCATTCGTGCAGCCGGAAGTGCGGCATGACAACGAACTTGTTCATCGGCGCGTCTCCAAGCCTCTGGGGTTGCGCGTCACTATGCCCGGTCCCCGGCCGCAATGAAACTCATCGGCCGGCGTTGCGGATGAAACCTGTCACGGCCTCGACGAAAGCGTCCGGCTTCTCAGCATGCGGCAGGTGCCCGCAATCGGCGAAGATCTTGAGCTTGGAACCGGGGATCAGTGCCTGATAGGCCGGGGCGTAGGCCTGCGACACGACCTTGTCCTCAGCGCCCCAGAGGATCAGCGTTGGTACCGAGATGCGGTGCAGCCACTTGGCGAGGTCGGGGTTGTAGAAGCGAGGCTGCCAACCAAGCTTGGCCGTCGTCAACCGGTTCTTCAACAGCGTCATTGTCCGCTCGTCGGATTCCGGCTGATCGACCATCTTGTCGGCGAGCCCCTGATCGTGGACGAGGATACGCACCGACTCTTCCGGCGACAGCATGAAGGTGTCGACCCTCGGCACGCCTTTCACATGGATGCCGGCGGCTGCCACCAACGTAAGCGTGTTGAGCTTGGTATCGTTGCGGACCGCGAGCTCTGCGGCAATCCAGCCTCCGAGCGACTGTCCGACGAGATTGACGCCCTGCAGCCCTAGCAGATCGATGAGGTCGAGATAGAAATAGGCTAGGTCGCCGACGTTATCGAGCCAGTCCGGGGTATCCGATCCACCGAAGCCGGGATGCTCAGGCGCAATCACGTCGAACCGCTCCGACAGTGCCTGCATGAACGGAAGCCAGATCGGCTGGCCACCGGCGCCATGCAGCAAGAGCAGGGGCGTCCCCGATCCGCCCCGCATGATCCGTGTGTCGCAGCCGGCGATGGTCTCGATGGTTTCGGCAACGCTCATCGGCCATCATTCCTTCTGCCACATTTGGGATTGCGCCAATTGTATACCAGGCCGCAGGGGGCCGGTTCAAGAATGCTTGGCACTGGGGGTGCCGTGTAGATAGGGTACAAGTCATATTGCATACCGTTTGGACGAGGCCGAGGCTGCCATGCATGCTGGTTCGATGTTCGATCTGACCGGTCAGGTGGCGCTGGTGACCGGCGCCGCCAGCGGCCTCGGCTTCGCCGTCACAGAGGTGCTGGCGGCTCATGGCGCCCATGTTGCCATGCTCGATATGGATGAGGCGCGGCTTGGCTCCGCCGCCGAGATGCTACGCGCGGGTGAAGCTTCGGTGGAAACGCATGTCGTCGACATTGCCGACGGGACGAGGCTGAACGCGGTTGTGGACGGAATATCCGAAGCGCATCGGCGGCTCGACATCGCATTTGCCAATGCGGGCATGAGCTCGGGGCCCGGCTTTCAGTTCGGGCCGGCCGGCGGGTTGCTGGAGGTCACGCCAGAAAAGTGGGACCGGGTGGTCGACGTCAACCTTACGGGAACCCTCGTTACGATGCAGGCGGCCGCCCGCCACATGATCCCGAGAACGAGCGGACGGATCGTCGTTGTTGCGTCGATCGCCGGTCTGATTGCAGAGCCCAATGTCGGCTACGCCTATGCGGCAACGAAGGCTGCGGTCGTCAATCTGGTGCGCCAGGCGGCAGTCGAGTTGGCCGCGCACAACGTGCTCGTCACGGGCATCGCTCCGGGGCCCTTTCGCACCAACATCTCCGGCGGGCGCATCAACAATCCGGAAGTCGCGAAGTATTTCGAGGCAATGGTTCCGC
The DNA here is from genome assembly GCA_964487455.1 of uncultured Propylenella sp. Lineage (GTDB taxonomy): Bacteria > Pseudomonadota > Alphaproteobacteria > Rhizobiales > Afifellaceae > DASWJZ01. The sequence continues at coordinate 6,088 of CAZARE010000041.1, forward strand.
TCGGGCGCATCGCCGAGCCCGACGAGATCAAGGGGTTGGCGCTGCTGCTTGCATCTCCCGCCTCCAGTTATATGACCGGCGTTACCATCGCGGTCGACGGCGGCGCGACGGCCGGCTAGAAAGGGCGGCGCATACGATGGCGTACGATGCGAAGCTCGCTGATCGCGTGCGCCGCGCACTTGGCGACCGCAGGGACATCTCCGAGCGAGAGATGTTCGGTGGCCTCTGCTTCATGCTCCACGGCAACATGCTGTGCGGCGTGGTGTCCGGCCGCTTCATGTTCCGCGTCGGCAAGGAGCAGGAGGCGAAGGCTATGGCGAAGACGGGGGCGAGCCCGATGGACTTCACTGGCCGACCGCTGGGCGGGATGGTGTGGGTGGAGGAGGGCGCCTGTAGGGGCCGCTCGCTGGCGGGTTGGATCGCTCTCGCGGAGAGTTTCGTGGGCGCGCTACCGAAGAAATAGCGGCTCAGCGCCTTGCAGTGCGCGATCCGGTGCGTTTCCCGTTGCGCCTCGGAGACGGACCACGTTTTCCGCCCCCGCGTAGGAGGGTCTTCGCCTGGGACTTCAGCAATGCTTTTAGATCGGTGGAGCCGGCCCTGAGCCGCGCGCCGATGCCGAGCCGGCTTGAGCTGACGAAAAGCGTCCCATAGGGCTCGCGGTCGCGCCAGAGCGACGCGACAAGGGGGTTGTCCTGTTCGCAGACCGGGTCGACTCGCTCGACGGTTCTGTAGAAGAGCCAGCGTCGCGTTTCGTCGCACATGAGCTGCTTGCCGGGAGAGAAGGCGGCGAATTCCTCATCGAACGCGATCTTCCAAGGGATCGACAGGCTGCCATGGTCGATACGGATGAGCGCCGCGATCGCTTTGTCCCCAACACGAATGATGTCGATCGCGCCGTGCCCGACCTGGGCGAGCTGCATCACCGCGATGCGAGCGAACTCATGCACGTTGTGCCGCCGTATCATGGCCGTGCCGCTCCGGCCTTTCCAGCCTGAACCCTCCAGCGCGACGAAGGCATTGAACGCGGCTTCGATCTCCGATGCGGTCCGCGCCGACATGAAGCTAACCGCACCGGCCTCGCAGAGCCGCCTCAGCTGGCGATCGAGCTCGCGCCGGCGCCGTTGGCTGACCATACGGTCGAACTCGGATGCGTCTTCGGCGAGCGTTGGATATAGAACGGCCCGCATCTGCCGCCCGGCCGTGATCGAAAAGCCGTGCCGCTTCGCTGCCTCGCGCAGCACCTCGGCCGTCGCCCCGTCAAACGGCAAATGCGGGACCACGAAGAGCGTGCGTCCGCTCCTGCGCATGTGTCGGATCAGTGCATCGCCCACTTCGCGCGTCATGTCCCGGTCGATCAGCGGCGAGCCGAGCGGCGCGTAAGAATGCGCCCAAACGCTGAATCTCCGTCCTCCGAGAACTTGGTTGCCACTCGTCAGAACCGGCGCGAAAAAGCGCAGATCCTCGCGATCCGAGTAGGTGGCGAGCCGAAGACCCTTGCGCCCGAGGGCCTGGATCGCGGGCTCGAGGAATTCCGGCAGGAAGAAGGGATTGGGATCGAGCGATCGGTCCGCCAGCGCGCGGACGCGCTCCGACAGGCGGGGCAGCGCTTCCACCGGCTCGAGCGCGAAGGTGCCACGCCGCCGATGTGTCCGCGGCACCGGGCTTGGCGCGGCTGGCCTGCGAAAGATCATTTGCATTTCCTGGCCGTATAGCCGGGAGCCCTTCGCGCCCGTGCTTAAGGTCGAATTAAGCTTAAGGGCCACTCAGCCGGCGAAGCCGCCTCCGTCGAGAAACGCCCGTTCCGCGGGCGTCGTGTGACGGCCCAATGCGGCATTTCGATGTGGAAAGCGTCCGAAGCGACGAATGATCTCGGCGTGTTCGAGCGCATACTTCAGCCCTTCGGTCGCCCCGACGACAGCGTGGAAAAGCAACACACACCGCTCCTGGTCGGCAATCGCCTCCGAATGCATGAACGGCATATAGAAGAAGACCCTCAGCGCCGGGGCCACCTTCTCGTGGAACCCGGCATCCAGCGCTCTGCGCGCCTCCTCGGCGGCCACGGCGTCCTGCGCGAAGGCCCGCGCGGTCCCGCGGAAAAGGTTCCGCGAGAACTGATCGAGGATCAGGACCAGGGCGAGCGCCCCGTCAGGCGTATCGGCCCAGCGGGAAAGCCGGCCGGCGGTCGCCTCGGCGTGGAGTCCTGCGAAGCGTTCCGCGATCAGGCGGTCGAATGCCTCGTCCTTGTCGAACCATTTCTTCTCGCCCGCGTCGCGCCAGAACGCCACCACTTCGGCCGGATCGGCCGTATCCGCCGTCAAATCCTCACCCCGCCTCTGCAGATCTCGGTGTGAACGCTCTCGTCGAGCAACACATAGGTCTGCCGCTCGGGGTGCAGGAAATAGATCGGATCGTCCGTGGTCTTCGGATCGAATCCTTCCTTAACAAGGTCGATCTTCCGCTGCTTGAACGTCGACGTCGTCTCGATTTCCCGGCAGACGCGCAAGAACATCGGCCGCGCATAAACGGCGAGCTGCTTGGCGACATGCTCTCCGAACCTATCCAGGTCGAGGTCGTCCTCCACCACAAGGGCCGCCATCCCCGCGCGCCCTTCTGCGCCCGGAACGGTGACGCCGTAGACGTTGGCTTCTTTGACGCCGGGGAAGACGGTGATGGCTTCCGACACCTCTGAGGTGGCAACGTTCTCGCCCTTCCAGCGGAAGGTATCGCCGATCCGATCGACAAAGTAGAAGTAACCCTGTTCGTCCTTCCGCATCAGGTCGCCGGTGCGGAACCAGCGATCGCCCTTCTCGAAGACGTCGCGGAGGATCTTCTTTTCCGTCGCGGCAGGGTCGGAATAGCCCTCGAAGCGCTGGCTGGGGCGGGAGGGATCGTTGACGATCTTGGAGATCAGCTCGCCGATCTCTCCCGGTTCGCACGGGATGCAGAAGCCATCAGGGCCGCGCACGGGCTCCTCGGCTTCGATGTCGAAACGCACCAGCTCCACCAGGAATTTGCTCTTCAGCATTCTGGGAACGCGACCGAGCGCCCCGACCTTGCTGTCGAAGTTTATGAAGGCGCAGTTGCCTTCGGTCGCCGCGTACCATTCGAGAATCTTGGGGATACGGAACCGCTCCTGAAAATCCAGCCAGATGTCGGGCCTCAGCCCGTTGCCGCAGGCGATTCGGAGCTTGTGTTTGGTTTCCTTCGGGTGTGGGGGGCTGTTCAACAGATAGCGGCATAGCTCGCCAATATAAACGAACCCCGTGCATTCGTGCTTGACCACATCGTCCCAGAAAGTCGAGGAG
>CAZARE010000042.1:0-5014 GCA_964487455.1 uncultured Propylenella sp.
CTCCTCGGGCTTGGATTCGACCTCCATGCGGATTCGGCTCGCCGCCTCGTCCATCAGATCGATCGCCTTGTCGGGCAGGAAGCGGTCGGTGATGTAGCGGTTCGACAGGGTCGCCGCCGCGACGATCGCCGAATCGGTGATGCGGACGCCGTGATGGACCTCGTATTTCTCCTTCAGCCCGCGCAGGATGGAGACGGTGTCGGCCACCGTGGGCTCGGAGACGAAGACCGGCTGGAAGCGCCGCGCCAGCGCCGCGTCCTTCTCCACGTGCTTGCGGTACTCGTCGAGCGTGGTGGCGCCGACGCAGTGCAGCTCGCCGCGCGCCAATGCGGGCTTCAGCAGGTTGGAGGCGTCCATGGCCCCCTCCGCCTTGCCGGCACCGACCAGCGTATGCAGCTCGTCGATGAAGAGAACGATGCCGCCGGCCGCTGCCTGGATCTCGGAGAGAACCGCCTTCAGCCTTTCCTCGAACTCGCCGCGGTATTTCGCCCCGGCGATCAGCGCGCCCATATCGAGCGCCAACAGCTTCTTGTCCTTCAGGCTCTCCGGCACGTCGCCGTTGACGATCCTGAGCGCCAGGCCTTCGGCGATCGCCGTCTTGCCGACGCCAGGTTCGCCGATCAGCACCGGGTTGTTCTTGGTGCGGCGCGACAGCACCTGGATGGTACGGCGGATCTCCTCATCGCGGCCGATGACCGGATCGAGCTTGCCCTCGCGCGCTTCTTCGGTCCGGTCGCGCGCGTATTTCTTCAGCGCGTCGTAGCCGGACTCGGCCGATGCAGTGTCGGCGGTCCGTCCCTTACGGATGTCGTTGATCGCCTGGTTCAAGCCCGCCGGCGTCACGCCGGCATCGGCCAGGATCTTCGATGTCGCCGCGTCCTTCTCCATGGCGAGCGCCAGCAGCAGGCGTTCCACGGTGACGTAGGAATCGCCCGCCTTCTCGGCGAGCTGCTCGGCGGTGGCGAAAACCTTGGCGAGCGGTTGCGCCAGATAGAGCTGCCCCGAGCCGCCGGACACCTTGGGCATCTTGCCGAGCACCGCCTCATTGGCGAGAGCAGCGTCCTTCGGGCGCCCGCCCACGCGCTCGATCAGACCCGCCGCCATGCCTTCGCGGTCGTCGAGCAAGACCTTCAGCAAGTGCTCGGGCGCGAACTGCTGATGCCCCTGTCCCAGCGCATAGGTCTGGGCCGACTGCACGAAGCCCTGAGCCCGTTCGGTATATTTCTCGAAATTCATGCGTCACCCCTTTCGGCCCGCATTCCGTGACCCGAAGCGTCCTCGGCGCGGCCAATCCGTTCGTACAATCCGGCCCCAACGGCAGCCTTCGGGTCATATGGTGTGGCAGTACTGCCACGCAATGGTTTTGCGGGCTCGCCAAGCAGCGAGGGGCTGGGCCGCAGAAGGACCAAGCCTCGGGCGGCGACCCACGCGCACGCGGCCTGAGGGAAACGCGCCGATCTTGGCGGCCGTGACGAAGGACGATAGGCCTCTGCCATGCCAACCGTCACGGCTCTCTACCGTTATCCCGTAAAGGGCTTCTCGCCCGAGCCACTTCGGCGCGCCGAGATCGCCGCCGGCGGGACGATGCCCTTCGACCGCGCCTTTGCCGTGGAGAACGGGCCGAGCGGATTCGATCCGGCGGCGCCGGCCTATTTTCGCAAGACCAGCTTTCTCATGCTGATGCGCAACGAACGCATCGCTGAGTTCGCCACTCGCTTCGATGAACGAAGCGGCGATTTCGAGGTATGCAGGAACGGCGCGGTTGCGGTGAAGGGATCGCTTTTCACCGAGGCGGGACGATCACGCATCGAGGCGTGGCTTGCGGAGACATTTCGCCATGAGTTGAGCGGTCGCCCGCGGATCCTTACCGCGCACGATCACTCCTTCTCCGACATGCCGGCAAAGGTGCTGCACGTGGTCAATCTTGCAAGCGTGCGCGCGATCAGCGAACGGCTGAGCCGGCCGGTCGATCTGCTGCGCTTCCGCCCGAACGTGGTGATCGATGGCGCACCGGCGTGGAGCGAGCTCGATTGGAAGGAGGGAGCGGATATCCAGCTACCCGGCGTCACGCTGGCGATGCTGAGTCGCACCACGCGCTGCGCGGCGACCAATGTCGATCCACAAACAGGCCGGCGCGACATGCAGATCCCCAAGGCGCTCGCGACGAGCCTCGGTCATGCCGACTTCGGCGTCTACGTTGCAGCCAGGACCACGGGCACGATCGCGATAGGGGACGAGCTGACGCTCTCCGACGACGGTCGCTAGCGCCCTGCGCGGCGTGACGTCGGAAATTTCGTCGACAGAAGTTAGAAACGCCGTCGGAAAAGGTCTGGGCGAAACCTATTCGGGAAAGGCCGCAAGCGCTGCCGCGCCGTCGGTGGTGGAATCCTCGTCCTCGCCGCCCTCGTTATCGCCCTTGGGCGATCGGCCGCGGCGGCGGCGCGGCTGGCGCGGAGCATCCTCGGTCGCGGCCGATTCCGCCGGCCCAGGCACTTCAGGCTGAGACTGCGCCGCGGGATCGGCACCCTCCTGCGTCTCGCCGCGATCGGAAGGGCCGCGCCCCACGTGATGACGCTGCGAAGCTTGCCTATCCCGATCCTCCGGGCGGCGGCTTTGCCGGTATCCGCGATCCTCCCCGCCCTCGCCCGGTTCGAACTGCGCGTCGACTTCTCCCTCGCCCCTGCCGTCGCCGTTATAGGCGAAGCGATCGCGCGGCGAGTCATTCGACTGCCGGTCGTCCTCATAGCCCTCGTCGGAGCTGTCGCGAAACTGCGGCTGCTGCTGTTGGAACTGCGTCTGCGCCGCCATGACGATCCGATTGTAGTGCTCGGCGTGCTGCAGGTAGTTTTCTGCCGAGACGGTGTCGCCGGCTGACACGGCATCGCGCGCCAATGTCAGATATTTCTCAGCAACGTGGGCAGCGGTGCCGCGGACCTTCACGTCCGGTCCGTTGGACTCGTAGCTGCGGGTAAGCGGATTCGGCCCCTTGCGGCTGCGGCCGCGCGACCGACGATTCTGATTGTGTCTCATGAACCCGTTCTCTTGTTAACGGCTACTTCCAAGTCCGGCCGGTCAGCCCTTCTGAGCGGTCTCGGTTTCCTGCATGCCACGCTTGTTAAGCGCCGACCTCGGTAAATCGAGAGGTCAAGACGTCTTCTGCGATGGCGACGCGAGCGAACCAGCTTTCGGCAATCTCTGTTTTCGTGTGCCGGAAAAGGAAGCCCAGCCCTGTGGCTTCGCTCTGGTTTGCTGAGCGAAGCTAGCCTGACCGCCAGAGTTTTCCAAGCGCTTTTTTTGGCCCTCCCGACTCAACGGCCGGTATGGTTTTGACCGCGGTAACCACGCGCCTCCTCGCGCGAAGATCACGATGCACCTCTATCTCACTGAGCCCGGCCGCCCGGCTGAGCGCCACGACTGCCGCGCCTTGATCCGCTCCCACTTCCAAGCCGAGAAGCCCGCCATCTGCAAGCAGCGAATCGATGCGGCGAAGTATGGCCCGGTAGGCGGCGAGCCCGTCCGGTCCCCCGTCGAGCGCAATGCGCGGATCGTACTCGCGGACCCCTCGGTCTAACCGGTCGATCTCGTCACTCCTTATATAGGGCGGATTTGCAACGACGACATCGAATTGCCCATCCGGTCCCTCAGCGAAGTCGACATTCCGGAATGTGATTCGCGAAGTCAGGCCGTGCCGTTCCGCATTGCGTCGCGCGACGGCAAGCGCCTCTTGCGAAATGTCCGTGGCCACTCCGAGCGCCGCGGGCAGCTCCCTCAGAAGCGCGATCACGATTGCTCCTGTGCCCGTCCCAAGGTCACATATAGTGACGGCAGGAGACGATCGCCGACCTATCGCGCCCAGCATCGCTTCGACGAGCGTCTCGGTCTCGGGCCGCGGGACAAGCGTCGCTGTCTCGACCGCAAGCGGCAGACCCCAGAACTCCCTTTCTCCGAGAATGCGGGCCACCGGCTCGCCGCTGAGCCTCCGCCTCATATGATCACCGAAGGTCGCCTCTTCAATGGGCGGCAACTCTTCCGGGCCACGGGAGATCAGCGCCGCCATGTCGAGGCCAGAGGCAGCGGCAAGCAACAACCGCGCGTCCAGCGCCGGGCTCCCGACGCCGGCCATTCGAAGCGACGCGCCCGCCGCCGCCAGCGCTTCCCGATACGTCGTCATGCTGCGTCATCCTCGAACTCGGAGAGCTTCTTCGCCTGGTCGTCAGCGGTCAGAGCTTCGATGATCTCATCGAGCGCCTCGCCGGCGAGCACCTTGTCGAGCTTGTAAAGGGTGAGGTTGATGCGGTGGTCGGTGACGCGCCCTTGTGGGAAATTGTAAGTACGGATGCGCTCCGAGCGGTCGCCCGAGCCGACCTGACCCTTGCGCGTGGCGGCGCGCGCGCTAGTCTGCTTCTGGCGTTCCAGGTCGAAGAGACGCGCGCGCAGAACCTGCATGGCGCGCGCCCGATTCTGATGCTGCGACTTCTCGCTCGCGGTGACGATGATCCCACTCGGGATGTGCAGGACGCGCACCGCCGACTCGGTCGTGTTGGCATGCTGTCCGCCAGCGCTCGACGCACGCGTCGTGTCGATCCTCAAATCCTCCTGCCGGATTTCCACGTCGACATCCGCCGCCTCCGGCAGAACCGCGACGGTCGCAGCCGAGGTATGGATACGGCCGCTCGCCTCCGTCTCGGGCACGCGCTGCACGCGGTGTACGCCCGACTCGAACTTAAGATGCGCATAGACGCCAGGGCCGCGCACAGCCGCGATGATCTCGCGGTAGCCGCCGACTTCGCCTTCGCTGGCCGACAGCACCTCAACCTTCCACCCGTGCAGCGCCGCGTAGCGTTCGTACATGCGAAACAGGTCGCCGGCAAAGAGCGCGGCCTCCCCCCCGCCTGTTCCGGCGCGAACTTCCAGAATGGCGCTGCGGTCGTCAGCCTCGTCGCGCGGAATAAGCAAGGCGCGTAGCTGATCGCGAAGCGTCTCGATGCGCTTCTTCAGCGTATGCCGTTCCTCC
>CAZARE010000043.1:0-13381 GCA_964487455.1 uncultured Propylenella sp.
GCTCCGGTGCCCCGCACGGCGGCGATCATTCTCGTGCTCCTGTCCGCCCTGATGATTGCCCGTGCGGTGCCGGCGTCTATCCGTCTGGCTAACAGAACACCGGCGACCAAGGACCCGACGCCGTGGCTCCAGGCGGCGGCGGTGGTGGCAGTCTTGTTCGCGCACGCCTCTGCGATCCGCTATCTCGAAGTCGGCTTCATTGTCGCGACGTCGGCGGCACTGATTCTGATGTTCGCCATTCTCGGCGGGCTTCGTCCGCGCTTCCTTCTCGTCGCCGCCGTCCTTGCGATGCTCATCCCGGCGGCGCTCTTCCTGGCATTCACCCGCGTGTTCTACATCGACCTGCCATGAGCGGCTTCTACGAAGGCATCCTCGCAACCGCCGACCCGATGGCGCTGGTCTTCCTCGCGCTCGGCACCGCCGCCGGGCTGATCGTGGGCGCCGTGCCAGGCCTCAACGGCGGCATGCTCATCGCCCTTACACTTCCGATGACGTTCTACATGCAGAGCACGCATGCTCTGTTCCTGCTCGTGGCGATGTATGTCGGCGCTGTGAGCGGCGGCCTGGTGACGGCGACCCTCCTGCGGATCCCGGGGACGCCCGCGGGCATCATGACGATCTTCGACGCCTATCCGATGGCGCAGTCGGGACAGCCGGGAAGAGCCCTCGGACTCGGCATCTACAGCTCCCTCGTCGGCGGCGTCGTATCCTGGGTCTTCCTGGCGACCCTCAGTCCGGGACTCGCCCGACTTGCCCTCAACTTCGGACCGTACGAGTATTTCGCGCTGTCGCTGCTGGCGCTTGTCCTGATCGTATCGGTGACCGAAGGCGCACTCCTCAAGGGACTGGCATCGGGATGTCTCGGGATCGTTCTCGCTCTGCCCGGGATCGACCCGATCTCCGGGCAGTTGCGTCTGACCTTCGGCATGCAATGGCTGTCGAGCGGTTTCGAGCTTGTGGCGGTGCTGATCGGGATATTCGCCGTCAGCCAGATCCTCATCGACATCACCGACCGGGTCACGCCCGTCACCTCGGAAGGCGGCTCCTGGAGGAGCATGCTTCTGCGCTTCGCCGACCTGCGGCGGCACGTCTTCAATTTCGTGCGCTCTTCCATCATCGGCACATTCATCGGCATACTGCCGGGGCTTGGCGCGAACATCGGATCGATCGTCGCGTACGCGGCGGCGAAGAACATGTCGCATCGGCCTCAGGACTTCGGGAAGGGCTCGGAGGAAGGCATCGTCGCTTCCGAGACGGCCAACAACGCGACGGTCTGCGGCGCGCTCATTCCCCTGATAACCCTCGGCATCCCGGGAAGCATCAACGACGCCATTCTCATCGGAGCCTTCATCATCCACAATCTCCAGCCCGGCCCGCTGCTCTTCACGCAGAGTCCTGAGGTCGCCTACGGCATTATCGTCGCCGCGCTGATCGCCAACCTGTTCATGTTCGCGATGATGATCTTCGGCGTCCCGGTCTTCGTCAGGATGGCGGGAATCCCGAAGGCGCTCCTCAATCCCATCATCCTGGTATTCTGCTTCGTCGGAGCCTATGCCGTGAACAACAGCATGCACGGTGTTTGGATCATGCTGCTCTTCGGCCTGGTCGGCTTCGCCCTGGTCCGGGCGCGGATGCCGCTTGGGCCTTTCGTCATCGGCCTCGTCCTGGCGCCCATCGCGGAGAAGTATCTTCGTTCGGCCCTGATGCATGCGGCCGACGACTGGAGCGTGTTCGTCACGCGGCCGATCTCCGGGTCCGTGTTGGCGGTGACCCTCCTGGTACTGCTCTATGCCGTCTACCGCGAGATAGCGGCGACGCGCGGCCGCTCCCAGGCGATCATGAATGCGGGACCGAGCGAGGCAGACACGTGAAGCAAAAGACTCCGAAACAGGCAGGCGGCGGGAACGCGGCCGCCCCAACGCCCCGCATCGTGAAGGTTGCGACGGTCGCGCTCCGCCACCCCATCGACGGGGCGCTGCGGAACCCCCTCTTCAAGTGGAGCGAGAAGGTCACGCTTCTCGTGTTCGTCGAGGCCGAGGACGGGACGATCGGCGTCGGAGAGGCATGGTGCGCACTGGGATCGCCGGCGCCGATCGAGGCCTTCATCAAGGACGATGTGGAGCCGGAGCTGATCGGGCAGGACGTCACGCTCTCGGAAGCGATCGTGAAGTCGTTTCGCAGGCGGACCGCTCTCAGCTCCCGGAAGAGCGAGACGGACAAGGCGCTGAGCGCCGTCGATATTGCGCTCTGGGATATCAAGGGGAAGCTGGCGCGAATGCCCGTATGGCGGCTCCTTGGCGGGTGCGACGCGCGCGTGAGGGCCTATGCCAGCGGCGGTCTCTATCGCGACGGCCAGAGCCTGGAGGCGTTCGCCGAAGTGCATGCGCGCGAGGTGAGGTCGGGCTTTGGCGCCGTGAAGATCAAGGTGGGGGGCGCTTCTCTCCCGGTAGATGTCGCGCGGGTCGGGGCCCTGCGCGAGGCGATCGGTCCAGATGCGGCGCTCATGGTCGACGGCGTGGCGAGTCTGTCGGTGCCGCGGGCGATCGAGCTTGCCCGCACGCTGGCGCCGTTCGGCATCAAGTGGTTCGAGCAGCCCCTCGTCAACGAGAACATCGACGGGCTCGTGACCGTGAGACGTGACGGCGGCCTTCCCATCGCCGGAAACGAGAATGAGGCCGGCCTGGACGCATTCCGCCGGCTGGTCGGCTCGGGCGCCGTGGACTACGTGCAGTTCGACCCGGTGGTCAGCGGCGGCTTCACCGAGGGAAGAAAGATAGCGGCACTCGCGGAGGCCCATCACCTGCCGGTCACCATCCATCATTCGAACTCGATCGTCTCCATGCTGGCGAATGTGCATCTGGCCGCGGCCGTGCCGAACTGCGACTCCATCGAGTATCACATGATCCACCGGCAGCTGTTCGAAGAGGTTCCGGTGGGCTGGCTGACGGTGAAGGATGGATGCCTGACCGCGCCCGAGGAACCGGGGCTCGGCGTCGACCTTTCGGCCCATGTCCCCTGGTAGTGTCCTGGAGCAGCCGATAGCGGCGGCGCGGCGTGATTGAGGCAGCTCTCCTCGGGCTCGTCTTCCTGATCGGAGGCCTGATTGGAGCTGTAGGAATCGGCGGCGTGGCGCTGGCGCCGACGCTCAACGCCCTCCTCGGAACTCCGCTGCACGAGGCTATCGCAATAGCTTTGGCCTGCTTCGTCTTAAGCGGCATGGTCGGGACAGTGATGCACAGGCGGCATGCCGCGGTCGGATGGAGCTCGGTCGTCTACCTGATCGGCGCGAGCGCCCTGGGCGCATTCGTCGGCGCCATGTTGCTGCCGCTTGTGCCGGAGCGGCTGTTGCAATGGTCTCTTGCGGGGCTGATGGTCGTCGCCGGAATCCGCGCCGTCCTGGGATCCGCTGGCACAAGCGAGGGAAACAAGAAGGGCTCGCTTCCGCAACGCGAGCGCCTGCTCGTTGTCGGCGCCCTCGCCGGCTTCGGCTCGGCCCTTACCGGAACAGGCGGACCGCTCGCGCTGATACCCCTGCTTCTCCTGATGGAGGTACCTGTCACGATGGCGATAGCCCTGGGACAGGTAATACAGATTCCCGTTGGAATCTCGGCGAGTGCCGGCAATTTTATCAGCGGGTCTCTCGCAGTCTCGAAGGCCCTCCCGATCGCAGCGATTGTCGCCGCTGGGACCTTTGCTGGCGCGATTGCCGGGCGTCGAATCCCTGTGCGCCTCCTTCGTATTCTCGTCGGCTTCTTGCTAACGATATCGGGGCTCCTTTATGCGTTCTTCTAGGGGAGCCTACTCGTCGAAAGCGATGCCGTTCCGCGATAGCGACCTGCTATGGCAGTTGGGATATCCGCCTCGGCTCGCCCGCTCGCCGGGAGTCGCAGCCTCGTTGAGCCAAGTGCGAGACACGTGATGTCCGCTAATGGGATGGACCGGCTGCTCCCCCCGAAGCGGTCTGACTAGACTGCTTCGAATCAACCGGAGAAGCAGCCCATGGACCCCACCCCAGCACTTGCGTCGATCGGCATCGATATTGGCAAGGAGGTCTTCCACGTCGTTGGCTTCGGCGCCGACGGCAAGATCGCCTTCCGCCGCAAGATCAAGCGGCTGGCGCTTGCAGAGACATTCAGCAAGCAGCCGCCTTGCATAGTCGGCATGGGGGCCTGCCTGAGTGCCCATTTCGTCAGCCGTGCCCTGCGCCAGCTCGGCCACGAGCCCCGGATCATCCCGGCGATCTATGTGAAGCCGTTCGCGAAGGGCCAGAAGAACGACTACAACGACGCCGAAGCCGAGGCGGCGCTGCGCCCTAACCTGCGAACCGTGCGGGAGGAGACCCAGGATCAGCCTTTCCGGCCGTTTCCGATTCCGGCTCCAAAGAGGAGGCGATGTGGCAGGGCAGCGCCTGAAGTAGTCGCTTACGCGGGTTTCTCAGTGTCTTTTCAGTCCTTATGCCTGACCCCAGAGTTGGTTGGGGGGTCGCAAGAAAATCTGATTGAGGCGCCGCCTGATCCGGGAGCTTTTAGGGCCCTACAACGCACATGAACGTGCTGCGAAAAATACTTTCATTTGACAATACGAGCTTGAGGAGCTATTTGCGCGCCCTTCGTTTGAGGAAGTCATGCTTCGTATAGCTGCAACCATGTGCGCGCCCATCGCCGCCCGGCCGTCTAATCGGCCGAGCGATCGGCTGCGCGCGTACGAGCTGCTGCGGCAGGATTTCCGTTCGAACGTGAAGCCCGAACAAGGGCGGAGATTACCGGACTAACCGGCGGCAGGGCCGACCCCTCCGCCAAAAGGCAGAGGGGACCGAAATGGCCCGACGAACTACCAGCATCTTTATCTTGGACGTCCGCGTTCCGCGGGCGCTCGTCTTCGTTTCCGGGGCTGGCCGATAGGCCCGCCACGACGGTTCCGTTCGCGCGGCGCCGGGTTCTTTGACATCGCTGATCTTCCAGAAATGCGGCTACGCTGAGCCGCGAGGGCGAAGCCATGCCCTTGCCGTTCCGCGTCGCCGGGCCGACCTAGCTCAACAGGCAGAGCAACCGCCTCGTAAGCGGACGATACACGTTCGAGCCGTGTGGTTGGCACCAATTTGAAAGCGCCGTTCGCGACGCCAGCCGAGAGGCCGGCTGCTCGGGCGGCACGCTCCCTTCGTTCAGTGGCAGGACCGCCGTCTTGTAAGCGGCTGACGCAGGTTCGATTCCGTGCAGGGAGCACGCCGCGATCGGTCAATGACAGGCCGCTGCTTTGGTAAGGCGGAAAAGATGGTTCGATTCCATCTCGTGGCACCATGCGTTGTTAGCCCAACCGGTAGGAGGCACTGCGCTTAGAACGCAGGCAGTGTGGGTTCGAATCCCTCACGACGCACCAAACGCCCGTGTAGCCCAAGAGGTAGAGGCCCGGCCTTAAACGCCGGTCAGGTGCAGGTTCGATGCCTGTCACGGGCACGCGCTGATAGCCCAATTGGTAGGAGGCGGCGGCTTCAAACCCCGCACAGTGCTGGTTCGAATCCAGTTCAGCGCACCAGTTTTCACTCCCGTCGCCAAGCGGCAAAGGCACCGCGCTTACATCGCGGCATTCCAGGGTTCGAGTCCCTGCGGGAGTACCAGATAGGACGGAGCGTTGAGGAATCGCGCTCGGCTGAACGGCGGATGCTACGCCGCACGTCCTTGGGTTCGCGTCCTTAGCTCAGTGGCAGAGCGCCGTCCCGACACGGCGGAAGCCCCACGTTCGATCCGTGGAGGACGCACCATTCTTTGCAAGCGAGTCCGAACGGCGAGGGCCTCGGCCGATAACCGAGTGGCAGGTGGTTCGACTCCACCCGCTTGCACCAATTCTCTGGACGCCGAGCCTTAAACCCGAATGGAGAGGGAGCGGACTTTTAATCCGTCGGCAAGCGGATCGTTACCGTCGGCGTTCACCATTTTTGCGCCGTTCGCGACCCGGCAGAGATTGCCGGCTGCTCGGGCGAGCAAGGACCAGTGCCCGAGCGGCAAAGGGAGCGGCCTCTTAAGCCGCTGGCGAAAGCCTTCGTCGGTTCGGTTCCGACCTGGTTCACCAACCATTCGCCGTTCGCGACGCCGGGCAAGCCCGGCTGCTCGGGCGGAGCGCGTCTGTAGCCCAACGGCAGAGGCAATGCGTTGAGGGCGCATCCAGTGGCAGTTCGAATCTGCCCAGACGCACCATATTGACCTGCGAAGCATCCGGCGAGGCTGCCGCGCTGTCTACGCGGTGAGACGGGTTCGACTCCCGTGCAGGTCGCCAATTCCAGCTCGCATAGCTCAATGGCAGAGCAGCCTCCTTATAAGAGGCCGACCAGGGTTCGATCCCCGTGCGAGCACCACACGGGAAGCAGGAAGGAGGTCTGCCATGATTGCGCACCAGGCGCTTGTACTGAACGCGGACTTCCGTCCGCTCAGTTACTTCCCGCTGTCGCTGCTCAACTGGCAGGACGCGGTACGGCTTGTCTTTCAAGACAAGCTCATCGTCGTCGCTGAGTACGATCGCACCATCCGCTCACCTTCACGAGAGATGCGACTACCCTCAGTCGTCGCGCTTCGGGCGTTCATCCCGATGCCGCGACATGTCGCGTTCACGCGCTTCAACGTCTTCCTGCGTGACCGATTCCGCTGCCAGTATTGCGGCGAGGAGTTCGCATCGCGGGATTTGACCTTCGACCACGTCGTCCCCCGATCGAAGGGCGGCGAGACGCGGTGGGAGAACGTGATCGCGGCATGTGAGCCGTGCAACACGCGGAAAGGCAACCGCTCAGACGTTCGGCCGCTGCGCGCGCCGCGACGGCCGAGTTCGCACGAGCTGCTGGCGGCGAGGCGATGCTACCCGCCCAACTATCTGCACCAAAGCTGGCTCGACTATCTCTACTGGGACGCCGAGCTGGCATCGTGATGGCCCTGTCGCGCAACTGGACGCGCACCGCGCTTCGAACGCGGCACAATGCAGGTTCGAGTCCTGTCAGGGTCGCCAAACCTGGAGAGTGAACCGTCGAGGTGACGGCGCGGTCCTGAAAACCGACGGTGGCCGCAAGGCCATGGGCTTCGATTGCGCCCGCTCTCCGCCAACATGGAAAGTGAACCGGCCGGGCGGCCGGCGCCGGTTGGAAATCGGCTGGAGCCCGAAAGGCTTGCGGATCGAGACCGCCGCTTTCCTCCACCTGGAGCGTCAACCGGAGCGGCCTCCGGTTTCCGTTCGAAGCGGATGAGTGCCTGCGAGGGCATGGCGATCGACACGTCGGCGCTCCGCCATCATGCGGGTAAAGGTCTGGTGACCCGGCCGGCCTCATAAGCCGGTTCAGCCGAGTTCGATTCTCGGGCCCGCTTCCATCGGGGGGAGACGCAAGTAAGGCCGGCCGGTGCCGGCACTGCGCTGTAGACGCAGTCCTTTTGAGGCAAGGCGTTCAACTCGACCCGTCTCCCACCATGCGGTCGCAGCTCAATGGCAGAGTGCGACGTCGCCAACGTCGCGACGAGGAGTTCGATTCTCCCCCACCGCTCCAAAACGCTCAGCAAGCTAATCTGGTGAAAGCGCTGCGTTGAAGCCGCAGAGAGCCGGGCTCGAAACCTGGGCTGAGCACCAAGGGGAAAGCAGCGGGCTGCAGGTGATCCTTGCAAGATCACCCTGCCGAGTTCGACTCTCGGTTTCTCCACCAATCTTCCTGCCGAGCCATCTAGGTGAGGGCGACCGGCTGTTAACCGGTGAAGGCACGTTCGAATCGTGCGGCAGGAGCCAGGCGACCATCTTCTAAAACGGACTAGGAAACTCGGTTCTCAGCCGGGGCAATGTCGGTTCGAGCCCGACTGGTCGCGCCATTTCATGTTCACGTAGCTCAATCGCATGTGCACCACCCTGCGACGGAAGTCGGGTGTTCCCGACTTCCTCACTCAACCTCGCAACTCGGGAACACCCGAGTTGCGGTGGAGGATGC
Source organism: uncultured Propylenella sp. (assembly GCA_964487455.1). Lineage (GTDB taxonomy): Bacteria > Pseudomonadota > Alphaproteobacteria > Rhizobiales > Afifellaceae > DASWJZ01. The sequence continues at coordinate 7,949 of CAZARE010000043.1, forward strand.
AGGTTCGAGTCCTGTCGTGAACGCCAACAATCAGCGTGTAGGGAAGTCTGGCCGTTCCTGCCTGCCTTGGAAGCAGGAGATCGGTGGTTCAAATCCACCCACGCTGACCAATCTCAACTTTTCTTCGCTCAACAAAGGAGGCGTCATGTCGAACGTGAAAATCTACGGCGAGCACGACGCCAAGACCATCGGGCAGATGGAGCGCTGCATGTCGGTCGGAAGCGCGGTCGCCGGTGTGCTCTGCGCCGACGGCCATCTCGGCTACGCCCATCCGATCGGCGGCGTCGTTGCCTACGAGGAGCATATCTCGATCTCGGGCGTCGGCTTCGACATCGCTTGCGGCAACATGGCGGTGCGCCTCGACGCACGCTACGCGGATCTCGCGCCGCTGACCGAGACCATCCTTGACGACATCACCCGTTCGGTGAGCTTCGGCCTCGGCCGCAGCAACGCCGAGCCGGTCGACCACGCGCTCTTCGATAGCGAGCTCTGGCTTGCCGCCGGCGTTCCGGAATTGAAGAGCATGGCGCGGAATCAACTCGGCACCTGCGGGTCCGGCAACCACTATGTCGACCTCTTCGAAGACGAGGTCGGCTTCGTCTGGATCGGCGTGCACTTCGGCTCGCGTGGTCTTGGGCACAAGATCACGACCAAGCACCTAAAGCTCGTCGGGGCGAAAGACGGCATGGAGGTCGATCCGGCGGTCGTCCACAAGGGCTCCGACATCGGGCGCTCGTACATCGCGGGTGTCCAGCTCGGCGGCCTCTATGCCTATGCCGGTCGCGAGTGGGTGGTCGAGACGGTCCGCGGCATCATCGGCGCCGCAGTGACCGACACCGTGCACAACCATCACAACTTTGCTTGGCGCGAGCGCCACGGCGAACGCGACTACTGGGTGGTTCGCAAAGGTGCAACGCCGGCGTTTCCGGGACAGCGTGGCTTTGTCGGCGGCTCAATGGGTGACAACGCCGTGATCTTGTCGGGTGTCGAGAGCGAGGAGGCAGCGGCGGGCCTCTACTCGACCGTGCACGGCGCCGGCCGCGTCATGTCGCGCACCGAGGCACGTGGGCGCTTCGTCAAGGATCCCGAGACCGGCAAGAAGATCCGTCAGCAGGGACGCGTGCGTCACGACGAGATGCACGCCTGGATTAGGGAGCGGGGCGTGTCGCTCCGCGGCGCCGATCTCGACGAGGCGCCGCAGGCCTATCGGCGTCTCCCTGACGTTCTTGCCCATCACGCCGGCACGATCCGCATCGAGCACACGCTGCGGCCGTTCGGCGTGGTGATGGCCGGGGCGGATGTTGTGGATCCGTTCAAAGACTAGAGCGGCGCGTTCGCGCGTCGCCAAAGCCCCTTCGTTCAGTGGAAGGACGCCGCGCTCTGAACGCGGCAACCGAGGTTCGATTCCTTGAGGGGCTTCCATCTTTGTTTGCTGCCTTGGGCGAGATGGGAACGCCGCGGTCTGCAAAACCGCTACGAGCCGGTTCGATTCCGGCAGGGCAGTCCAGTCTCTCTTAGCTCAGTGGACTAGAGCACCCGGCTTCTACCGGGAGTGTCGGGCGTTCGAACCGCTCAGAGGGAGCCAATTGCTCGCGTAGCTCAGCTGGAATGAGCGCCACGTTCCTACCGTGGAGGACGCCCGTTCGAGTCGGGCCGCGAGCGCCACGGAGGGTTTACCGATCGGGTGATCGGCGCCGGTTGCTAACCGGTCGGGACCTTGCGGTCTGGGAATCGTGCTCTCAGCCCTCCGCCAGTTTCTTTTGCGGGCATGGCGTACTGGGGTGCGTGCCTGGCTTCCAACCAGGAGGTGCGAGTTCGATCCTCGCTGCCCGCACCAATCTGCGACGTTCGTCTAGTTGGCCAAGGATGCCGGTTTTTCAGATCGGAAGACGTCGGTTCGAATCCGACACGTCGCACCATCATGGCGGGATCGTTCAACGGTCAGGACGGCGTCTTTTGAGGGCGTTCATCTCGGTTCGAATCCGAGTCCCGCTTCCAGCTTTCCGCTCGGCCTCTTGGGAGGGCGCGTTGCTCATACCGACGCACAGGCTGGTTCGATGCCAGCACGAGCGACCATTCCACGCTGACCTCGTTCAATGGAAGGACGCCGGGTTGTGGCCTCGGAAACGATGGGTTCGATTCCCTCGGTCAGTGCCAATGCGGGTGTAGCTTAGAGGCGAAAGCAGCGGTCTCCAAAACCGCGACCGTCGGTTCAAATCCGGCCTCCCGCGCCAAAGATGATCCAGCTTTCGGAGTGCGAGCTCCTGGACTTCGGTTATCCCTGTCACGGAGGAGGTCGTGGGTTCGAATCCCACCCGGCGAGCGAATACGCCGGTAGCTCAGAGGTAGAGCACCAAACCGCCGATCTCCGACGACCGCGTTCGCACTCCCTCTTTCTCCTGACTCGCGGAACAGATCAAACGACGCGCGATGCGTGCTTGACAATCATTGCATCATGCAATAGTTCTGCGCTGCAGGCCTCATCGTTTGAGGCGAGCTCCAGGGCTTCGGTTATCTCTTGGGAAGATGCCTCCGACGCCCAGTTGCGCGTTCGCCTGCTGTCGACGTGGAGTGCGAGCTCCAGGATTTCGGTTATCGCTAATCTGGATGTCGCGGGTTCGAGTCCCGCCCGGTGGGTGAACTGCCGGTAGCTCAGTGGGCAGAGCGCCTGAAACGCCGATTTCCGCCAACCGCGTTCGCATGCCGCCTCGATCGCCCCGGAAGATGGGCCGATCGACGAGAATGAGCTCCTGAAGCTCGGTTATCTGGTAGAGCGCCAGCCGCGAGGCTGGAGGTAGCTGGTTCGACCCCAGTCGCTTCGCAAGAAGCGGAGCTCATGCCGACTTCGCACCCGTGCTCGTTCTCGTCGATCGGCCCGCAAGAACAACAGGAATGCCAATCGTCGAGGGCGGGCTCCGGAGCTTCGGTTATCTCACCCTGACAGCCGGCCCGAGAACCGGCACCCGGCATAATGCCGGTGTCGCCGAACTCGCACCCGCGTTCGCTCTCGACGAATGGTGGTCTGCAAGGAGTAGTGTCATGTCGCTTTACGCATCGATGTTCCGTCCGAAGGCGACGCCGCAGTCGGAGCCGATGGATTCACGCCAGGTCGCGAACAGCGCCGGCGGCTACGTCTTCCCGATCGACGACTGGGCGCGGCTCGACCGCTTCCTGGTGCTCGGAAGTGATGCGCCGACCTACTACCAGTCGGCGCGTGCGCTGACGCGCGAGAACGCCAAGGTGGTGCTCGATTGCCTCGCTGGCGACGCGGCGCGCGCCGTCGCGCGGATCGTCGAGATCTCCGTCTCCGGCCGTGCGCCGAAGCAGGACCCGGCCATCTTCGCGCTGGCGCTTGCCACGCTCGACGAGAAGCCGGAGACGCGCGCGCTCGCCTACGCGGCCGTGCCAAAAGTCTGCCGCACGGCGACGCACCTCTTCCAGTTCGTGGCGACGGCGAAGGCCCTCGGCAAGGGCTTTGGCCGCGGCATGAAGCGGGCGGTGGCAGCGTGGTACGACGACAAGCCGGTCGAGGCGGTTGCCTACCAGGCGATCAAGTACCGCTCGCGCGAGGGCTTTGACCACGAGCGGCTCCTCGACATGGCGCGTCCCGATGCGCATGTCGGCGAGGCGGAGTACGACGCGCTCTATCGCTGGATGATCGGCAAGGAGTACGACGCCGAGAAGCTCCATCCGCTCGTTTCTGCGCACCTGGCTGCGATGCAGACGGAGAATGCCTCCGAGCTTCTGCCGCTCATCGCCGAGTGTCGTCTTCCGTGGGAGGCGCTACCGACCTGGGCGAATGCCGACCCGGAGGTGTGGCGGGCGATGCTGCCGCATCTCGGCCTGACGGCGCTGATCCGCAACCTCGGCAACAGGTCGAGGATCGGCGCGATCCAGCCGCTCGACGATTCGGAGCAGACGGTCGCGGCGCGTCTCGGTGACGAGAAGGCAATCGCCAAGGCGCGCGTGCATCCGCTCGCGATCCTGCAGGCGATGGCGATCTATCGTTCGGGCCGCGGCGTGCGTGGCGCGGGTGCGTGGGAGCCGTCGCAGATCGTGCTCGATGCGCTCGACGGCGCCTTCTACAAGGCGTTCGCGAACGCCGAGCCGACCGGCAAGCGGCATCTCATCGCGCTCGACGTCTCGGGCTCGATGGGCGCGCAATTCGGTGGCTCGGTGCTGACCTGCCGCGAGGCGACGGCGGCGCTGGCGCTGGTGACGATGGCGGTCGAGCCGATGACGCATGTCGTCGGCTTCACCTCCGCCGGCCATCATCAGCGGCTCTTCGGCGGCATGTATGGCGGTGGTGAGGCCGAGCTGACACCGCTGAAGATCTCGCCGAAACAGCGCCTGACGGATGCGGTGGCGGCGGTGAGCGGGCTGCCCTTCGGCGGCACCAACTGTGCGCTTCCTATGCTCTATGCGATGGAGAAGCGGCTGGCGGTGGATGCCTTCGTGGTAATGACGGACAACGAGACCTGGGCTGGCAGCATCCACCCGGTGGGGGCGCTTCGGAACTACCGCAGGAAGACGGGCATCGCGGCGAAGCTGGTCGTGGTCGGTATGACCTCGACGGGCTTCTCGATCGCCGATCCGAACGACGGCGGCATGCTCGACGTCGTCGGATTCGACGCCGCCGCGCCGGCGGTGATCGCAGACTTCCTCCGTTGACCGCGGGGGAATTCATCAGAGAAGGAGAGGCGCTTTTCGGCAAACGCTGGAAGGCGCCTCTCTCCCGTGCCCTCGACATCGATCCAGTCACGATCTGGCGCTACGCGACGGGCCAATGGCCCGTGCCGGTCGTGGTCGAGCTCGCCCTCGCCGCGCTGAAGCAGCGACAAACAAGGCAAAAGCGCGGTCAAAGATTGAAGTGACAAAGCTCTTGAATGGCGAGCCACTGTATCCGGAGACTTTCGTCCAGATGCATAGATTTTGCTCAGAACACGAGCGGCTCACGCGATTCCAAGCAAAAAACAGTCCCGATGGACCGTTCTCAAATGCTTGATTTTCCTTGGGAAATTTGGAGCGGGCGATGGGATTCGAACCCACGACCCCAACCTTGGCAAGGTTGTGCTCTACCCCTGAGCTACACCCGCGTCCACGACCCGGCCCGTTCTTCGTCCCGCGCGACCCGGCTCTTTCGAAGCCGGTGACGCGCGGCTCAACCCATCCGTCCCACGCAAACGCGGCCGTGGGTCGAGCTGCCGCCGAACGAGCGGACGGGCACGTGCCTCGCGAGCGCCTCATATGGCGGAATGTCGGTGCGAATGCAACACCGATCGAGACCGGCCCATGGGCCGGTCCAGGGAGCACACGATCCATCCGGCGCGCGGTCGCCGGCTCACGCCGCGGCCGCACCGGATCCGTCGCGGCCGCCGGCTCGGGATCCGATGGCCGGCTCGGTCGCGGTGGCCGACTCGGGGGCCGGTGGCC
>CAZARE010000044.1:0-10514 GCA_964487455.1 uncultured Propylenella sp.
ATCGGCTGATCGAGGCGCTTCTCAAGGCCGATATCGAGCTCGGCTACCCGCTCGAAGATGTTGCGCATGCGATGCCGCGCGAGCGCATCGCCAAGCCCGCGCCACTTTCCGCGCCGCGCCGCGATCGCAAGATTCTCCGCGATCGTGAGCCGGCCGCAGCTCCCGGCCAGCGGATCCTGGAACACCCGCGCCACCAGTCCCGCCCGCTGTTCGGCGCGCACCCGCGTCACGTCGCGGCCGGATAGAATCACGCGGCCGCTCTCCGGCGCGACGTCTCCGGCGATTGCCGAGAGCAGCGTGGACTTGCCGGCGCCGTTCGACCCGATGATGCAGCAGAACTCCTTGTCGGCAATCTTCAGCGTGAGATTGCTGAGGGCATGGCGCTCCAGCGGCGTTCCCGGGTTGAAGCAAACCGAAAGGCCCTCCACCGCGATCATGCAATGGACCTTTGCTGGCGGACACGCGGGAGGATGAGTGTAACCAGCACTAGCACGGCCGTAGCGAGATTGAGGTCGGAGGCGGTGAGGCCAAGGAAATCCAGGCCGAGCGCAAGCTGCACCGCCAGGCGGTAGAGCACGGAGCCAAGCACGCAGGCGACGACCGCCACGAACATGCCACCGCGCGGCAACAGCGTCTCGCCCACGATCACGGCGGCAAGCCCGACGACAATCGTGCCGACGCCGGAGGTCACGTCGGCGAATCCATTGGTCTGGGCAAAGAACGCTCCAGCAAGCGCCACCAGCGCGTTGGAGAGCGCGACGCCCGCCATGATCTGGGCGCCGACGCGAACACCTTGCGCGCGTGCCATGCGCGGGTTGGCGCCGGTCGCACGCATGGCCAAGCCGATGTCGGTCCTCAGGAAGAGAGCCAAGAGCCCGGCCCCCGCCGCCGCCATGACGAGCAGGAACAGCGGGCGCACGAGGTAAGGCTGGAGACCGTACTGGTAGAACGGGATCAGCACGGTCTCCTGGTTGAGCACCGCGACGTTCGGCCGACCCATGATCCTCAGATTCACCGAGAAGAGAGCGATCATCGTCAGGATCGAGGCGAGCAGGTGCAGGATGTTGAAGCGCACGCTGACGAAGGCGGTGACGAGCCCGGCTGCGGCTCCCGCGGCGCAGGCCAGCGCCGTCGCCAGCCAGGGGTCCCAGCCAGCGAGAATCGTCACCGCGGCCACCGCCGCGCCGAGCGGAAAGGAGCCGTCGACCGTCAGGTCGGGAAAATCGAGGATGCGGAAGGAGAGGAATACGCCCAGCGCCACGAACGCATAGACGAGGCCAAGCTCGATTGCTCCGAAGAAGGCGAACGCCGACATCGGATCGCCGCTCCAATTCTCGCGCCGGGGGGCCGCCCCCGCTCTCAGAGGCCGACCCTACTCCACAACCTGCACCGCGCGGTCGAGCACCGCCTGCGGTAGGGTGACTCCAATCGCATCCGCCGTCCCCTTGTTCACCTGAAGGTCCGTGCCGGTGGCGAACACGACCTGGATCGAGCCGGGGTCTTCACCCTTCAGGATGCGGTCGATGAGCGCGGCGGTTTCAACGCCGACGTCGAAGTAGTTGAAGCCGACGGCGGCGAGCGCGCCGCGGGCAACGCTGTCGGTATCGGCTGCATAGAGCGGAAGCTTAGCCTCGTTCGCAACGCTCACCGCCGCTTCCAACGCCGAGACGATGGTGTTGTCGGTGGGAACGTAGATGGCGTCGACCTTGCCGATAAGCGAGCGCGCCGCCGCCTGCACGTCGGCCGACTTGGTCGCCGGGCCTTCGACCACTATGATGCCGGCCGCGTTGGCTTCCTGTCGCAGCAGCGCGACCGAGGAAACGGAGTTCGCCTCGCCCGGGTTGTAGAGCACGCCGAGCCGCTCGACATTCGGTGTGATCTCCTGAATCAGCGCCACGTGGTCGCCGATCGGCGCCATGTCGGACACGCCGGTGACGTTGCCGCCCGGCGCCTCGACGGATTCTATGAGGCCTGCCGCGAGAGGATCGGTGACGGCCGAGAAGACCAGCGGAATGTCGCTGGTTGCGGCCGCAACGGTCTGAGCGGAGGGAGTGGAGATTGCCACGATGACGTCGGGCGCGTCGCCAACGAATTGACGTGCGATCTGCGCGGCGGTCGCCGGATTGCCCTGCGCGGTTTCAAAGGAGAAAACGACGTCCGTCCCCTCCGTGTGACCCAGCTCGGCGAGACCTTTGATAATGCCATCGCGCACCGCATCAAGCGCCGGATGCTCAACAATCGCGGTGATCGCGATGCTCTTCTGCGCGATCGCTTCGCTGGAGATTCCAGCTGCCGCCAGCGCCGCGATGATGCCACAGGCGAAATTTCTCATGACCACTCCCCATCCAATCCACCCGGCAGCGCCGGGCTTGTTGATGCCGTGGTATCATTCCGCGCGACCGGGGGTCGAGACCAAAAAAAGATCGATCATCTTGGACGTTGGCGCACGGCAGGCCGTCCAGGCAGACGGCGGTTCGCCTGCTCAAACGTCCTTCGGATCGACGGGGCCGTTGCCGTTCTTATTCTGCTTCGCCGCAATGCCGAAAATCCCGCGACGGCGATCGAGCTCCTCGCATATATCGTCGAAGCGGATGTCCATGCCGTCCAGCAGCACCACGAGGTTGTACACCAGGTCGGCGGCCTCCATCACCGCAGCCTCTTTATTCTGACGCATCGCCTCGATCGCCAACTCGGCCGCTTCCTCGACGATCTTCTTGGCCTGCTGCGGGGCGCCGCCGGACAGGAGCTTGCTCGTCCGCGGAAAACGCGCCGGATCGTCGCAAACGTGCTTCAGATCGTCTTCCAGCTGGTGGATCGGATTAATATTTCTTGGACCGGCGTCAGAATATTTATCCATTGGGTCCACGGGATTCTCTTTTTCGAGCTTCAAAGCACGCACAAGCCTGAACCGAGCTAACTCCAGTTCCGATAGACTCACCTGCAAGCATGTCGAGCCGACGGCAAACGGAAAGTAAACGAACTCGGCAACCAGGTGTTTCGGCCGATTGAACTCGCCTTACAGAGCTTCGGGCGGTCCATACTTGCTATGCGACTAGAATGAGCTTTCGCGCCCGTGCGCGTGACTGATTCGTCAGCAACTATAACCGACCCTCACAGACCTCGGAAACGTTCGGAGGTGAGGCAACGCAAGTGTGCAGCTATGCGCCTTTCCGTGTTTGCGTCTCCGCCGAGGACTCCGACGCAGCGGGGCGCAAGTGCTCGGCTTCTATTTCCGGCGGGACATCGACACTGGCTAGCCACGGCTTAATGTCCAGTACAGGCGTGCCGTCGAGGCAATCGAGGGCATCGACCTCGATGATTCCCGCCTTCGTGTTGCACGACAGCAGTCGCACAATGTGCAGTCCGACCGGGTTCGGCCTGACCGGCGAGCGCAACGAGAAGACGCCGCTCACGCGGTCGCTGTGGCGCGGCGCTTGCACGACGAGGTCGCGGCGCGCCCGATCGAACCAGGTCAGCACCAGGATGGCTTCGCCGGCAGCCAGATCCTGCAACCCGAGCCGCCATGGTGGATCGATCTCGACCCGTGCAGCGCCGCCGCGCTCGCGCGCCTGGCGCAAATTGCGCGGCGTGTCGTTGCGGATCGTCCACGGCGTGCGCGCCCGGCCGATAAACACAAGGCCGGCGTCGGCAGGCATGGCGCCCGGATCGATCGGAGCGCGAATTTCGCCGGGTCGATGGCTCTCGCTCATGGGCGCCTCTTGCGGGGATGCAACTGCGAACGACGACAATAGGGCTCCTTGACATGGCTGAGTAGTAGGGTTCGAGCCGTCAATATCACTTGACGCTAGGTCGTAACGATATAAACATATGCGCATATCGTTTTTGCGCGAGGGAAGCGCTTTGGGCTCGTCGGTCGATCTCCTGGTGCATCAAATGAAGGCGGCTGGCGACGAGAGCCGAGTGCGCCTGCTCGCCTTGCTGCGCGGCGGCGAGCGCAGCGTGAAGGAGCTCACCGATATCCTCGGCCAGTCGCAGCCCCGCATCTCACGCCATTTGAAGGTTCTGACCGATGCCGGTCTGGTGTCTCGCAGCCCCGAGGGCTCGTGGGTCTATTACAGTCTTTCCGACGACGATGCCGGGCGCGAAGTCGCGCTTGGCATCCTACGGGGCCTTGACGAATCCGATTCCAAGCTCTTGCGCGACAACGAGCGGCTGACAGCGCTGAGGCAGCGAAACCAGGAAGCGGCGGATCGCTATTTCTCGGAGCACGCCGCCTGCTGGGACGAGATACGCTCGCTGCATGTTCCCGAACGGCAGGTGGAGGCCGCTATCCTCCAGCGCGCGGGAGACGGGCCGTTTCGCGCTATGCTCGACATCGGAACCGGCACCGGCCGCATGCTGGAGCTTTTTGCCGGCCGCTACGAGCGTGCGGTCGGGCTTGACCTTTCTCCCGCCATGCTGGCTGTGGCGCGCGCCAACCTGGAGCGCGCCGGCATCCACAAGGCACGGGTACGGCTCGGCGACGTCATGAACCTTCCCGTTCCCCGGGATAGCTTCGATCTCGTGGTTATCCACCAGGTACTGCACTTTCTCGACGAACCCGGTCGCGCATTGGCCGAAGCGGCAGGCGCGCTGGCGGCAGGAGGACGCTTGCTCGTCGTCGACTTCGCGCCGCACGAGCTGGAATATCTGCGGGAGAGTCACGCCCACCGCAGGCTCGGCTTCACGCATGCGCAGGTAAAGCGCTGGGTTGGCGCAGCCGGTTTGCGGCTCGACGCCGCGGAGGATCTTGCGCCGCAGGACGAATCCGGCGGGCTCACCGTAACGATCTGGTCGGCGCTCGACCGTCGCGCTTCCAGCTCGGTACAGAACAGAGTGGAGGCGCGGGGGTGAGGGAGCGAAGCCTCAACGGAGCGAAAGCTCCGCCCGCGATCTCGTTCGAGTTCTTTCCGCCGAAGAACGATGCGCAGACCGCGATGCTCAACGAGTCGGTGGCGCGGCTCACGCGCTTCCGGCCGCGCTACATCTCCGTCACCTACGGCGCCGGCGGCAGCGACCAGCTGCGATCGTGCGGAACGGTTCGGCACATGCTCGACCGCAGGCTCGCCACGGCCGCGCACGTCACCTGCGCGGGCGCCAGCCGCGAGGCGCTGGCGCATGTGATCGCCTGGTTCCGCAAGCAGGGGGTCAAGCGCTTCGTGGCGCTACGCGGCGATCCGCCCGGCGGCTTGTCGGAACCCTATACGCAGCATCCCATGGGCTATCAGGACACGGCTGATCTGGTGCATGCGCTGAAGCATGCCGGCGCGACCGACGTATCGGTGTCCGCCTACCCGGAGCGGCATCCGCAAAGCCCCGACTGGGAAACGGAGATCGAGGTTCTCAAGCGCAAGGTTGATGCCGGCGCCGACCGCGCCATCACGCAGTTCTTCTTCGACAACGATGTCTACGAGGCGTACCTGGAGCGCGTGCGGCGCGCCGGCATCTCGGTCCCAGTCGTGCCAGGCATCATGCCCATCCACCGCTTCCCGTCCGTCTGCAATTTCGCGGGACGCTGCGGCGCGACGATCCCGGCAAGCCTGGCGCGCCGCTTCGAAGGCCTCGAGCCGGACTCCGCAACGCATGGCCTTGTGGCGGCGGCGGTGGCGGCGGAACAGATGTCGGACCTGATGGCGCGCGGCGTGGATGCGTTCCACATCTACACGCTGAACCGCTGGGAGCTGCCGGAGGCCATCTGTCGAGTGTGCGGCATCGTCGCCGACGGCGCCAGCGCTGCTTTCGCCGCCTGAGGCGGCTATCGGCGTCCTAACGCTAGGCGGTTAGGAAGCCGCCGGCTGCTTTCGTAAGACTGTCGAATGATTGGCGCGGCCGGCGGCAATAATAGGCGACCGGAACTCAGAGCACTCCGAAGACAATCGCTCCGAGGAACGCGAACGTGGCGCAGACGAAAAAGAATCTCAGAGGCTTGATGAAGGTCATGGAGGTGGCCTCCCTCTGCTTCGTCAGGCGACATTATCGCGAAATCCAGGTTCGCAGAACCAAAAATGTATGGTGCGTCGCACAAGGCGCAAACGATATGGGGATCAATTGATTTTTTGTGAAATGTATCAATCTGTTAACCAGATATTCGGGGCTGCCGGGCCGCGTCCACCGGTGTGGACGACCGGTTGTTCTCAACAACTGGCGCGGCGCTTTCGGCAGGCGTGGAAGGGCAGCGACGGGCGGGCGCTGATACGAAGCTCTTGCTTCGGCGCTTAGGGCACCTTGCCCGGCATTTCGGCGGTTACGTGCAGAGCGGCGGCCGCCTCAATGAGAGGTGCGTCGCGCCCAGCCAAGGAACGGCCGACTCGCTTAAAAAGACGGCGCAACTGAGACTTTGCAGGTTACGCGTGCGCCACCAGATAGGCACGGATTTTGGAGGCTCCCATCGACAGATTCGGCACCGGGCACGACGTGGCGCTCGCGCTTCGCCCCGACGTTCCCGTCTATTGCTTTCGGCCAGAAGTGCTCAAGGACGATGCTAAGGCGTTCATGGCGGGCTTCCCCGGCAAGACCGCCTATGCGGTCAAGACCAACGGCGAGCCTTTCGTGTTGAGGACGCTGGCGGAAGCCGGCGTGCGGGCCTTCGATGTGGCGAGCCCGGGCGAGATCGCTGCGGTCCGCGCCATCTCCCCGGACGCCGAGCTGCTCTACATGCATCCGGTCAAGGCCCAGTCCGACATTCGCTTGGCGCTCGAAAGTTACGGAATCCGTGTGATGGCGCTCGACCATGAGGACGAGATCGCCAAGATTCTGCGGATCGTCCGCGCGCTAGACCTGGATCCGGCAACGATCACGCTGTTCGTGCGGCTGCAGACCAAGGGCACGGCAACTTACGAGCTGTCGAAGAAATTCGGCGCAGCGCCGGCGCATGCCGTAGAGCTGCTGCAACGGATCAACCGGCTCGGGTTTCGTGTCGGCATCGCCTTTCACGTCGGCAGCCAGATCGGCGACCCCAAGGTCTACGAGCGGGCCCTCGCTTCCGCCGATTGGGTGCGCAGCCGCGCCGGCGTGCCGCTCGCCGGGCTCGACGTGGGCGGCGGCTTTCCCGCCGTCTACGGCAGCGATCCGCGTCGCAGGCAGGTGGAGATGCCGGAGCTTCCCGACCTGATGGCCGAGCTCAGACGCGACATAGACGAATGGGGCTTCTCCGACCTGCCGCTGATCGCGGAACCGGGCCGGGTGATCGTCGCGCGCTCGCTGTCGGTGATCGTCCGCGTCCTGTTGAAGAAGGGGAGGCGGCTCTACATCAATGACGGCATCTGGGGCTCGCTGTCGGATTCCTGGACCGGAAAGATCACGCTTCCAGCCCGGCTCATCCTCGATCCGGCGCGGAAGCGCCGGACCGGGAGCCTGGAGAGGCTGGTGCCGTTCAAGGTCTGCGGCGCCACCTGCGATTCAGTCGATATTCTCTCGCGGCCCTTCTGGCTCCCGGAGACTGCCGATACCGGCGACTGGGTCGAGATCGGCCATATCGGCGCTTACAGTCTCGGTCTGCGCACTCGCTTCAACGGCTTCTACCCCGACACGTTTGTCGAAGTCGCCACACCATTCGAGGATGAAGAGGGCCCGCAGGCCTTCGCCGCCATCGAGACAATGGCCGACTGACCATACGCAGCCCCCGCTTGTGTCACATACGAGCCTCGGGCAGGCTTCTCCGAAGAAGAGAGATGTCGACGCGCCCGACCTGTTCCTTGCTTCCGCAGCTTGCCGCGCTGATCGCGGCGGCGGGCTTCGCGAGCGTCGCCGCGGGCGCGGAATTCTTCGCCGGTGAGTACTCCTTCAGCGATGAGCTCGGCAGCTTTCGCCTCCTTTCCGCCTCGGGATTAGGCACCTCGGACGACCCCGTCGTGGTGGTCGAGGAGTTTCCAAGCGTTGGACCCGTCACACTCGTCATCCGCCGCCATAATCGTTCGGGCGCGGAGGCGCGTCCGACTCAGGCCCTGACGCTGGTGAAGCGGGTCCTCAACCGATCCAATCGGGTCTGGGATGGCTTCGAGATGGAATTGCAGGAGATATTGGGGAAGCCGAGCCCGTACAGCGACGGGCTATCGTTCAAGCAGTTTGGCGCCAGCCCCACCGACGTGGAATCCGATGCCTTCAGCATGAATGAGCGCCGCTTCGAACCCTACGACCGCATCACGTTCCAGGGCGGATCGGTTGATCCGGGTGAAACGGTCACTTTTCGCGTCACCATCACCGATCCGACGCCGGTCCGCGAGTTCTATCTGGTGCAGGATCCCAATCTCGTCTCCGCCGAGTTGCCCGGGACAGGGCGAAGCTTCGCCGTGTCTCGGACCCCCAGCAGTCCGGCAGAGCCTAGATAAGCAAGAGCACCGACGCAGCGAGCAGCAAGCCCATCGCGATGTTAAAGCCGTGGAGAGCCCGGTCGCTCCGAAGGAAACGCTGCATCGTGGCGCCGAAGCCGAGCCAGGCGAACATACAGGGCATGCCGACTGCTATGAAGATCGCACTGAAGAGCGCGGCCTGGGGAATCGCCTCGGCGCTCCCGGCCTGAAGAAAGCTTCCGACTGCGCTGGCGCAGATAAGCCATGCCTTCGGGTTTACCCATTGGAACGCCGCGGCCTCCCAGAAGCCGATCGGGCGCTGCCGCATCCCGCTTTTGGCGCGGCCAGTGCTGGCGATCTTCCAGGCGAGCCATAGGAGGACGGCAACGCCGACGACGCGCAGCATGCGCATCGCCGCCGGGCTATCAAGCAAAGCGGTGCCGATGCCGGCCGCGAACAGGAAGATCATCAGCGCGAAACCGAGCGAGACGCCGAGCACGTGCGGCAGCCCACGGCGCACCCCCACATTGGCGCCGGTCGCCGTCAGCATGACGTTGTTCGGCCCCGGCGTGATGGAGGTTACGAACGCAAAGACGGCAAACGCGATGAGCTGCTCAAGGCTCATAGAGGGTTCACTTAGGTCAATATAACTGACCTTTATACTAGTCGGAATCCCTCCTGAAAAGAGGACCTGCGCTCACGCTCAGATGACAAACGACGGCAGCGGGGCGAAACCGTTGAAGGCGACCGAGCAATAGGTGGTGGTGTACGCGCCCGTGCCTTCGATCAGGACCTCGTCGCCGATGGTGAGGGAGAGCGGCAGCTCGTAGGGCGTCCGCTCGTAGAGTACATCGGCGGAGTCGCACGTGGGCCCGGCGACCACGCATGGCCCTCTCGCGCCGGCGCGCGGCGTCACGATGGGATAGCGGATCGCCTCGTCCATCGTTTCGGCAAGACCACCAAACTTACCGACATCAAGATAGACCCAGCGGAAGTCGTCCTCCCGGGACTTCTTCGAGATGAGCACGACCTCGGCCTTCAGCACGCCGGCATCCCCGACCATGCCGCGCCCCGGCTCGATGATCGTCTCGGGAATGCGGTTTCCGAAATGCCGCCGAAGTCCCCGGAAGATGGCGCGGCCATATTCGTGCGCCGCCGGCACGTCCTTGAGGTAGCGGGTGGGAAAGCCGCCACCGAGATTGAGCATCGAAAGATGCATGCCCCGCTCCGAGGCGGCACGGAAGACGGCTCCGGCATCGGCAAGGGCCCGGTCCCAAGCACCGACATCGGTCTGCTGCGAACCGACATGGAAGGAGACGCCGCAAGGCACGAGGCCGAGCGCGCGCGTGTGGGCGAGAATGTCGACCGCTTCGCCCGCCACGCATCCAAACTTGCGGCTGAGCGGCCATTCCGCGCCGGCCCCATCGGTGAGGATACGGCAGAACACGCGTGTGCCCGGCGCGGCGCGGGCGATCTTCTCGACCTCCTCAATGCAATCGACGGCGAAAAGGCGAATGCCGAGCTCGTAGGCGCGGGCGATGTCGCGCTCCTTCTTGATAGTATTGCCATAGGAGATGCGGTCGGGAGTGGCGCCGGTGGCGAGCACCATCTCGATCTCCGGCACCGAGGCGGCATCGAAGGAGGAGCCGAGCGAGGCGAGAAGGTTGAGGATTTCGGGGGCCGGATTGGCCTTCACCGCGTAGAAGATGCGGCTGTCCGGCAATGCGTGCGTGAAGGAGCGGTAGTTCTCGCGCACGACATCGAGGTCGACGACGAGGCAGGGGCCGTCGGGTCGTCGCTCGTTCAAAAACGAGCGAATGCGGTCGGTCATCATAGGGTCAACCCCCCGTGTCCAAGCGTTTCAGCCCGGGAGTCCTGCGTCGGCGATTGACCCGAGATGGAGACGGATCAGCGCCGCTGGATCCCCCAACCGGCAAGAGCCGGGTGGTTCGCGCCGAGCGGTTCAATGCAGGCTCCGCCTGCGGATGAACCTTCGATTGGAACGGGAAATCCCGATCCGCACGCCGGCAATGAGAGTGTGTGCCTCTTCAGTGTCGCCGGCCTTTGGAGGGCCGACAGAGACCAAAAAAGCCCGCCACCGTCGTTGCTTTAAGCCGCCGTCTCGTTCGTAAGGCGACCACAGGCACGTGCGAATTTGGGCACCGCGGATGTATGCGCTTCGCCCCTCGGGCGCAAGAGGGAAATTCGTTAACGGACACCAGGCTC
>CAZARE010000045.1:0-9114 GCA_964487455.1 uncultured Propylenella sp.
AGGTCCTCCCCTGCCGCCGGCAACGCTCAGCCCGGGCTTGAACTCCGCCCGCGGGTTCCCAACTTGTACCCAGGCGGAACGGTGGCCCCGCGATTCACGCCCCCCGTCTCGCGGGAGCCGCCTGCACCGTTCTTCGGTGAAAACCGCCGCGCCCGGTCTCACAAGGACCGGGCGCTTTTCATGTGGAGAGGGCCGCCGGGCGCTGGACTCAACCCGGCGCCGCCCCGATCAGGAAAGCTTTCAAACGCTTGCGCTCCATGCCCCTTACCGTCGCGACCTGGAACATCAACTCCGTTCGGCTTCGCATCGATCTGGTGCGTCACTTTCTCGGGACCTATCGGCCGCACGTCCTGTGCCTGCAGGAAACGAAATGCGTGAACGGAAATTTTCCGCTCAAGGCGCTTCGCCAGGTAGGCTACCGGCATGTCGCGATCCACGGTCAGAAAGGCTATCACGGGGTCGCCATCGTCTCCCGCCGACCGCTTGCCTCGGTCGACAGACGGCAATTCTGCGGCAAGGAGGATGCGCGCCACATCGCCGCAACAATCGAGCATCGCGGTCGGCCGATCACCATCCATAACTTCTATGTGCCGGCGGGGGGCGACGAGCCGGACCCGTCGCTGAATCCGAAGTTCGCTCACAAGCTCTCCTTCATCGAGGAGATGCATGGATGCATGAACGCGGTCGCTCTGCCGGGCTCGATCCTTGTCGGGGATCTGAACGTTGCGCCCCTGGAGACGGACGTGTGGTCGCACCGGCAGCTCCTGAGAGTGGTCAGCCATACACCGGTCGAGACCGAGGGGCTGGAGCGCGTGCGCGCGGCTGGGGGCTGGGTCGACCTGATGCGCCACTTCGTGCCGCCGGAAGAGAAGCTGTTCACCTGGTGGAGCTACCGCTCGCCCGATTGGACCAAGAACAACCGCGGGCGCCGGCTCGACCACATCTGGGTAACGCCCGACCTTGTGCCGCAAGCCAGATCGCTGGCGGTGCTCAGGCAGGCGCGCTCGTGGACGCGGCCGTCCGACCATGTGCCGGTGATGGCCGTCTTCGCCTAGAGCTCCAGTGCCTTCAGCCGATCGCCCACCGCGGCGATATCGGCGGCCGCCTGCAGCACGTTGCGCGTGAGGCGCGAGCGGAGCGCCAGCGCGATTTCCGGATATTCTTGCAGCAGCCGGCGGAACATGACTTTGCGAATCTGCAGCACGCGAGCGCGGCTTTCCACCCTGACCGCCTCCTCGGCGCGCACATCGAGAATGAGCGCACGCTCGCCCAGCATCGCGCCGGGGCCGATATCCCGGCTCGCCACGCGCTCACCGTCCTTCGCCTTGCGCGTTCCCTTGAGCAGACCGGACACGATCACGTACGCCGAATGCAACAGCTGGCCTTCGTCATAGAGCAGAAGCTTGTCCGGCAGCGAGCGGCTTTCCGCTGAGAATGCGATGAGCTTGAGGTGCTCGACGGAGAACCCGTGAAAGAACGGGATACGCCGCAGCACGTCCACGTCGGATTCGAGCGAAACGGACATCGTCCTACCGCGCCAGCTTATAGCCGCCCGATTCGGTGATCAGCAGCTCCGCATGCGAGGGATCCCGTTCGATCTTCTGCCTCAGCCGGTAGATGTGCGTCTCCAGTGTGTGCGTCGTGACACCTGAATTATACCCCCAAACCTCTGAAAGCAGCACGTCCCGTGTCACGATCCTGTCTCCTGCCCGATAGAGATATTTGAGGATCGCGGTCTCCTTCTCGGTGAGGCGTATCTTGCCGCCCGAGGCGTCGACGAGCATCTTGGCGGCCGGTCGGAACGTGTATTGGCCGATAGAGAAGGTCGCGTCCTCGCTTTGCTCGTGCTGCCTCAAATGCGCGCGGATGCGCGCCAGCAGCACCGCGAAGCGGAACGGCTTCACGACATAGTCGTTGGCGCCCGCCTCCAATCCGAGGATCGCGTCGGAATCGGTGTCGTGGCCGGTAAGCATGATGATCGGCGCCCTGACGCCGCCCTTGCGCAGGAGCTTCACCGCTTCGCGGCCGTCCATGTCCGGCAACCCGACATCCATGATCACCAGGTCCACGTGGCTCTCGCGCGCCGCGGCCAGCCCCGCCGAAGCGGTCGCGGCGTGGCTGAGCTCGAACTCGTCGTAAAGCGACAATTGTTCGATCAAAGCCTCGCTCAGATCGGCGTCGTCGTCGACGATGAGGATCTTGCGGGATGTCATGAATGGCCTCGCGCCTCCTACTGGCACAAGATTAGGCTAGAGCGCCAGTGCGTGCCACATTTGTCCAACGCCCGAAGGAAGCTTCATGCGAGCGCGCCAAAGAAAAAGCAGACGCGGCACAGGAGGGCAATTGCGCCCGATCACGGTCTTGTCATGGCCGCGTGAGAAACACCGCGGCATCGTCCGTTGCGGCTCGCTCAGCTTCCCATGCGCACTCGGCCGCGCCGGCGTGACGCATCTGAAGCGCGAGGGAGACGGCGCCACGCCGGCGGGGCGCCATCGTCTCCTCTACCTCTACGTCAGGCGCGACCGCCTCGCGCGCCCGCCCACCCCGCTCCCGGTCCTGCCGCTTCGCCCTTGGGACGGATGGTGCGAGGACGCGCGCCACGGCCGCTACAACCGCCCCGTCCGGCTCCCGAGCGCCGCCGCTCACGAGTCCATGTGGCGCGAGGATCATCTCTATGACGTCGTAGGCGTGCTCGACTGGAACGTCTCGCCTCGCGCGAGCGGCCGGGGCAGCGCCATCTTTCTCCACCTCAGCCGGCCGGGATACGCGCCGACGGCAGGTTGCATCGCGCTTGAACGCCGCCATCTCGCGCTCCTGCTCGCCGCCGCGGGACCGAGGCCGCTCTTCCTGGTCGCACCGCAGCCCCGGCGCATTCCGCGGCATGAAGCCGACGGTTGGCGCGGTTCGCGATCCGTATTAGCGTCCGGCGCGAAGGACATTCCCAATCGATGAATGGACACGGGGAAGACGCCTATGGATTGGAGAGCTTTGATTGTCGGGCTGGCGGTGTGCCTGCCGCTGCCCGCATTTGCGCAGGATGAGCCCTCCGTCGAGCGGGGGCGCTATGTGGTCGTGATCGGCGGCTGCAACGACTGCCATACCGCCGGCTACGCAGAGGCTGGCGGCAACGTGCCGGAGGAGGAGTGGCTGAAGGGCGACATCCTCGGCTGGCGTGGGCCATGGGGCACCACCTACCCGCCAAATCTCCGGTTGAGCCTCAGCGAGATGACCGAGGATGAATGGCTCGAGATCGCCAGGACGTTCGAGACCCGTCCTCCCATGCCGTGGTTCAATATCCACGCCATGACCGAGACCGACATTCGCTCGCTTCACCGCTACGTCACGTCGTTCGAAGATCTGGGCGAGCCGGCGCCGGAATACGTTCCGCCCGGCGAGGAGCCGGAAGGGCCGTTCGTCCAGTTTCCCGCGCCGCCACAATAGCGCAATCGGAACGACGCGGATCGACGCTCCATGCCGATGCAGCTGGAAGGGAGCTGCCGCTGCGGAGCGGTGCGGTTTTCCCTGGCGACCCACACGCCCTATCCGTACCAGCTCTGCTACTGCTCGATCTGCCGCAAGACGGCGGGTGGCGGAGGCTACGCCATCAACCTGATGGGCGACGCCGCCACCTTGGAGGTCGAACGAGGCGAGGCGCACGGCATCTATCGCGCCGAGATCGACCAAGACGGCCATTGCGAGCGAAGCTCGGGCCAACGCCATTTCTGCACGAAATGCGCCTCAGCGCTTTGGCTCTACGACCCGACCTGGCCGGAGCTCGTCCACCCCTTCGCCTCCGCCATCGACACGGAGCTCCCAAGACCGCCGGAACGCGTGCACCTGATGCTCGCCTTCAAACCTGATTGGGTGAAGCCCGACATCGGCCCCAACGACGCGGTTTTCGACGGTTATTCGAAGGAATCGATCGAAGGCTGGCACAAGTCACGAGGCCTGTGGATTGAATAGCTCCCATCGCGTGTTTCGTGGCCGGCGCGGCGACGAAACCATTTTCGCGCCTTGGCGAAGTCAATAAAGCGGCGTCGCGCAAAGCGCCGGAAACACATCGATCGCTAATCTTCGCCTATGGAAGGGCAAAGCTCGGCTCGCCGCCGAAGCCTCGCCCAGGAGGAATGGAGAGTGTCATGACGGAGACGTTCCGCCGCTGGCGCTCAAGCCGTCGCTATCGCACCACCCTTCGCGAGCTGCGGAGCCTGTCGGCGCGCCAGTTGAGCGAGCTCGGAATCAGGCCCGTGGAGATTCAGCGGCTCGCCCGCGAGGCCGCGAGAGTATCGTAGGGGCAAGCGGCTCGGAGCAGCTCGGGTCGGCCGACCCGGCACTGCGCCACGCGCGCCCCCTAGCGCTCGCGCCGCGCCACCGTCCGCCAGCGCCTGACCACCTCTTCCACGAAATCGCTGGTTTCCACCTCCGTGAGCGTCGCGCGGAGGCTTGGGAGCCTGTTCGCCGGTAGCTGATCGCTCGGAACTTCGGAGAACCGCACGCGCATCGGCATCGACACCGCCTCGCCGAAGGCGATGGCTTCGCGGTTGCCGATCGATGGCAACGCAGCGAGGGTCGACGCCGCGGCGTCGCTCACTGCGGAGCGGATGATCCCGTGGTCGGTCTCGTTGGCCATGCGCATCGCGAAGATGGTGCTGCATTGCGACAGGATGGTCGGGTCCAGCTCTGCCGGACGCTGCGTAACCAGGCCGAGGTAGACGCTGTACTTACGCCCCTCCTTGGCAATGCGCGAGATCGCGCGCCGTGTCGGACCGAAGCCAAGCCGCTTGTCGGCCGGCACATAGCGGTGCGCCTCCTCGCATACGACCAGCAGCGGCACGCGCCCTCCGCCCCACACGCCGACATCGAAAGCTAGGCGGCAGAGCACGGATACGACCGCGTCGACGACCTCAGGCGCGAAACCTGCAAGCTCCAGGATGGTGATGCGTTTTCCCTCGGTGGGGATGCGGAACAGCGTCCTCAAGATATCGGCCATAGTGTCTTCGATGGTCCGGCTTGAGAACATGAACTGATAGCGTGCGTCATGCAGGACCGATTCGACGCGCGATTTGAGGCGCCGCAGCTTCGGCCGCTCTTCTTTGTTGTCGAGCCGGCCGAGCTGCTCATCGATCATCTCCAGCACGTCATGCATCCGGTAAGGAACCGGCGAATCGACAGTGAAGCCGCCTGCGTCGGGATCCCGGCGCAGCAGCATGTTGTTTTGCTCCGCGTTTTGCGCATAGCGCGCCTTCGCCAGCGGGATGAGGTCGGCGAGCGCGTCGATCTCCTCTGATACGCCCGGCCGCCGGCGGTAGACGACGTCGACGATTTCTTCGAAATTGAAGAGCCAGAACGGCAGGTTGAGATTGCGCGGGCTGATGACCTCCGCCGCGCCCCGGAAAGCGGCCTTGTATTCGTTGTGCGGGTCGATCAGTAGGACGCGCGTCGCCTCGGTGACACTCATGATCTGATCGAGGATGAGCGCAACCGCGCTCGACTTGCCGCAACCGGTCGTCCCCAGGACGGCAAAGTGCTTCTGCAGCAGGTCCTGAACCTGCAGCGTGGCCCTGATGCGTTCGTCCTGCGTCAGGTTGCCGATGGTGATCGTCTGCTTTCCCTCGTACTGATAGATGGTCTCCAGGGCCGACGGATCGATCTCGTAGGCAGCCGCGCCAACGGAGGGATAGGTTCTGATGCCACGGTCGAAATAGGCGCGGCCGGAGTCTTCCGCGGGACGGATCTCGCCGAGCAGCTCGACCCTCGCCAGCATGACGGCGGGCTGGCTCGGCCCCCCCGCTTCCGCTTCGTAGATCAGGGCCACCGAGCGCGAACGCCCCGCTTCGATCGTCAGCAGCTTGCCGACCGAAAGCGGGTCGCTGCGATGCCGCTCGCCGGGGGAATGAACGGCGACCACCGCTCGGGAGCCGCTGACGGAAACGACGTGTCCGAGCGACGGCGCCTGCGCAGAAGCGCGGTGCTGCTGAAAGACCGGCCCGGCCTGTTGAACGGCGGCTTGACTTGCTTGCACGATGCGTGCCCCACGAAAATCGGGTCGCGCGTCGAGGCGCGCCCGCCCCGCCGGTCCGGCGGGGACAGTTCCAGCTGAGCGCCATAATCGCCCAAGGGACTTAAGGATCGGCTAAGCACCGCTCCGGCATTAGCCGGAACGCGACTTCGAAAAGGCGCTGGAACCGGAGGGCTGGCCTCAGTCCCGCTCCCCGAAAATCGCGGTCCCGACACGGATATGCGTTGCCCCGTGCGCGATCGCGGCCTCGAAATCGGCGCTCATTCCCATGGATAGCGAAGCCAGCCCCACCCTGCCGGCTAGCTGCTTCAGCATCTCGAAGTGCGGAACTGGGTCGTCGTCGAGGGGGGGCAAGCACATCAAGCCCTCGATCGGGAGCCCGTATGCCTCTCGGCACCGCTCCACGAACGCCTCGGTCTCCTGCGGCCCGATGCCGGCCTTTTGCGGCTCCTCGCCGGTGTTGACCTGAACGAAAAGGGAAGGCGCACGGCGCTGTCGCGCCATCTCCTTTGCGAGCTCCGCCGCCAGCCTGTCGCGATCGAGCGAATGGATGGCGTCGAACAAGGCGACCGCGTCGCGCACCTTGTTGGTCTGCAGCGGTCCCACGAGGTGCAGGGAAAGGTCAGCGAACCGCGGGCGAAGGTCCGGCCATTTCGACTGCGCCTCCTGCACCCGGTTCTCGCCGAAGTCGCGCTGGCCGGCGGTCAGCACCGGGTCGATCGCGGCGGCGTCAAATGTCTTAGAGACCGCGATCAGCCGAACGTCCGCCGCATCTCGCCCGGCACCCGCGGCCGCTTCAGCGATACGCTTCTTGACCGCGGCAAGCCGCGTCGCGGCGTCCGGCATCGGCTGCCCTCCTTTGGGGCGGCTAGCATGGGCGGCGAGCCGCCGCAATTCGCGGCCCGAGTTGACCGTCTGCCGCAATTCTGGTGAAGGTCACGCCGCTTTCCGGCCGGCTTTGAACTTAGATGTCCACCGAGCGCTACAATCCGCGTGCCGTCGAGGCGCATTGGCAGTCCGTCTGGAACGAGCGGCGGCTTTTCGAAACACCGACCGACGATCCCCGGCCGAAATACTACGTCCTGGAGATGTTCCCTTATCCCTCCGGGCGCATCCATATCGGCCACACGCGCAACTACACGATGGGCGATGTCGTGGCCCGCTACAAGCGCGCCCGCGGCTGCAACGTCTTGCACCCGATGGGCTGGGACGCCTTTGGCATGCCGGCGGAGAACGCCGCCATCCAGAACAAGATCCATCCGAAGGAATGGACCTACGCCAACATCGCCATGATGCGCGACCAGCTGAAGCTGATGGGACTGTCGATCGATTGGTCGCGCGAGTTTGCCACATGCGATCCGAGCTACTACGCGCAGCAGCAGAAGCTGTTTCTCGATTTCCTCAAGGCTGGCCTTGTCGACCGCAAGACAGCCAAGGTCAACTGGGACCCGGTGGACCAGACCGTGCTCGCCAACGAGCAGGTAATCGACGGCAAGGGGTGGCGCTCCGGCGCTCCCGTCGAGCAGCGCGAGCTGACGCAATGGTTCTTCAGGATCACCCAGTACAGCGAGGATCTGCTGGAGGCCATAGACGGCCTCGACCGTTGGCCGGACCGCGTGCGCACCATGCAGCGAAAGTGGATCGGCCGCTCGGAAGGCCTGCGCATCCGGTTCGCCTTCGAGAAGAAGCCGCCGACCGGGGATGCCGCGCTGGAGGTTTTCACCACGCGGCACGACACGCTATTTGGCGCGTCGTTCATGGCGGTGTCGCCCGACCATCCTCTTGCCGCGGCCGCGGCAGAGACCGACCCAAAGCTGGCGGCCTTCATCCAGGAGTGCCGCACGCTCGGCACATCGGCCGAAGCGATCGAGACGGCGGAGAAGAAGGGCTATGACACCGGACTGACTGTGCGGCATCCCTTCGACGATCGCGTGTTGAAGGTCTACGTCGCCAATTTCGTGCTGATGGGCTACGGCACCGGCGCCATCTTCGGCTGCCCGGGCCACGATCAGCGCGACTTCGACTTTGCCAAGAAATACGGCCTCAGGATCATCCCGGTCGTCGCGCCGGAGGAGGTTCTTGAGGGCGGCGAACTCGCCGCGTGGACCGCGGCCTACGCCGATCAGGACGAGCCCTATCTCGGCGACGGCCGAATGATCAACTCAGCCTTCCTCGACGGCATGACCGTCGCCGAGGCCAAGGAGGAAATCGCCTCGCGTCTGGAGAGCCGCACGGTCGGCAACGCGCCGGAGGGCATGCGCGAGGTGAACTACCGGCTGCGCGACTGGGGGATATCGCGCCAGCGCTATTGGGGCTGCCCGATTCCGATCATCCACTGCGAAGCATGCGGCCCGGTTCCAGTGTCGGAATCCGACCTGCCGGTGCGCCTCCCCGACGACGTCGACTTCGACCGGCCCGGCAATCCGCTCGACCGCCACCCGACCTGGCGGAATGTCGACTGCCCCGCCTGTGGCCAGGCAGCGCGCCGCGAGACCGACACGATGGACACGTTTGTCGATTCGTCCTGGTACTTCGCGCGTTTCACCGCCCCGCACGCCGAAGCGCCGACTGATCCCGACGCCGCCAATGCCTGGCTGCCGGTCGACCAGTACATCGGCGGCATCGAGCACGCGATCCTGCACCTGCTCTACTCGCGCTTCTTCACCCGCGCCATGAAGGCGACCGGCCACGCCGGGCTCGACGAGCCGTTCGCCGGGCTGTTCACCCAAGGCATGGTGGTGCACGAGACGTACCGTGACGCAAAAGGCGAATGGGTGATGCCGGCCGAGGTCAAGATCGAGACCTCCGGCGACAAGCGCATCGCGACGCTTGCCACGACCGGCGCACCGGTCGAGATCGGCGCGATCGAGAAGATGTCGAAGTCGAAGAAGAACACCGTCGACCCGGACGACATCATCGGCTCCTACGGCGCCGACACCGCGCGCTGGTTCATGCTGTCCGACTCGCCGCCGGAGCGCGACGTGATCTGGACCGAGGAAGGCGTGCAGGGCGCCTGGCGCTTTGTACAGCGGCTGTGGCGGCTGGTCGGCGAGATCGCCGACATCCAGGCGCCTGCCGCGCGGCCCGCGCAGTTC
>CAZARE010000046.1:0-6244 GCA_964487455.1 uncultured Propylenella sp.
GCGGCGATCCTTACCATCGTCGGCTACTCTCTCAACGACACGGTCGTTGTATTCGACCGCATCCGGGAAGTGCTGCGACGGCACAAACAGATGCCGGTGGGCGAGATCATCGACACCGCCATCAACCAGGTCTTGTCCCGCACCCTCATGACGTCGGTGACCACTCTGATCGTGCTCTTCGCGCTGTTTTTCTTTGGAGGCGCGGTGATCCGCTCTTTCACGGCGGCAATGATCTTCGGCATTTTCGTCGGCACCTACTCATCGATCTTCATCGGCGGTCCGATCCTAGTTTACTTCCGCATCCGCCATCAGGCCGGGACGCCAGCCGCAAGCCCTGCGAAGGCCTGAGCGATGACCGAAAGCGGCGGCGGCTTTCTTATGGAGCCGGCCCGCTTTCCGGGCCGCGCGCCCATCGACGCCTACGGCAATGGCGGCTTCCGCTTCGCCGACATGTCGCACCGCGGCTCAATTCTTGCGTTGCCAAGCGGCATTGAGGCATGGGCGGCTCGAACCCCGGCGGAGATCACTCCGGCGAGCATCGCCCGGCTCGTGGAGGAGGCGAATGCCATTGACGTGCTGCTGATGGGCACTGGCGCGGGGATGGTTTCGCTCTCGCCGGAAACGCGCTCTGCGCTGGAGGCTGCGGGCCTTTATCCTGATCCCATGGCGACTGGCGCGGCGGTCCGCACCTACAATGTGCTCCTTTCGGAGGAGCGCCAGGTTGCCGCCGCGTTGATCGCAGTGGAAAGCATCCGATAGCTGGATTCCGCGTAGTCTGGCATTGAGGGAGCTCGGACTTTTCAAGTCGTTAGGCGCAGAAGGCTCAGGGGAACGCGCGGAGCTGCTTCCTCTCGAAATCTGCCTCACTCGGTTCGCCGGCGGAGTCGACCTACCCTGAAGAGGGGCTAAGCCGACAAACTCGCTGAAGTCGGCTGGAGCACGCATGGTGGGACGAGATACATCAAACGACGACGTCGCCTACCTAATGCAGTTGGTCCGCGCGCATGACCGCCCGCGCTACTATGCGACGCTGTTCGCTCCTCTGGACGTTCGCGACGATCTCTTTGCCATCTATGGCTTCGCGGCCGAGATTGCGCGGGTTCTGGACATCGTCACCGAGCCTCAGCTCGGCGAGATACGGCTCAGGTGGTGGAGCGAAGAGCTCGCGGCCGCGGCGCCTGACAGGGCGGGTGCCCCCGCCGTGCGAGCTGTCGCCCATCTGATCGACCGCCATTCGCTTCCGCTCGCGCCTTTCCAGGCGCTGATCGAGGCGCGGGCCGCGGATCTCTATTCTGATCCGCCCGCCACATTGACCGACCTTGAGGGACAGATCGGCGAAACGGAGTCGGCTGTCTTCCAAATGGCGGCCGTTGCCTGCGGTGCGGGCTCGGCTACGGCGGACGCAGCCGGTCATGCCGGATTGGCGTACGGGATCGCGCGCCGGCTTTCCGCCTTTGCGTCGGATCGTGCGCGGGGCCGATCGATCCTTCCTGCGGACATCCTCGCCAGCGAAGGACTATCGGCTTCGGATGTGTTCGCGCCTTCGGCTCCGTCCGCCCTACATCGAGTTGTCGGCATACTTGCGGCAGCAGCCCGCCACCATCATGAGGAAGCGCGGAAGCGTGTCGCTACTCTCCCAGCGCACGTGCAACCGGCCTTTCTACCGCTTGCGGTCGTCGAACCTCTGCTGAGGCGGATCGAGCGTCTGGGACCCGCCCTCATAGGATACGAAGCGCGACTGTCGAATCTTGAAAGCCTGCTGCGCATCACCTCGGCGCGATTGTTCCATCGGCGAAGCACCTCGGCGCGGAGGGCATAGTCCGCGGATTGGGCAACGGGACTCAGGCGGCGAGCTGGTCGAGCTCCCCAATCCAAAGCTCGAAGTCGCGGAGCGCCCGGCGGGTCAGCGCGCGCTTCCGTTCGACGGTCTTCGCCTTGCCTCTCAGCCGGGCACCGTTCGCATCCCTGAGGGGCTGCTCGATCGGGGGAAAGAGCCCGAAATTCACGTTCATCGGCTGGAAGTTCCGGGCCTCGCCCGCTACCGCCAAGCGGCCGGTGACATGGGCCAGGAGAGCGCCATGTGCGGTCGTCAGGGGCGGCAGCTTTGCAGCCTTGCCGAGCGCCTCCGCCGCGGCGAACCTCGCCGCCACCAAACCGATTGCCGCCGACTCCACGTAGCCTTCGCAGCCGGTGATCTGCCCGGCGAAACGGATATGCGGAAAACCCTTTAGGCTGAGCGTCTGATCCAGGAGCCGAGGAGAGTTGAGGTACGTGTTGCGGTGCACGCCGCCCAGCCGCGCGAACTCCGCCGCCTCCAGCCCAGGAATCGTGCGGAACAGCCTGACCTGCTCTCCATGCTTCATCTTCGTCTGGAAGCCCACCATGTTGAACAGCGTGCCATGCGTGTTGTCCTGCCGGAGTTGCACCACCGCGTAGGCCTTCTCGTCCGGCCTGTGCCGGTTGGTGAGGCCCATGGGCTTCATCGGCCCGTGCCGCAGCGTCTCGGGCCCGCGCTCCGCCATCACCTCGATCGGCAGGCAGCCGTCGAAATAGGGCGTGTCCTCCTCCCAATCGTGAAATGCGGTCTTTTCAGCGGCATTCAGGCCATCGACGAAGGTATAGTACTGGTCGCTGTCGAGCGGGCAGTTGATGTAGTCGGCGCCGGTGCCGCCCGGCCCCGGCTTGTCGTAGCGCGACTGGAACCAGGCGACGTCCATGTCAATCGTCTCACGATAGACGATGGGCGCGATCGCGTCGAAGAAGGCGAGGCTGTCGGAGCCCGTCGCCTGCTTGATTGACGCGGCAAGTGAGGCCGAGGTGAGGGGGCCTGTGGCGACGATAGTCGGGCCCCACTCGCGCGGCGGCAGTTCCGCGACCTCTGCCGTCTCGGTGCGGATTGCCGGATGTGTTCGGAGCGCTGCGGTGACGGAAGCGGAGAAGCCATCGCGATCGACCGCGAGCGCGCCGCCAGCGGGGAGCCGGTGCGCGTCGCCGATTCGCATGATGAGCGATCCCGCGCGTCGCATTTCTGCGTGAAGCAGGCCGATGGCGCTGGTCTCCGCATCGTCCGAGCGGAATGAGTTCGAGCAGACGAGCTCGGCGAAGTGGGCTGTATGGTGCGCTGGCGTCATTGCCGCGGGGCGCATCTCATGGAGGACAACCGGAAAACCCGCCACGGCGAGCTGCCAGGCCGCCTCAGAGCCCGCTAGGCCACCCCCGATTACATGTACTGGCGAAGCTTCCTGTCGCATGCCGCCGATATGGGACGAGCGGCGCCCGCACGGCAAGGGCAGTGAGCGGGCCGTTCGCGGGCTTGGCCGTTTGGCCGAAGGTCATGGCGCCTCAGCCTTGCACGGGCCAAGGGTGACGACAGCCGGACGGCTCCCGCTCTCTGAGACGCCGGAGAGCCCGCGAAGGCCTGTCCAGCAGCTCCGGGGCCGCAGCACCTGTTGCCCCGTTCAAACACTTCCTCAAGGAATTGGCCTCAAGAGGAACCGGAACGCCGGAATCCGGCGGTTCGACCCAAGCGCCGGGTGCGGCGCGGGGGTTGCGGCTCGGAGATCACCTGCTAGGGCATGAGCATGTGGTTATTTGCTTTGGCGCGTCTTCCTGTGGTTCTCGTTCTGGCTCTCGCGGGAAGCAGCGCGTTCGCCATCGACTGGTACAGCCGCGGGCACGGCCGAGCGCCGGAAGGCGATCGCGTCCACGTCTGCCACGGCTATACCTGCCGGATCATCACGCCAGTCAAATTCAGCTCAGGCGACATTGCCAGGATCGCGGGGGACCTCCGCGGCGCTGCCGATGCGGAGGCGGAGCGGCGAGCGATATCGCGCGCGGTGCAGACGTTTGAGCTGATCGTTGGCGCACGGATCGGGACCAGCAACGACCGACCTGGCATGCAGTTCGGCCAGGGCAGCGCCGACCAGATGGACTGCATCGACGAGGCCACCAACACCACCAGCTTGCTCGTGCTCCTGACCGCCCATGGCTTTCTAAAGCACCACGCGGTCGAAGAGCCGGCTTCTCGCGGCTTCTTCCTCGACGGGCGCTACCCGCATGCCACCGCGGTCGTCTCCGTCAAGGCGAGCGGCGAGAAATGGGCGATCGATTCCTGGCCGCGGGCGAACGGGGAGCCGCCCGTTATCCAGCCGCTCGCGGAATGGCGCCGCTCGCGGGAGGGCGCGGAAGCATCCTAGCTTTGCGTTGGTTGCGAAGGCGCGAAAGGGCCGGCGGCGGCTGGTGCCCCGGCCTTTGCCGCAGAGATTCTTAGACCTCGGTCAGAGCCGCGACGCTTCGCGCGCCAAACGGCTGATATCGCTGCGGAAGATGCCGAGATCGCTCAGCTCGCGCGTGGAAAGCTGCTCAAGCTCGCGCACCGTCGCCCGGTAACGCCGCCAGCGGCGGTAGCGGGTCAAGATCGAGTTTGCGCTGCGCGACATAGTGGTTCGTCCTTCTTGGCACCGCACGATGCGTGTGCTCGCTTGCGCCGGATATAGGTGCCCGCTGGGACATTGTGCACTGCAACACGCGCATGGCTGCAATGCCGTAAAGCATTGGAGGCGGGAGGCAATCTCGCCGCTGCTATTAACCTTCGGGGGCGGGCCGGGGATCAGAAGGCCCGGCTCGCGGCGACCGGCGCGGCCGGCGCCTACGCCGCCTGGCCGCGGAGCTTTCCGCGCGGCGCGGCCGCACTCACCTCGCGCCGCTTGGCCGAAGTGCGCGCGACCTTCTTGACGGCGCGCGGGGCCTTGCCGGACAGCTCAGCGATCTTGCGGTCCTGGTCCATGAGGAAGGTCAGCGCCGGGTCGTCGCCGTCGAGACCGCCCAGAAGCGCGGCCGGAACCTTGCGGTTGGAGGCGCGGCTGCCGTCCTCGTAAAGCACATCAAAGAGGACGACGCCGCTCACCTGCTTGGGTTTTCTGCGGGCCATCACTCGTTCTCCGTTGGTATCGCGGGCGGTGTCGCGGGCGGAGGCGGCGCCTCGGCGTCCGCGTGGGGGCCAAGCAGCGCGTCGCGCTCCTCCCGCCGCTTCTGCGCTTCGTCCTCGCGGCGCTGCAGCCGCTCCTGCTTCTTCTGCTGCTTGGCGCGGTCGCGGTCGCCACGCTGCTGGCGGTAGTTGGGGGGCCGGAAGCCCATCGCGCTCTCCTCGGCTGCTCTGCAGCCGCTCGCATGGAGGAAAAAGCCCGGCGCGGATGCGGCGCCGGGCGGTCGTTTCGGCCTGCTTCGGGCCTACTCCATCTGGATGTTGGACGCGGCGGGCTTGCCGCGGTCCATCACCACCTCGAAGCTCACCTTGTCGCCCTCTTGCAGGGAGGGGATGCCGGCGCGCTCCAGCGCGGAGACGTGCACAAACACGTCCTTGGCGCCGTCGTCCGGGGCGATAAACCCGAAGCCTTTGGTTGCGTTGAAGAATTTCACGGTGCCTGTCGGCATGGCTGTCTCCTCGAGAAACGCGCGTGTCGCGCGGCGGCCGGCGACCATCGCCTCCGCCCTTCCGAATTCGGCGTTGGCTTGGAAGTTCCCCGGAGGGGCAGCAAACAAGACCGGCGAAATCAGGAACGCGCCGGATATAGGGGGAAAGGGCGAAAGGCGCAATGTGGCGGGAAGAGAATGAGCCGCGCGCCGCGGCTGCTCGGGGGACGTCCGAAGCGGTGTTGCTCGAGATGAAGCCGTCTCCGCAACCCGCCGAGGCCGTTCGGTTTTCCGCGGAACCGGTTCGATGCCGAACACGCCGCGAGCCCGGCATGGTCGAGAACGACCCGGCGCCGAATCGATGAAATGTCCCCATCCTCGCGCGCCGCGCTCGGCTTGGTCCTCACGCCATGCGGGGAGGGAGCCCCGACTTGTCCCCGCCCCGGCGGGGATCGGCTAAAGAGCGCGGGCGGCCCCCCACGCGCGGAAGATGCCGCGCGGAGACGCCGGGCAGAAGGATCCTGAGACGATGCCGCCCCTCCCGACGCACACGCCGGAGGCGATCGAGCGCGCGCGGCAGATGTATCGCGAGGGCGCGCGCGTGCGCGACATCTGCGCCGCCACCGGCATGAGCGTCGGCACGCTCTATTACCATCTCGACGGCCACAGCCTGCCCGGGGCGGCGATCCAGCGCCTGCCGCGCCGCCGCGACATGGAGGGGAACGCCACCGCGCCGATGCCCTCGCGCGGGCGCCGGCGGCTGGCGGCGCGGCTCTGGCGCGCGGCCGAGCGGCAGGCGCGCAAGCTCGAGTTCTCGCTGATCTGGGGCCAC
>CAZARE010000047.1:0-4379 GCA_964487455.1 uncultured Propylenella sp.
CATGATTCCGATACGCGGCAATCTGGTGCGCTTCTTCTCCGACCATCGCGACGTGCTCAACCATGTGCCGCGGGAGATCCGCGTGCGCTCCGTCGACTGGGAGAGCCCCTTCCGCATCTCGCATCGGCAGGCGGAGACCTATCGGAAGGGAAACGTCTTCCTGGCCGGCGACGCCGCCCACAGCCACTCGCCGATCGGGGCGCGCGGCATGAACCTCGGCATCGAGGACGCCGCCTGGCTCGCCTGGCTCATCGCCGAGCGGAGAACGGAGCACTACACGGCGGCGCGCTGGCCGGTCGGGCGCCACGTGCTGAGGACGCTGGACCCGGCCACGCGGCTCATGGCATCCGACCAGGGCGTTCTGAAGTTCGCCCGGCGGCGCCTGCTGCCACGTGCCATGGCGCTGGCGCCGCTCCGCCGCCGCATCATCGGCCGCATCGTGGGAGCCGATACGCCCGAGCCGCCGTGGCTCGGTCGCGCTTGAAGGTTGCCGCGCCGCCGGCTTAGTGCCTGCGCATGACCGTCAAGGCGACCCTTACCGCCGCCTTCCCCGAGGCGCAGGAGATATCGGAGATTCTCGAGCGCATCTACGGCGGAAGCGGCTCGGCCATCGCGCTTGAGGTGCGCGCCGACCGGCTATGGACGGTCGCCGTCTATCTCGAGGGACGCGGGCCCGATGGGCTCGCCGAGGAGCTGCGCGACCGCCTCGGCGGAGACGGTTTCGGCGCGA
This sequence comes from uncultured Propylenella sp., assembly GCA_964487455.1. Classification (GTDB taxonomy): domain Bacteria; phylum Pseudomonadota; class Alphaproteobacteria; order Rhizobiales; family Afifellaceae; genus DASWJZ01. The sequence goes on from CAZARE010000047.1 coordinate 731, forward strand.
CCCTTCACGTCGAAGAGCTGCCGCCGACGGACTGGGTCTCCGCCGGCCGCGATGCCATTCGCCAGGTTGCGGCGGGGCGTTTCGTCTTGCACGGCAGCCACCACCGAGGCCAAGTCCCCGCCGGTCGGGTGGCGATCGAGATCGACGCCAGCCAGGCGTTCGGCACCGGCCACCACGCCACGACCGCCGGATGCCTCACGGTGCTCGACCGGCTCGTACGCACACGGCGTTTCGACAGCCCGCTCGACCTCGGAACCGGATCGGGCGTGCTGGCGATCGCTCTTGCGAAGACGCTCCGCCGCCCTGTGCTTGCGAGCGATATCGACCCGGTGGCCGTGCGGATCGCGCGCGAGAACGCGGCGCTGAATGGCGTGCGCCATCTGGTTCACGTCATTTCCGCGGGGGGCGTCGACCACGCTGCGATACGCGGGCGCGCGCCCTTCGACATTGTCGTGGCCAACATTCTGGCGGAGCCGTTGTGTCGAATGGCCCCGAGGCTCGTGCCGATCGTCGCCAGAGGCGGCGTGCTATTGCTGTCGGGGCTTCTGCTGCACCAGCGGGAGCGCGTGGTCGCGACCTACCGCACGCACGGCGCAACCTTGCGGGAAGCTCGGACTTTTGCAGGCTGGTCCGTGCTGGTGCTGGAGCGGGACTGAGCCGCTAGAGCCAGCGCGCGCCCGAGGGCCACCGGCTGACCTCGTCGCGGCTGTAGCCGATCTGCCGCAGCTCTTCGTCATCCATCGCCAGCAGATACGGCTTGGAGATCGCGCGGGCGCGGCTCATCTGCGCCTCGGCCATCCGCTTGAGCATGCGCGCGAAGAAGCCCTGCTTCCGCTCGCTTCCGGCGCGGATTCCGTCAAGGGTAATCGTTGCCATCTCTGGTCTCCCGAATCGTTCGTTCTGACAAGAGATAGGACCGCGAAGCCCGTCCGGTCAGATGAGAAAATGCATGGCTGCCAAGCTCTTGCCGCATTGCACAATTCGCGTGCGGGTGCTGCGGAAGTGGGCAAATGCGCTGCTGTCCGGAGCAGGTGGCATGCTATGAGCGCCGCCATGCTCCAGAGCTTCCTTGAGAGAGGGCCCGCCTCTTAGCCGTGTCGAGGATTGATATCCCAAAGCCAAGCCCCCGCTCGGCCAGCCATGCGCGGCCCGCTGGTCCGCGCTCTGCCGCGCGATCGGTCATCGTCCCGGACTATGCCCGTCCGAGCGCTTTGATGGTGCCGCATGGGGGAGATGACACGATCCGGCCGCTGCTGGAGCGAATAGCCAGCGCGGCTTCGGAGAAGATCGGAGTCATTCTCCTCAGCCCGGAGCCTGGAGCAACGCAAAAGTTCATCGAGACGCAAAGCATGCCTCAGCGATTCTCGGTGGTTGGCGCACACTACGACACACCCTGGCTCCGTGACCGGGCGCCGATCGCGATCCGCGAAGCTGGAGAGATTCGCTGGGCGCTCCCGCGCCTCCCGCAGCCTGATCGCCAGCGGGACGACAAGCTGTTCGAGATGATCTCCGCCCGCCCCGCCTCGCTCGCGCCGTTGTTGGTGGCGCAGGGCAATCTGGTCGCTGGCCCACGAGGCATCGCGATCTCGACCGATCGCCTCCTTCGCGAGAATGACTTGAGCCAAGCCGGCGCGCTCGATCCCATCGCTCCGGAGCTGGGGATCGCGCATTGGATTGTCATCGAGCCATTCCCTGACGAACCGACAGGCCATGCGGACGTCCATGTGCGCTTTCTTCGTCCCGACCTCATGGCCGTCGCGTGGCACGCCTCCGACGCCGAAGTGCAGAAGCGGGCAAGAGCGATCGAGAGTGCGGTCAGGGCGGTGATGCCGCGCATCCGCATCCTTCGAATCCCGCTCCAAAGAAGCGGAAACCGGTACGCGAGCCTTGTTAACTGGATTCAGATCGGCCGCCACCTGCTGATGCCTGTATATGAGCTGACGACCGAGGCCTGCTTTGCTGATGCGAGAGCCCTTCTCACCGCCGAGGGCTTTCATGTTCACCCGATAGACTCGCCCACTCTCGCTTTGGGCGGGTCGCTGCATTGCCTGACGGCCTCGATTTTCGTCTGAGCGTGCAAGAGCGAAAGCCGGTTGCCATTCCCCACGTGTGCCCATAAGATTTCCTACAGTCGGTGGCTGAGCTCCGCGCCGGCGATGTTTGGGGGGAAGTCATGAGCTCGGACAGGGTAGTCGCCGCCCTTGCGCTGGCGACCGCGGCCTTTGTCTCGATGCCACTGGCCGCGGGCACGCAGGCGGCAAGAGCGCAAACTCCGGTAAGACGCCGCGTCGATCCGCGGGTTCCCGGCGGGTCTACCACGGTCAGACGCAGGGAGCCTGTCGAGTACGTCCGCATCTGCGATGCTTATGGGAGCGACTACTTCTACATTCCTGGCACTGACATCTGCCTGAGGGTGAGCGGGCGCGTGCGATATGAGGTCAGGAACGCGTCGGATCGCAATGCGGCTTTCGTGACGAGCCAGACGATATCGGCCGCCGAGGCCGCGTCCTGCGCGCCTTTTGGATCGGGCTTCTATGGGATACCTGGCACGGATACTTGCCTCAACGTGGGTGGGGGGGTGCGAACGGAAATCACCATCTCCGGTCAGGATCCCGCGCTGAACGGCGCGAATGGTTCGCTCGTGGATGGAGCGCCGAATCTGTTCGATCTGGAAATCTACGGCGACGCCAGCGCCGGGAGCTTTCGAGGCACAACACACAGATTTCTTGCACTCGAGATAGGCGGGCAGCTGAACCTCGGCGCGGTCGAGTACCGGCCGGAAGGAACATCCGCCGGATTTGAGATGGGCGCGCGGATCGGGATATCCGATAGGTTCTTCTTTGGGTTCTCGGCATTCCATAGCAGCTTTAACGACAACCAAGACCTCGGCGATCTCAACACGGCGGGCGCGGGACTCGGAATACCGGGTACCGGCGATCCCATGTCGATGTTCCCGGCCGGGATTTTCCTGAACCCGGGAACGCAGAACTCCGTCACGAACATGCACGCGAACTTTGACTGGAGTGCCACGGGCGCCGGATTCACGGTCGGGACAACTCTGCCTCTTTCCTCTTCGTTCTCGGTTTCGCCGATCGTCGGATTCGAGTTTGTGCGGCTGGCCGAGACTCTTGCTTTCACCTCGTCCATCCCCGGCTTCATGACGGATGCCGGGTACGACTCCGAGATCGACGCCTTCCGCAAGAGCCTGGCCTTCGGCGCGCGCCTGTCCTATGCGCCGGCGGACTGGATGCTCCTCTACTACCTGGAGCCGATGCTGTTCTTCGATTGCCTGGAATATTCCGGCACCGACCGGTTCAATCTCAGCGGCTTCCTGAACGACGCCCAGGCGGTCGACTTCGACGGCGGGTATAGCAGCCTCGGGTTCGCGCTGGCCGGTGGCGTGACTGTGCCTATCGACTCGGTAAAGCTCAATCTCGGCTTTGGCTACGAGCGCCGCGTCGCCGATGTTGCCGTTTTCCGGTCGGGCCAGCTGAACGAGCAGAGCCAGGGCGACCCCGGCTATGTTGACAGCTTCAACATCCGGCTCGGCGTCAGCTACACCATGTCGCCTGGAGCTTCTTCGCTCGCCGAATAGGCGGGGAGATCCGCGCTCCGGACACAGACAGGGGTGGGCCTCCGGCGCTGGACT
>CAZARE010000048.1:0-5863 GCA_964487455.1 uncultured Propylenella sp.
AGAGACATCGCCAAGGCGGTCGACGACGCGGGCGGACGGCAGGCCGGAGCGGCCCGACCTCAACACCTCGACGGATACGAGCTCGCCGTCGGCCGCGCCTTTCGTCGAGCCGGCCGGCACCGCCAGCTCCGAGCCGCGGCGGTCGATCGGAACGATGCGCGCTTCATCGCCGAGACGACGGAAGATGCCGAGTGCGGCTTTGGCCTGGCGCTCCAGGAGCTTGATGACGCGCGCAGTATAGCCGTCGCTTTCCGGGTCCGCCTGCAGGCGGGCAAGGACGCGGTCGCCGATGCCCGGCGCGCGCGACGCACCGCGGCGTCCCTTGGAGTCCGGCGCGATAACAATGCGCGGAGCGGTCCCCCATTCCTCGTCCCATTCGACCGGGACGCCGACGGGCTCGCCCTGGTCGTCTATGCCTTCAACGGCGAGGATGGTGACCGATGGCAGGTCGCCCGGCCGGCGGATACGCTTGCGGCGCCCCTCGATGAGGCCCTCGTCGGCCATGTCGCGCAGGATGCGCTTCAACTCGATCCGCTGTCCTCCAGAAATTCCAAAGGCGCGCGCGATGTCGCGCTTCCCCGCTTTGCCAGGCGATTCGGCAATGTAGTCGAGGATCGCCTCCCGGCTGGGGAAGCTCGACGCCTGCTTCGGCTTGCGCGTCAATTCAGTCCAGTTCCGCCGCCGCTTTTGCGCCGGCTTTGCCGCGCGACGGCTTGCGGCCGCGGCCCGACTTGCCTTGATCCTTGCCGGCCTTCTCGGCGAGGAGCGCAACGGCCTGCTCGACGGTGACGTTCTCCGGCTTAAGCGAGGGCGGCAGTGTGGCGTTCAACTTGCCGTGGTTCACGTAGGGGCCGTAGCGCCCGGAACGCACCGTCAGCGGTCCGCCGTCAGTGGGATGCTCCCCAAGGTCCTTGACCACGGCCGGCGCCCCCCGCCGCCCACCGCCGCTCTTCTTCTCGGCAAGGAGCGAGACGGCGCGGTTGGCGCCGACGGTGAACACGTCATCCACGCTGTCGAGATTGGCGTATTTGCCGTCATGCGCAACGAACGGCCCGTAGCGGCCGATCCCTGCGGTAATCGGTTTTCCGGTCTCGGGATGAGCGCCGATCTCGCGCGGCAGTGACAGCAGCTTGAGCGCCGCCTCCAGGTCGATCCCGTCGACCGCCCATCCCTTCGGAATGCCGGCGCGTGGCGGCTTCTCGCCGCCCTTTTCCGCTTCGCCAAGCTGCACATACGGCCCGAAACGACCGGAGCGGAGCGTGACCACGAGCCCGGTCTCGGGGTCCTCGCCGAGCACGACGCCCTCCGCCGCCGCCGCCGATACGGCCCCGTCCTCGCCGTTCGCACCGAGTTGCCGCGTATAGCGGCATTCTGGATAGTTCGAGCAACCGATGAACGCGCCGTAGCGGCCAAGCTTCAGCGACAGCCTGCCCGCCTCGCAGGCCGGGCATGCGCGCGGATCGCCGCCGGCCGAGGTCCGCGGGAACAGATGGTCGGCGAGCAGTTCGTTCAGCGCGTCGATGACCTGCGCCCGCGTGACCTCGCTTGCCTGCTCCACGTTGGCGGCGAAGTCGCGCCAGAAGTCGCGCAGCACCGCCTTCCAGGAAAGGTCGCCGGCTGAGATCCGGTCGAGTTTCTCCTCCAGGTCGGCGGTGAAATCGTACTCAACGTAACGGCGGAAGAAATCCTCCAAGAACGCCGTGACAATGCGGCCTTTGTCCTGCGGCAGAAGACGCTTCTTCTCCATGCGGACATAGTCGCGCTTCTTCAGCGTCTCCATCGTTTGGGCGTAGGTCGAGGGCCGCCCGATGCCGAGCTCCTCCATTCGCTTGATGAGGGAGGCTTCGGTGTAGCGCGGTGGCGGCTCGGTGAAGTGCTGGGTGGCCTCGACCTTCTCACGGGTAAGCGCCTCTCCTGCGCTCATCGTCGGAAGCCGGCCCCCGCTCTCGTCTTCCTCGTCGTCGCGCCCCTCTTGGTAAACCGTAAGAAACCCGTCGAAGCGGATGACGCTACCGGTCGCCCGTAGCGCCGCCTCGCCATCGGCGCTCCTGGCTTCGATCTCGATGGTGGTGCGCTCCAGCTCGGCGGAAGCCATCTGGCTCGCAATCGCGCGCTTCCAGATGAGCTCGTAGAGCTGCGCCTGATCTCGGTCGAGGAAGGGAACCACGTCGGCCGGCAGCCGGGACATCTCGGTCGGCCGGATCGCCTCGTGCGCTTCCTGCGCGTTCCTTGCCTTGGCGTGGTAGCGGCGCGGCGCATCGGGCAGATAGGCGGCTCCATACTCATGCTCGATCAATCGCCGCGCTGCGCTCAGCGCCTCCGGCGCCAGGTCGACGCCGTCGGTGCGCATGTAGGTGATGAGGCCGGCGGTCTCGCCGCCGATATCGACGCCTTCGTAAAGCCGCTGGGCTATCTGCATTGTGCGGCTGGCATCGAAACCGAGCTTGCGCTGCGCTTCCTGCTGCAACGTCGAAGTGATGAACGGCGGCTGCGGGTTGCGCCGCTGCGGCTTCGATTCCACCGACGCGACGGTGAAGGTCGAGCTTTCGAGCCGCAGCTTCGCGGCGTTCGCATCGGCGCCGTCGCTGATCGAGAGCCGATCGAGCTTCCGTCCGTCGAGGCCCACGAGGCGCGCCGTGAACGTATTCCTGCGCGGCGTCCCCAGAATCGCCACCACCGACCAATATTCCTGCGGGCGGAAACGCTCTACCTCAGCCTCTCGATCGCATACGAGCCTGAGCGCGACCGACTGCACGCGTCCGGCGGAGCGGGCCCCGGGAAGCTTGCGCCACAAGACCGGCGACAAGGTGAATCCGACGAGGTAGTCGAGCGCCCGGCGTGCCAGGTAGGCGTCGACCAGAGGCTCGTCGATGCCGCGCGGCTGACGGAGCGCTTCCTGAACGGCCTGTCTCGTCACGGCATTGAAGACGACGCGCTCCACCGGCTTGTCGCGCAGGACGTTCTTGTCCTTGAGCACCTGCAGCACGTGCCAGGAGATCGCCTCGCCCTCGCGGTCGGGGTCGGTGGCGAGGATCACCCGATCGGCCCGCTTCACCGCCGCGGCGATCTCGGCCATTCGTTTCTTGGCTTTGGGATCGACCTCCCAATCCATCGAGAAATCCTGGTCGGGGCGGACCGAGCCGTCCTTGGCGGGGAGATCGCGGATATGGCCGTAGGAGGCCAGGACTTCGTCGTCCGGCCCCAGATATTTGTTGATCGTCTTGGCCTTCGCGGGCGACTCGACAATCACCACGTCCATGAAACGCTCCGCCGCATGAGGGCGGCCAAGCCGCCTCGGGAACGCGTCAATTGGATGGCGCGGTTCGCCGGGTCAACCCCCGTGCCGTCTGCCGCGCGGGGGAGCTTGTCGGGACGCGAGGCCATTTCTCCGAAAACACAGGTTGCCCCCTGAGGTTGTTTCTTAATATCTTCTCAACTATAGAACGTAGGAGAAAACCCAGCTGCTTACTTATGAAATCGGCAAATCTCACCACCAATTCGCCGCTTCGAACACGGGCTGCGGCGGCCGAGCATATCGCGGTCGAGGCAAGTCGCCTGGTGCGTATCGCCAAGGAGAACGACTTTCCGCTTCTGGCCTACCTCATCGACATGGCGGTGCTGGAAGCCTGGCGCGAGGCAAGCGAGCGCGGGCAGGCCCCCGGCGCGGGCGAGGAGTCACATCCGGCGCAGGACAGCGGTTGAGCGATGACGCGCTAGCGCAGCGACACCCGTTGTCCCGCGTGACGTTCCACCCGACCGGCCAGATCGAGCTCCAGGAGAACGACAAGCACAGTCCTTGCCGGCAGGCCGGTAAAGCGGATGATCTCGTCGACCTCGACCGGGGTTGGTCCGAGCGCCTCCAGCACGCGGGCGCGGTCGCTGTCGGCCGGCTCTGCATAAGCGTCGCCGGAGGGCGGTGCGCTGAGCGCCGTAGGCGGCTTCTCCGGCGGGTGCGCCAGCATCGGCGCGATCGCCTCGAGGACATCGGATGCCTCGGTCACGATCCGCGCCCCCTGCTTGATCAGATTGTTCGAGCCGGCCGCGCGCGGGTCGAGCGGCGAGCCGGGGACGGCGAACACCTCCCGGTTCTGCTCCAGCGCCATGCGCGCGGTGATGAGCGATCCGGAGCGCTTCGCCGCCTCCACGACGACAGTGGCGATCGCCATGCCGGCGATGATCCTGTTGCGGCGGGGAAAATCGCGGGCGCGCGGCTCCCAGCCGATCCGCATTTCGGAGATGGCGCTTCCGCCGGCGTCGAGAATGCGCTGGAACAGCTCTTCGTTCTCCGGCGGGTAGACCCTGTCTATGCCTCCGGCGAACACGGCGATTGTGCCTCCGGACAGCGCCGCATCGTGCGCGGCGGCGTCGATACCGCGGGCGAGCCCCGAGACCACCACTATCTCTGCTTCGCCCAGCTCCTTGGCGAGGAGCGCGGCCATCTTGCGACCCGCCACGGAAGCGTTGCGCGCCCCGACGATGGCGACAGCCGGGCTGGTCAAGTGCTGGGTGCCGCCGCGCACGGCGATCAGCGGCGGCGGCGCGTCCCCGTGGCGAAGCCATGGCGGGTAGAGCGGCTCGCCGAGACCGATAAAGAAGGCGCCCAACCGCTGCGTTTCGGCGAACTCGTCTTCAGCCTCCTGCTGCGTGGCGATGCGGATGGACCGGTTGGCGCCGCCCCGGCGCGACATGTCGGGGAGGGCGTCGAGAGCGGCCCGCGCGGAGCCGAAATGGTTGATCAATTCGCGGAAGGTGGCCGGCCCCACGTGCTCGCTGCGAATCAGCCGCAGCCATGCGAGCCGCTGCTCGTCGGTCAGGGTGATGCCGCCGGCCTCGATGCGCACATCGCGTCTCCTCCCGGAATGGTTGAACCATGACTCAAGCGGCGCGATGCGGCAAGGCCGGCGCGGATGACGAGGATGCCGAGTGGACTGTCGCCAGGCTGCTCAGCGAAAAGATGCGACCAGCGTAGCTACCCTTTGGCGCCGATCCGGGATTCCTCGCCGGCCACGATCCGCCTCAGGTTCTCGCGATGGCGGAGCCAGATCAGGATCGTGAGGAGCAGGCACATCGCTGCTTTCTCGGGCTCGCCGAAGGCCAACAGCGACAGCGGCGCGGCGACGCTCGCGACAAGCGCGGAGAGGGAGGAGTAGCGCGTGGCGGCCGCCGTCGCGACCCAGACCAGACAAGCTACCGCCATGGTGGGCCAGTGAATGCCGAGAAGCACGCCGAGGAAGGTGGCGACACCCTTGCCGCCCCTGAACTTCAGCCAGATGGGAAAGCAATGTCCGATATAGGCGCCAAGGGCCGCCGCGAGCGCCGCGTGCAGGCCGTAGCGCCAGCCGATCGCGACGGCCACGGTTCCCTTGAGGGCGTCGAGCACGAGAGTTGCGACGGCAAGGCTCTTCCTGCCGGTGCGCAACACATTCGTTGCCCCGATATTGCCGGAGCCCATGGCGCGTATGTCACCGAGGCCGGCAAGACGGGTCAGGATCAGTCCGAACGGGACGGAGCCGAGGAGATAGCCGACCAGGAGCGATGCGAGGATGCTCGACCACATGCGAAGGACACTACCGTCATTCGCCGGCCAAGCGAAGAACCGCTGCCCAGCCCCATTGTGAACAAACTTGCAGCCAAACTTGACTGGGGGGCATCGTGTTATGCCGGAGAGGCAGATGTTGGCCCGCGCGAACGTATCTAAGGTCGTCTACCTTCCGTCGGTGGCCGAGCAGAGTTTCCTCAAGAATACGGTTGAGACTCTCGAGCGGCTCCGGACTGAAAGCGAGCTGCACGGACACCACCTGCTCGCATCGCTTCTGGCGATCACTAAGGGCGAGGCTGAGGACGACCTGCGCACCCGTGCCAA
>CAZARE010000049.1:0-8222 GCA_964487455.1 uncultured Propylenella sp.
GATCATCACCCGCTGACGCATGCCGCCCGACAGCCTGTGCGGGTAGTCGTCGAACCGCGCCTCGGGCTCTGGAATGCGCACCCGGCGCAACATCTCAATCGCTCTCAGCCGCGCCGCGACGCGGCCCATGCCGCGGTGGCGCACGATGGCCTCCACGATCTGGTTGCCAACGGTGTAGGACGGATTGAGAGAGGTCATGGGCTCCTGGAAGATCATCGCCAACCGGTTACCGCGCAGATCGCGCATGGCGCCCTTTGGCGCCTTCAGGAGATCGCGTTCCTCGAACCGGACTGCGCCGGAAATCTGCGTGCTGGCCGGCGGCAGGAGCCCCATGACGGCGAGTGCCGTGACACTCTTCCCGCAACCCGATTCCCCGACGATGCCAAGGGTGCGCCCGCGGCGGACAGAAAAGTCGACGCCGTCCACGGCATGGGTATTGCTGCCGTCCGGCCCGTGGAAGACGACCTGCAGGTCGTCCACCTCGAGCAGCACGTCGCTCATGGGCCGTCCGCAACCTCGCGCGCCAAGGCCTCCGCGATCTTCGCCTCGATCGTGGCGCGGTCGGTGGTTCCTACCGGGTCGTCGCGCGTGGGCAGGAAGCGGCGGAAGTGAACCCAGCGAGCGCGCGAGACCTCCTCGAGCCGTGCCAGTTCGCCGATGGGGTCGGCATGATCGTCTACGCGCAGGTCGAGGTCGGAGTACTCCTGATCCGAGACGACGATGAGGCAGGCCGACTGCCGCCCTCGCTTGTCCCCGCCCGCGTCCTCGCCCGACCGTAGCGCGGAAATCAGGCGCTGCGGAAACGCAAGATCGGTGCGCGCCTCGAACGTCTCGATGGTCCTCTCCAGGACAGCCGGTCCCGACAGCATGTTGCCGGCGGCCGAGCACGCCCCGGACGCAAGATGGCCGCACCAGTCGACGCATTCGGCTCCGGTGAAGGCGCCAACCGTGCCGGCATTGTCGATGACGTGAACCTGTCGGGCTTGCCGTCCGGCGTCGCCTGCAACGAGCGTCTCAACGGTCTGCCGGGCGCTGCAGCCTTGGCGTAGGAGGTCCAGGCCTTTCCGCCCGTAGAGCGGGTTGACCAGTGCCTGGGTCGCCACCGCGCCGACGCCGCCTTCCAGGAAGGGAATGCGGGCGCCGAGCGCGAAGAACCGGCTCGCCGCGGCGAGGCCGATCCTGCCGCTACGGGCGTCGCGTGCAATGAGCGACCAGGTCATCTCAAGTTTCCCTAGTAGCCGACGGCCTGGCCGTCTTTGCGCGGATCGGAGCCCGCGACATAACCGCCGTCGACGCGCTGGATCGCTTGAGTACCGCCAAAGGCGAAGGCATCATCAGGGGGCTCGCGAACCACCGCATGTCCGCGCGCGGCAAGTGCTCTCGCCAGCGTTTCGTCCATTGACTCCTCGACGGCGACCTGAAGCCGCGAGACCACGCGCCAGCGCGGGGCATCGGCGGCGGTCTGCGGATCCTGTCCCCACAGTTGCGTGCGCAGCGTCATCTGTACGTGCCCCTGGGGCTGCATGGGCCCGCCCATTACGCCTAAACTCATAAGCGGCGCGCCGCCCTTCGTCAGGAAGGCCGGAACGATGGTATGCCGGGGCCGCTTGCGGGGGCCCACATAGTTGGGATGGCCAATTTGGCTGGTGAAGCCGAAACCTCGGTTCTGCATGGATATCCCCGTGCCGGGCACGACGACGCCTGAGCCAAAGCCCATATAGTTCGACTGGATGTAGGACACCATCATGCCATTGGCGTCGGCCGCCGTGACGTAGACCGTGCCGCCGTCACGCGGCGCCCCAGAGGCAAAGTCGGTGGCGCGCTCAGGGTCGACCAGCTTGGCGCGGGCCTCCAGATAGCCATCATCGAGCAGGTCCTTGGCGCCGACTTTCAGCATCCCCGCCTCATCCCCCACATAGGCGTCAATGTCGCGAAACGCGAGCTTCATCGCCTCGATTTGAAGGTGCAGCGCCTCGACGCTGTCGGGCCCGTAGCGTTCGAGGCCGAGATGTCCCAGGATGCCGAGCGCCATGCAGGCCGCGATGCCCTGGCCATTGGGCGGTATCTCGTGGAGCGAAACCGCCCCGTAGTCCATCGATATCGTCCCACACCAGTCATTGGTGTGTTCCGCTAGATCTGCCTCGCTCAGCATTGCCCCGTGATCGCGGGCGAAAACGGCAATCTTTTCCGCAAGTGCGCCGCGATAGAACGCCTCGCCCTTGGTTTCGGCAATCAGTCGCAGACTGTTGGCCAAGGCGGGCGAGCCAAAGACCTCGCCGGCTCGGGGCGCACGGCCGCCGGGCAGAAACATCTCGGCGAAGCCGGGCTGATGGCTCAGCAATACTTGCGCCCGCCGCCACAGTTCGCCGATCACCGGAGAGACCAGGAAGCCTTCCTGGGCATAGGCGATCGCCGACTCAAACAGCGCCTCGAACGGCAGTCTGCCGAACCGCGCCGACAGATCCACCCAGGCGCTCACCGCCCCAGGGACGGTAACGCTCTCCCAGCCACGCTCGACCATGCCGCCAGCAAAGCGCTCCGGGGTCCATCCCGCCGGGGATCGGCCGGACGCGTTCAGCCCGTGCAGTTCGCGGCCGTCCCAGACGATCGCGAAAGCGTCGCTGCCGAGCCCATTGCCACTGGGCTCAACGACAACCAGCGTCATGGCGGCGGCAAGCGCTGCATCGACGGCGTTGCCGCCCGCCATGAGCATCCGCAGGCCGGCCTGCGCGGCAAGTGGCTGGGACGTTGCGACGACGTTTCGGGCGAGCACCGGGGAGCGGCGCGAGGGATAAACGCTGTCGTGACGAAAATTCAGTGACCTGCTCCTGTGCTCACTCAGGGTGGAAAGGGTGGTCCTCGTCCAATGTCACGGAACCGCCACCACCTGAGGTGGGTCCGCTTTCTGAGACAGGTTGGCGGCTTGGCTAAGGTGGATTCCGGATTTTGTTACGCTGCTAGTTTCTCCTGCTCGCTGTCGATAGCATAGACTTCGTCGGGCGTCCTGCCGCAGAACGAAGACGGCGGGCGCGAGGCATTGTAGTAACCGATCCAGCGACCGATCCCGCTCCTTGCCTCGCCGCCGGTCTCGAAGGCATTGACCCCACCCCCTGCCCCGCGGCGCGCCCAGCTCCACCAGCTCCAGGAGCTTCAGATAGCGGTTGCGGCCCTCCAGGATCTGCCCGTCATGCAGGACGATCGCGTCGTGCACGCCGTTCTCGCGGAGATCCTTTTAGCAGGGTAGGAGCCCTACCCTGGAGATGAGCTATGTCGCTTGGAACGATCTTAATAATCATCCTGATTATCTTCTTGCTCGGCGGCTTCAGCGGTCGCTTCGGCGGCTATGGCTACGGCTATGGTCATGGCGGCATAGGCGTCCTGGGCATCGTACTGATCGTGCTTCTCATATTGGTGCTGTCCGGAAGGCTGTAGGGAGCAGGTCTAGTTCCCATGCGCGACGAAGAGATAAGGCTGGAGACGGAGAACACAGACCTCCGGCGTCTGTTGGCGCAGGCAGGCATTGACGCCGCCGAACACAAGGCTGCTGATCGGTTGCAGCGTATTCTCCTAGAGGAGCTGCATCACCGCGTGAAGAACACGCTTGCTACGGTTCAGGCGATCGTGTCTCAAAGCCTGCGATCCGCCGAGGACGTTGAGCAAGGCAGAAATGCCATTGAAAGCCGCTTGGAAGCCTTGGGCAGGGTGCACGACCTACTTCTGCGGACCAATTGGGGGCGCGCAAGACTGGCTGAGCTCCTACGGATGGCGACTGAGCCCTTCGAAGCTGCCGGCACCGGGCAGTTCCTCATTCAAAGCAGCAATATAGATGTAGCCTCAGGCGCCGCGCTCCCTCTCGCGATGACGCTCAACGAGCTATGCACAAACGCGGTAAAGTATGGCGCGCTGTCGTCGCCTGAAGGATGCGTCAAGATCACAACGAAGGTGGACAAGCGCGCAAAGCAGTTTCGGCTGACCTGGGCCGAGACGGGCGGCCCGCTTGTGCAAGAGCCGACACATCGAAGTTTTGGGATGCGTCTCATCGAAAAGAGCTTTGTCAGCCAAATTCAAGGGGCCGCTCAGGTGAAGTTTGAGCCCACTGGGCTTGTGTGCAACATTGACGTCCCGCTCGCTGCTCTTCAGCCCCCAATTTTGAGCAACAAGTGATCGCGTTTAAAGTGGCGCTGACGACCGGCGCGTCCACGGCGGGTCTACACAGATCGCGTTGTCCCAAGTTTGGACGCCGAAACTGTCCGTCGGCCAGGACGGTTTCTCACAATGAGAAACCCCGCTGCCAGCGAAGGCGTAGGCGACGGGGCCATTTTACGGGGTTCCAATACGAAACCCCGTTAGTCAGGCTTGCTCGTGTCGACCGATGAGTTGGTCGACGCAAGGAAGTTGCGTACGTGCGAGAGCACAGCCGCCCGCCGGTCATCCGCCGACGCCGATCCCTTCATGCTCCACCTCTATGCCGCGCTCGCCGAGAAGGAGCGGCGGCTCATCTCCGAGAGGACTCGCTCGGCGCTAGCGCAGCGCAAGGCGCAAGGAGCGAGGCTGGGCAATCTGTGCAATGCTGCCGAAGCCGCGGCACTTGGGCGCTCCGTTCAAACGGCAGAGGCGGAGCGCTTCGCCACCAACATCTTACCGATCGTGCGCTCCATCCAGGCTGCCAGCATCACTTCGAACGCTGCTGTCGTTTAGCGCTTTGGCGGAAGCCGGCATCGCCCATGAGTTCGGTGAGTTCATCGACATCGTGCATCGAGAAGACGAGGTCGGCGAAGAAGGCGGCTTTCGGGTCTATGTGACGGGGCCAATGCGTCCTTCATGATCACGCGGCTAGATCGCGCCCGTCGCCGGCTTGTAGTGTACTGACGTGACGAGATCGAAGTCGTCGGAAACCAGCGTCATAAGCGCGGCTCGCCCTTGGGGGTGCATAAGTTTCATTATGGAGCCAGGCAATTTCCGATCTCGCGAAACAGGAGGATCACCGATGACCACGCTCTACAGGATGCCCGGCACGTGCTCACTGTCGCCGAACATTGCCGTGGCCTGGCTCGGGGCACCAATCGAGATCCGCAACATGGCCTATGGCGATCACAAGAAGGCCGGTTACCTTACCATTAATCCCAAGGGCAAGGTACCGGCGCTCCGCTTCGACGACGGCGACGTGCTGACCGAGGCGTCGGCGATCCTCGCCTGGCTCGGCGCGGCCCACGGCAAGGAAGACTGCGCCCGCGACACGCGGCTCGGCCGCAAGGAAGCCGAAGCGCTATCCTACATGACATCGGAAGTCCACGCGACCTATGGCGGCCACTTTGGCACCAAGAACTTTGCTGAGAGCGAGACCGCGCAGGAGGAGGTTAAGCGCAAGACCTACGAGAAGCTCGCCGCCCATTACCAGCGGATGGACGGCATCCTGAGCGACACTGGCGGCGAATGGTATCTAAGCCGGCGCTCCTTTGCCGACACGTTCCTGTACGTGCTGACGCGCTGGATTGAGCAGACGCCTTTGTCGATCAACGACCACCCGGCGCTGAAGGCGCATCGCGCGCGCATGGAGGCAGACGAGGGCGTGCGTCTTGCGTTGAAGCGTCAGGAAATGGAGCTGGTCGGATGACCGAGGGTGCTAACGACGGGATCAACTGGCCCGCACTGCCCTATGCCGATTGGGCCGAGACCTGCACCGCGCTGCATCTGTGGTCGCAGATCGTCGGCAAGTACCGCCTGGCGCACACGCCCTGGGTCAATCACTCTTGGCACGCCACGCTCTACGTGACGCCGCGCGGTCTCACCACTGGTGCGGTGCCCGACGGAAAGAGGGCGATCACCTTGAGCTTCGATCTTCGGGAGCATGTTCTGGTCGGGGAGACGCACGACGCGCGCGAGAGCTTCCAGCTGGAGGCGATGAGCGTGGCCGATTTCCTCGACCGGACCGCCGCGCTGGTCGAGCGGCTCGGCGGTCGGATGGACATACACGGCGCACCGAACGAGATCCCCGATGCGAAGCCCTTTGCGCAGGACACTGCGCCGCGGCCCTACGACCGAGCGGCCGTCGAGCGGTTCCACGGGGCGCTGGTGCAGATCGACCGGGTGTTCAAGCAGTTCCGCACCGGCTTCCTCGGCAAGGTCTCGCCGGTGCACCTGTTCTGGGGCTCGTTCGACCTCGCCGTGACGCGGTTCTCTGGCCGCAAGGCGCCGCGCCATCCGGGCGGGGTGCCTGCGCTTCCCGATGCGGTCACGCAGGAAGCCTATAGCCACGAGGTGTCCTCAGCCGGGTTCTGGCCTGGGGGAGCGGGCATCGATTTCCCGGCCTTCTACTCCTACGCCTACCCGGCGCCGCCGGGCTTCGCCGGTGCGTCCGTACAGCCCGAGGCGGCCTGTTTCGACACGAACCTCCGCGAGTTCGTGCTGCCCTACGACGCGGTGCGGCAAGCGAGCGATCCCGAGGCGGTCCTGATGGCGTTCCTCGAGAGCACCTACCGAGCCGCCGCCAATCTTGCCGGGTGGGACCGCGGCGCGTTGGAATGCGCCACCGGCATCCCCCGTCGACCTCGGCCCATGTGAGCCGTCCGAACGCAGCACCATCAAGGAGAAAGACCGTGACGGCATCAACACCAAACGATCTGCCGATCGAACGCGAGGAAGGTCCAAGCAAGGGCCGCTACATTGTTCGGTTCGACGGCGTCGAAGCCGAAATGACCTATTCGCGCGCGGGAGAATCCATGATCATCATCGATCACACGGAGGTCCCCGACGCGATGCGTGGCCGTTCGGTGGGACAGGCCCTCGTGCAGCGCGCTGTCAAGGACGCGCGCGCGGAGGGCCGCTCGATCGTCCCGCTTTGTCCGTTCGCAAAGGCACAGATTTCCCGCCATCCCGGATGGCAGGACGTGTTGAAACGCTGATCAGGAGAAGCAATCGTGAGCTGGAGCCCTTGCCCTGACCCCACAGTGGGCGTGCCGACCACAGTCGATGCCGTCGAGACACTGATCGTGCCACGGGCTGTCGACTTGGGTGAGATGGAAGTGCGCCGCGCGCTGCCGTCGACCAAGCGGCAGATGGTGGGTCCATTCATTTTCTTCGACCAGATGGGGCCGGCCGAGTTCCTGACAGACCAGGGGATCGACGTGCGGCCGCATCCGCACATCAACCTTGCGACCGTCACCTATCTGTTTGAGGGCCGGATCCGGCACCGCGACAGCCTCGGCACAGATCTTGCCATCGAGCCGGGGGCGGTGAACTGGATGAAGGCGGGCCGCGGCATCGTCCATTCGGAGCGCACGGACGAGGAGCGCCGCAGGACCGGCCAGCGTCTCTTCGGAATACAGACCTGGATGGCGCTGCCCGAGGCGCAGGAGGAAAGCAATCCGGGATTTGCCCATCACGCCGCAGACGCCCTGCCGGTAATTGAAGATGGTGGCATGACGGCGCGGCTCATTGCCGGCCAGGCTTTCGGGGCGCGATCCCCGCTCGCGACTGCATCGGAAACGCTTTACGCCGATGTCCAGCTCGCCGCCGGCGCGAGCTTCACTGTCGAGCCATCCGTGACCGAGCGCGCCCTCTACACCATCTCGGGCGAGATCGAGGTGGCGGGACAGTCCTTTGCACCCGCCCAGCTTCTCGTGCTGCGGCCAACCGACCAAATCTTCGTCCGGGCTGCGAGCGCCGCCCGCGTCATGCTCTTCGGCGGCGAGCCGATGGATGGGCCGCGCTGGATCTGGTGGAACTTCGTATCATCGCGGAAGGAGCGGATCGAACAGGCGCAGGAGGAATGGCGGCGCGGTCGCTTCGACACTGTACCAGGTGATGAAGCGGATTTCATCCCGCTTCCCGAGACGGACACCAAGCCGCGAAGGGCGCTCGGCGGCGTTTTCTACCCGTAGCCACCGAGACCCTCTATCGCTCGAACCGGATTGAACGGATGCGGCCAATGGGGAGGCGCGATCGAGCGTCTAAAGTTACCAAAGGCTCAGCCTCTACTACCCAAGAGAACTGGAGTGCCGTCAGCTTGAAATTCAGTGCGCTACCACCCCCAGAAGTGGGCGCACTGCGCCCAGCCGGGACGGTAATAGCTTGCGCCCAAGAGTATCGATCCTTCCGCTCTTCAGATTGCACGTATCAACCGTACAGGGGAGGTCGAAGGCTCTGTGAGATTGCGCCTGAGCCATCGGAGATGCCGCTCCTTGCGGAGCGGCGGCTACTGCCGGACCGAGTGGAAGCGCTGG
>CAZARE010000050.1:0-8075 GCA_964487455.1 uncultured Propylenella sp.
GGCCTCAGCATGAAGTCGATGAAGGCGTGGGCGTTGTCCGGATGCGGCGCCTCGGCGGGAATGGCGAAGTTGTCGAGCCAGATAATCGCCCCTTCCTTCGGAATGGAGTACTCCACCGTGACGTTGTTGTCCGCTTCGGCCGCTCGGTCGCGCGCCTGCAGCACGTCGCCCGACCAGCCGACCGCCAGGCAGATATCGCCGTTCGCCAGCGCGTTTATGTATTCGGAGGAGTGGAACTTCTGCACATGCGGCCGGATCGACTTCATCAGCTCGCCCGCCTGCCGGATGTCTTCGGGATCCTTGGAGTCCGGATCGAGCCCGAGATAGTTGAGCGCCGCGGGAAGGATGTCGTCCGGCGAGTCGAGCAGGTGCACGCCGCAATCGGCGAACTTTGAGACGACGTCGGGGTCGAAGATCATGTCCCACGAATTGACCGGGGCGTCCGGCATGCGCTCGTTGATCTTGTCGACGTTGTAACCGATGCCGGTCGTCCCCCACATGTAATTGGCGGAGTGCTCCGTGCCCGGATCGTAGGCCTCCAGCTCCGCGCGGATATCTTCCCATTGGTGCTCAAGGTTGGGGATCTTGGACTTGTCGAGCTTCTGCACGACCCCGGCCTGGATCAGACGCTGCAGGTTGCGGTCCGTCGGCACGATGACATCGTAGCCGGAGCCGCCGGCCAGCAGCTTGGTCTCCATCATCTCCATGCTGTCGTAGACGTCGTAGACCACGTTGATACCGGTCTCTTTGGTGAAATCGTCCAGCACGCCCTCGCCGAGATAGTCGGACCAGTTGTAGACGTTCACGACATTGTCCTGCGCAACTGCCGAGAGCGGCAGGAATGACAGCGCCGCGGCTGCCAGAAGCCTCGCTGTGAGTGCGGTCACGCTCCGATCCTCCGTCAGTGATGCTTGCCTTAGGGACTTCCCCGGAAGCTTAGGGTTGGAGCGCAGCGGCATCAACCGGCGAGTTCATAGTCGGCCGGGCCGACCACGTGGTCGTGAAAGCCGGCCGTCTGCGCGACCGGAGGATAAAGGCGGTGGGCGCAATCGCTCCGCTCGCAGAGGCGGCAGGTCACGCCGACCGGCCGCGCCGTCCCGCGCTCATCATCCTCCGGCCGCCTCCGCCACCCGACCAGCGACAGCCGGCGAGGCGGCGAATGGCCGGGATCGGCCGGCCCGTCCTCGGCCACGGCGGAGATGCGAAAGACGCTGCCGTCGGGCAGCGCGATGTCGGTGACGAGCGGCCACCCCGGGACAAGATTGTCGAAGAGAGGCAACCGCGGGCAGAGCGGAGCGAGCCTCGCAAGTGGGAAGCCGGCGCCCGGTATTCGAGACATCACGCTGCCCGATGCGTCAAGGGTCAGCATGAAGGCGGGCGGAATCCCCGCGTGCCCGCCGGCGCCGAGCGCCGCGACCCGCGCCATGATCCGCGCGGGCTTCAGCACGAAGCGCTGCGACAGGCGCATCACGTCGCAGCCGGTGTCGCGGACCACCGCGCCGAGCCGGCTTGCCGGGGCAAGCGTCGCCTCCGCCAGACGCCGCGCGAAGCCCACCCGAACGATGCGGGCGGACTCCGGCTCTTGCATAGCGGACTGCAGGGCCAGACGCTCGATCAGGTCGGTGTGACCGAGAAGCGCAACCTGCCGCGCCATGAGAAACGGCCGCTCGATGAGCGGCACGCGCTCTGAGATGAAGAGACGCAGCGTATGCCGGTCGTAGCGAAGCTGTTCGACCGGCATCACGTGCGTCGGCAGAACCCGGACATCGATGCCGAAGCGTTGCTTCAGATGCGCCTTGAGCGCGTCTCCAGGATCGTCGCGTGGCTTGAGGTCGACTGCGAGCGCTTCCGCCGCATCCTCAAGCGGCGGAAACCAGGGACCGTGCTCCTCGAAATAAGCTTGGGCACGCTGCAAGGGGAGCCGCGCCGCCGCTTCTGTCGGCGCCGCGCTGTCGCGCGCCATCGACTGCGACAGATCCGACAGACGCTCCAGCGTCTCGCGATAGGCTTCAAACAACCGCGCCACGCCGCGCGCAGCATTGGGGGCGGTCTCGGCGAGATCGGAAAGCTCCGCAGGCGAGGCGACTTCGCCGACAAGCAGCGGATCGGAGAAAACCTCCCTCAGCGCCTCGACGGAGCCGGCGCTCTCGTCGCCGGACAACTCGGCCACATCGATGCCGTATACGCTCGAGAGCTTGAGCAGCACCTGGACCGTCAGGGGACGCTGGTCCCGCTCGATCAGGTTGAGATAGCTCGGGGACACGCCGATCTCGCCGGCCATTTGCGTCTGGCTGAGGCCCAGCCGTTGCCGCAGCCGCTTCAGCCGCCCCCCAGCGAATATCTTCCGCTCAGCCATGCAAGCTCCGTTTGACAACATTTACATCAAAGGCAGCTAGGTTTTGCAAGCCCTTACAGAATGACACTTTTCCTCAGAAGGCAGGGGAAATCTCCTCGACATTTTGCGTTGCAATGTAAAAATCAGCCACAGCCGAGTCCGGCCGCGAGAGGGGAAAAGAGGATGAGCGCATTCGAGGATCTGGTTCCGGGCGCGCCGACAGGCCGTTTCGACGGCATCGAGCGGCCATACGGTCCCGAAGAAGTGCTGCGGCTACGCGGCACCCTGCAGATTCGCCACACGCTGGCGGAGCACACGGCGGACCGCCTTTGGCGGCTCCTGGCGAGCGACGAGTATGTCAACTGCCTCGGCGCCGTCACTGGCAACCAAGCCATGCAGATGGTGCGCGCCGGCCTGAAAGCGATCTACCTGTCCGGCTGGCAGGTGGCGGCAGACGCCAACCAGGCTGGCGCCATGTATCCCGACCAGTCGCTCTATCCGGCAAACTCGGGACCGGAGCTGGTGCGGCGGATCAACCGCACTTTGCAGCGCGCCGACCAGATCGAGGCGCTGGAAGGCAAGCGCTCGGTGGAGACCTGGTTCGCACCTATCGTCGCCGATGCCGAGGCCGGCTTCGGCGGGCCGCTCAACGCGTTCGAGATCATGAAGGCTTATATCGAGGCCGGCGCCGCGGGTGTGCACTTCGAGGATCAGCTCGCGTCGGAGAAGAAGTGCGGCCACATGGGCGGCAAGGTGCTGATCCCGACGGCGCAGCACATCCGCAACCTCACGGCCGCGCGACTTGCCGCCGACGTGATGGGCGTGCCAACGCTGGTGATCGCCCGCACCGACGCGGAGGCGGCGAAGCTCCTCACCTCCGACATCGACGAGCGCGACCGCGAGTTCGTGATTCCGGCCGAGCGCACCGCGGAAGGTTTCTATTGGGTGCGGAACGGGATGGAGGCGTGCATCGCGCGCGCCAATGCCTATGCGCCCTACGCCGACCTAATCTGGTGCGAGACGTCGAAGCCCGATCTCGCCCAGGCGCGGCGCTTCGCCGAGGGCGTGCACGAGGTGCACCCGGGCAAGATGCTGGCATACAATTGCTCGCCTTCGTTCAATTGGAAGAAGTACCTCGACGAGGGAACGATCGCCAGGTTCCAGCGCGAGCTGGCGTCGATGGGGTACAAGTTCCAGTTCATCACGCTTGCCGGCTTCCACCAGCTGAACCACGGCATGTTCGAGCTCGCGCGCGGCTACCGCGAGCGGCAGATGACGGCTTACTCGGAGCTGCAGGAGGCGGAGTTCGCGGCGGAGGCCGACGGCTATACGGCAACGCGCCACCAGCGCGAGGTCGGCACCGGCTATTTCGACGCGGTGTCGATGGCGATCACCGGAGGCCGCGGCTCGACGACCGCGATGGCGGATTCGACGGAAACGGCGCAGTTCGAGACGGCGGCGGGCGCCGAGGAGACGAAAGAGGAGCTACAGGCGGCATGAGCCGCCGAGGGTAAGGGCCATGATCCAGACCAAGGTGAAGGAGCGCGCCGAGGCGCTCACCTCCACGATGACGGACGAGCAGCAGGCGGCGATCCGCGCGCTGGGCAACGATCTGCACCGCTTGAACCAAACGGTCATGCGCTGCGTGGAGACGGGACTCTCGGTGGAGCTGCAGCGCACCGCCCGCCACCACGCCGAAGGCGGCTACTGGGGGGACCTGCTGGTGCCCGTGGTGGTGAAGCAGGCGTGACGCAGCTCAACCGTCGACGGGCGGCACTCTATCCGGAAACGCAGATGGCCTGCCGACCATAACCCGATAGTACTCATCGCCAGGCTGCGCTTGCCGACGAAGGCGCTGAGCGAGGGATCTACGGGGTTGACAAGCTCGGCGAATGCCTCCGCGCAGCCTAGGTCCTTGCACGATTCGACCACGACCAGTAGCGCTGGTTCTCAACGCCTTCCAGACGCGGACGCCCCCGAGCAGCCCCGGCAACCAGCTATTGAGTCACTATGCATTCAGCCTTCCACAAACAATCGTTTGAAACAAACGTTGGGAGAGTGTAAGGCCCTGTCCTCGGAAGGACAGAATGCTCCTGCACGCTTTCGATGCCCCCGGAGAAGGCACGCGCCAGCGCATCCTTGACGCGGCGCTCGATCTCTTCGGCGAGCGCGGTCTGACCGGCGCCACCGTGCGCGACATCGCCAAGCGCGCCAAGGTCAACGTGGCGGCGATCTCCTACCACTTCGGCGGCAAGGAGGAGCTCTATCGCGCCGTGGCGACGGCGATCGCCGACGGCATCGCATCGCGGGTGCGCGGCCGCGCCGCGGCGGTCCTGGATGCGCCGCCCAAGGATGCCGAAGCCGCGCTGCGGGCGTTGGAATCATTGGTCGAGGCGGTGGTGGACGTGGTCGTCGGGCCGCCGGAGATGCGCCGCGTCGCGCGCTTCATGCTGCGTGAGCAGATGCAGCCCACCGCAGCCTTCGAGATCCTCTACGGCACGCTGTCGCGGCTCCATGTCATGGCCTGCCGGCTGTTCGCGACGGCGGCCGGAACGGAGGCGGAAGCCGCGGAGACGCGGCTTCGCGCCTTCATGCTCGTCGGCCAGGTGCTGGTCCTGCGGATCGCCGAGGCTGCAGTGCAGCGGCGCATGGGGATCGAGTGCTACGACGAGGAATTCCTCGACGCGGCGAAAGCTCTGTTGAAGCAGAATCTCCGCGCGATCGTCTCCGCCGCCCAGGAGCCATGAGACGCGCGGCTGTTCTGCTCCTGGTCCTGGGGCTCCCCGCCTGCGGCGACGGGCCGCGAGAAGCGGTGTTCCAGGGCTATGTCGAGGGCGACTTCGTTGCCGTAGCGTCGGAAGTCGGCGGGCGAATGGTCAAGCTTGCGGTACGCCGCGGCAGTCAAGTGGAAAGCGGCGCGGTGCTCTTCCGTCTCGACGATGACGAGGCCGCTGGGTCCGTCGCGCAGGCCGAGGCCGAGCTGGCGCGCGCCAAGGCGCAGCTCGCCAATCTCCGCGAGGGGCAGCGTCCGCCGGAAATCGCGGTGATCGAAGCGCAGGTGGCCGAGACGGAGGCGGCGCTCGATGCGGCGCGCCGCGACTTCGAGCGGCAGCGGGCGCTCTTCGAGCGGAGCGTCGTTTCCGAGGCGCAGCTCGACAAGGCGCGCGAGGCGATCACGGTGGCCGAGGCGCGGCTGAACGCCGTCGAGCGACGAAAGGACGTGGCCGAGCTGCCGGCCCGCACGCCGGAGATCGAAGCCGCCGAGCGTGCCGTCGAGGCGACGGAGGCCGCGCTTGCGCAGGCGCGCACGCGGCTCGCCAAGCATACGGTCAAGGCTCCGGCCGACGGACGGATCGAGGACGTCTACTACGAGACAGGGGAGGTCGCCGCGGCGGGAGCGCGGGTGCTCTCGCTCCTTCCCGACGGACGCCGCAAGGTCGTGTTCTTCGTGCCGGAGCCCGTGCGTCCCGCGCTGACGCTCGGCGGCGAGGCGGCGATCACCTGCGACGGATGCCCGGACGGCATGACGGCCGAGGTCACCTTCCTCGGCACGGAGGCGGAATACACGCCGCCGGTCATCTTCAGCCGCGACACCCGCGCCAAGCTGGTCTTTCGGGCAGAGGCGCATCTTCGCGACGACGCATTCCTGCCGCTCGGCCAGCCCGTCGATGTCACCGTGGCGACCGGAGGCGCGGAATGAGTGCCAACGGCGAGACCGTCATCGACGTCAACGGTCTCACCAAGCGCTTCGGCGACAAGACCGCCGTCGATGGCGTCGACCTGCAGGTCTCGCAGGGCGAGATCGTCGGCTTCCTCGGCCCCAACGGCTCTGGCAAGACCACTACCATCCGGATGATCTGCGGGCTCTTGCGGCCGGATGGCGGCCAGGGCACCTGCCTCGGCTACGACATTGTCCGCGAAGCCGAGGCGATCAAGCGCCAGGTCGGCTACATGACGCAGCGCTTCTCACTCTACGAGGACCTCTCCATCCGCGAGAACCTTGAGTTCATCGCGAGGCTTTATGCGCTCAGGGACGTCCGACAGAGCGTCGACGCGACCGTCGAGGGTCTCGGGCTCAAGAGCCGCCAGCACCAGCTCGCCGGGACGCTCTCCGGCGGCTGGAAGCAGCGCTTGGCGCTCGCCGCCTGCATCATGCACAAGCCGCGGCTGCTGCTCCTCGACGAGCCGACGGCGGGCGTTGATCCGAAGGCGCGCCGCGAGTTCTGGGACGAGATTCACCGCCTTGCGGAGGACGGGCTCACCGTCTTGGTCTCCACCCACTACATGGACGAGGCGGAGCGCTGCCACCGCGTCGTCTATATCGCCTACGGCAGGATCGTGGCGCGCGGCACCGCCGAGGAAATCATCGAAAGCTCCGGGCTCGGCACGTTCATCGTCGCCGGCAAGGGCGCGGCGGCCGCCGCGCGGGCGCTCGAAGGCATGCCCGGCGTCGAGCAGGTCGCCGCCTTCGGGCAGGACATCCATGTCGTCGGGTCCGACGGAGCCGCTTTGGCGGAGAGCGTGCGCGCCGTCGCCGAGCGCTATCCGGTGAAGGTGGAAACGGGCGACACGACGCTGGAGGACGTCTTCATTCGGCTCATGAGCGAGGCGCAAGTGGGCGAGAACGGCCGATGACGTCGCACTCCGCGTTCGCCCGGGTTCGCGCCATGCTGCTGAAGGAACTCATCCAGATGCGGCGCGACCGGCTGACCTTCGCCATGATTCTGGGGATACCGATCCTGCAGCTTGTGCTGTTCGGCTACGCCATCAACACCGACCCGAAACATCTGCCGACGGGCGTGATCATCGCCGATACCGGGCCGGTGGCACGAGCCATCATCGCCGGCATGCGAACGTCCGGCTACTTCGCCATCCGCCGCGATCTGTCGGAGGCGGAGGCGCGCGATGCGCTGGCCTCCGGCTCGCTTGCCTTCGTCGTTACCGTGCCGGTGGATTTCCACAGACGACTGGCGCGCGGGCGGAACGCGCAGATCTTGGTTGAAGCCGACGCGTCCGATCCTACCGCATCCGCCAACGCCATCGCTGCTTTGCCGGAAATCGTCAGCCGCGCCATCGCCGTCGCGACTGACGCCGCCGCCTCGGGCACTGCTCAAAGCACGCCCCGCGCCGAAGTGGTCGTCCACCGCCACTACAATCCTGAACGCATCACTGCCTACAACATCGTGCCGGGGCTCATCGGCACGATCCTCACCATGACGACGACGCTGATGACGGCGCTCGCGCTGACGCGGGAGATCGAGCGCGGCACGATGGAGAACCTGCTCGCCATGCCGCTTCGTCCGATCGAGATCATGATCGGCAAGATCGTTCCCTATATCGGGCTCGGCTTCGTTCAGGTCGGCGTCATCCTGGGCGCCGCCTACTTGCTCTTCTCGGTGCCGATGGAGGGCTCGCTCACGCTGCTTCTATGCGCCGTCATTCTCTTCATCGCGGCCAACGTGACGCTCGGCTACACCTTTTCGACGCTGGCGCGCAGCCAGCTGCAGGCGATGCAGATGACCTTCTTCTTCTTTCTGCCGTCCATTCTCCTCTCCGGCTTCATGTTTCCCTTCCGCGGCATGCCGGTCTGGGCACAGGCGATCGGCGAGGTGCTGCCGCTCACGCACTTCCTGCGCGCCGTGCGCGGCATCATGCTGAAGGGCAACGACACGCTGCAGATTCTGCCGCATCTCTGGCCGGTCGCGGCCTTCCTGCTCTTCATCGGCGCGGTGGCGCTTCT
>CAZARE010000051.1:0-12498 GCA_964487455.1 uncultured Propylenella sp.
GCCCTGGCATGACGACAGTTCTGGGATGCCAGGCGGCTATGTCCGCTGATCACTGGAGCAAACCATGTGCCGCAATATCCGCACGCTGTTCAATTTCGACCCGCCGGCGACGGAGGACGAGTTCCGCGCCTCGGCGCTGCAGTTCGTGAGTAAACTCTCCGGCTTCACGCGGCCGTCGAAGGCCAACGAGGCGGCGTTCGACCGCGCCGTCCACGAGGTGACGGACGCCGCCCGCCGGCTGATCGCCTCGCTTGAGACGCAAGCCCCGCCGCGCAACCGCGAGGAGGTGGCGGCAAGAGCCCGCGCGCGGGCGGCGGAGCGCTACGCGCGGCTGGCTTAGCCCCCCTCCGCCAGCACCCTCTTGATCCTCTCGGCATGCTCCGCCAGCACACCCGGGTCCGCCATGCCGCCACCCGCATGCCGCTTCAGCGGCACGCCCGCGTGGCGCGGGATGATGTGGAAGTGCGTGTGGAACACGGTCTGCCCGGCCGCCGGCTCGTTGAACTGGTTGATGAGCACGCCCGTCGCGTCGAACGCCTTCGTCACCGCACGGGCGAGGCGCTGCACGACGAGGATGGCGTTCGTAAGGTCCTGCGGCTCGATGTCGAAGATGTTGCGCGACGGCGTCTTGGGGAGCACCAGTGTATGCCCGTCCGCCTGCGGCATCACATCCATGATGGCGACGCAGTTGTCGTCCTCGTAGACTTTCACGCAAGGAATCTCGCCGCGCAGGATCTTGGCGAAGATGTTCTGGTCGTCATAGGCCGGCGCGCTCATTCCTCTCCTCCTTGTCCCTTGCCGCACATCCGCCCGCCATCTGGGGATCGCCGAAACGGCGCGTGACGGGCGAGCATCTCGCCGGTGAACGCCACTTCGCGCCGTTCCTCCTCCAGATAGTTCTCCACCGCGCGGCGAAAATTCGGGTCTGCGATGTAGTGTGCGGAATAGGTGGTCTCCGGCAGATAGCCGCGCGACAGCTTGTGCGGCCCCTGCGCCCCGGCGTCGACGCGCGTCAGCCCATGGGCGAGCGCGAACTCGATGGCCTGGTAGTAGCACACCTCGAAGTGCAGGAAGCGGTGGTCCTCGGTCGCCCCCCAGTGGCGGCCGTAGAGCGTATCGGAGCCGATCAGGTTCAGCGCGCCGGCGATATAGGCACCGTCGCGCCGCGCCATGACGAGGAGCAGCCGGTCGGCCATGCGCTCGCCGAGGAGCGAGAAGAACTGCCGGTTGAGATAGGGGCGGCCCCATTTGCGCGAGCCGGTGTCCATGTAGAATTCGAAGAAGCTGTCCCAATGCGCCTCGCTGAGGTCGCTGCCGGTGATCCAGTCGATCTCGATCCCGGCCTCGACCGCCTCGCGCCGCTCCTTGCGGATGGCCTTGCGCTTGCGCGAGGCGAGCGCGGCGAGGAAGCCCTCGAAATCGCCGTAGCCGGCATCCGACCAGTGGAACTGCTGGTCGGTGCGCTTGAGGAAGCCAAGCTCGGCGAGCAGCGAGCAGTCCGCCTCCGGCAGGAAGGTGACATGGGCGGAGGAGATGCTGTTGCGCCGGCAGAGCTCGACCAGCCCGGCCGCCAGCAATTGCTTGCGTTGCGCCGCACCTGGCCCAGGTGGCGTCAGGAGGCGGGGCCCGGTGACCGGCGTGAACGGCACGCTTGCCTGCAGCTTCGGATAATACCTCCCCCCCGCCCGCTCGTAGGCGTCGGCCCAGCCCCAGTCGAAGACGTACTCGCCTTGCGAATGGCTCTTCAGGTAGCACGGCATGACCCCGGCGAGGCAGCCGTCGCCTTCAAGCACGAGATGGCGCGGCGCCCAGCCCGTGCGCGCCGAAACGGCGCCGGATTCCTCCAGCGTGTTCAGGAAGTCCCACGACAGGAACGGATTGTAAGGCCGGCCGTCGCTGCCAGGCCCAGTTTTTTCGATAGTCGAGGACTCGCCCCAGCCGGGATTGGCGCAGGCGTCCCAATCGGCCCGGCTGATCTCGCCTATGGCCGACACAACGCGGATGGCGGCGGTCGACGCGGTCGCGCTCATGCCGCGGACCTTAGGCCCGCGACGCTCGCGCGCAACGGCGCGTTCTGACGCTAGGGTGCAAATCCCTCGAATGTGACCTGATCGGTCCAGATACGGGCCCTGGCGAGCTCCTTCGGGGTGCGCACGGTCCAGCAGATAAGCGGAATCCCGAAGACCTGCCGGGCCAGGATCGGCATGGGGGTCGGGAGATCGCCCACGCGATAGGACACGAAATCGACCGCGAGGCGGCGGACGGCGCGGAAATGGGCAAGGGCGCGCTTGACGGTGCCTTGCGCCGTCAAGCCGCGCGGCAGGTGCGGATTCGCCGCCCTGACCTCCGCGATCTGCGTGCCGGAGAAAGACATCACGGCGGCGGGCCCGGCATAGCGTTTCAGGCGGTCCACGACGGTCCAGGACAGGCCGGCGTCGCGGTTCGGGACGTGCTTCAACTCGATGACGAGCGGGACGCGGCCTTCGACCAGGGCCAAGAGCTCGTCAAGCGTTGGAATCCATTCCGATGTGCCGGCGAGACGCAATTTGCCGAGCTCAGCGGCCGTGAGGTCGCGGACCGAACGCGGATCCCCGGTGAGCCGCTCGAGATTGAGATCGTGAAACACGATCGGGACGCCATCAGCCGAAGGATGCAGGTCGCATTCGATTCCGTAGTGCGCCGCGGCCGCGGCCTCGAACGCGGCCAGCGAGTTCTCGGGACGCCCGCGCGAAATGTCGTGATAGCCGCGATGCGCGATCGGGCGGGCGGTTAGCCAACGCAGGCGGTCCCGCTTCATGGCCCGCTAGGCCAGGGCGACGATGGCGTCGACCTCTACCGCGGCGTTGCGAGGAAGCGCGGCGACTCCGACTGCCGCCCGCGCGTGCCGCCCGCGCTCGCCGAGCGCCTCCACGAGGAAGTCGGACGCGCCGTTCACGACCAAATGCTGCTCGTAGAAATGCGGGGCGGAAGCGACAAAGCCTGTGATCCGCACGATCCGGCGAATGCGTTCGAGGTCGCCTTCCAGCGCTGCCTTTACCTGCGCGAGAACGTTGATTGCGCAAAGCCGCGCGGCCCGGCGGCCGTCCTCGACCGAAACGGATTCGCCCAGCCGCCCGCGATACTCCACGTCGTGGCCGCTCATCGGCAGCTGACCGGAAATGTAGAGGACGGCGCCGTCGCGGACGAAGGGAACGTAATTGGCAGCCGGCGCCGCGGCTACGGGCAGCTCGACGCCCAGCCTTGCCAGCCGCGCTTCAACGGTCTCGTCCATCGCCCCTCCTGGCCAAAGTGCTACGGGAATGCGGGCTTGTCATCAATACTTCCTGATATGATGAACTTACTGACTTAGCCGCAGGCCGCCGTGCTTTTGCCGCACTCGGAGGTTCACTGACGCCATGCTCGACCGGCCTCTTCTGCTCATAGGCCTTGCCATCCTGATCGCCGCCGGCGCGACCGCGGCAAATGGCCAAAGCGCGCCTCCTCTTCACGACATCGTCACGCCGCACCGGGCCATTTACGACATCAATCTCGCCCGGTCGGACGAGGGCTCAGGCGTCTCCAGCGCTTCCGGCCGGATGGTCTTCGAAGTGACGGGCGGCGCTTGCGACGGCTACACCATGCGCCAGCGCATGGTGGTCGATATCGGCGATCCCGACGGGAACCTGGGTAAGCTCGACTTCCAGATCGAGACGTTCGAGTCTGCCGCTGGAGATCTCTACAGCTTCGATTCCCGCACCACCATGAACGAGGAAGTCGTGGAGACCGTGGAGGGCGAAGCGCGGCGTCGCGGCTCCAGCATCGAGGTGAAGCTCAGGGAACCGGCGGAGAAGACCGTGCTCGTCGACGGGGACGCCTTGTTCCCAAGCCAACATCTGCAGGCGATCATCGATGCGGCGCAGGACGAGCGGAGCTTCCTGTCGGTCGACATCTACGAGGGCGCAGGCAACGGGGAGTCGAGCGACGAGGCCGCTGCCGCGATCGGCAAAGCTACGCGGACCGGGGCGGACAGCTTGATCGGCGGAGGCGTTCGGCAATGGCCGGTCTCGATCGGCTACTTCGACCAGAAGGGGATCGGCAAGGAGCACGCCGGCGAAGAGCTGCCCACTTACCAGATGAGCTTCACGCTGTACGAGAACGGCGTCACCAGCGACCTCGTGATGGACTACGGCGACTATGCGCTCTCCGGCTCGCTCAACAAGCTTGAGCGGCTCTCGCAGCCCGATTGCGCTTCACCGTGACGGCTTGGGGCGCGGCGCCTTGGCGGTGAAGGTAAGTCCCAGCGCCAGCCTGTCCTCGCCGTAGCGGCCGCGAATCTCATCCATCGCTCCCTCCGCCCTGGCGCGCTTTTTCGCATCGGCGTCGATCAGGTCGGCGTCCTCCGCAAGCTCGGCGGCGGCAAGCTCGCCGATGCCAATGCCGAGCAGCCGGTACTTCGTGCCGTCCAACTCGCGCAGGAGAAGATCGCGGCCGGCGCGGAAAATGCGATCCGCGAGGTTGGTTGGCGCGTCAAGACGCGCGTTTCGCGTCCGCAGGCGGAACTCCGCGCTCTTCAGCTTCAGCACCACGAGACGGCCGCAAAGGGATTGCCGCTTAAGCCGGGCCGAAACCCGTTCCGCCAGCCGCCGCAGGCGAGGCAGGAGTTCGGCGGGATCGGCGTAGTCTTGGTCGAACGTGGTTTCGGCCGAGATGCTCTTGGACTTGCGGTCGGGCAGGACGGTGCGGTCGTCCTCGCCATGCGCCAAGCGCGCCAGCCTGATCCCGATGGCGCCGTAACGCCTTGCCAGCGCCTGTTCGTCCTTGTTCTGCAAATCGGCGATCAGCCGCACGCCGTCGCGCGCCAGCTTCTCCTGCAGCGTCTTGCCGACACCCCAAATGACGGAGACAGGTTGCCGAGCTAGGAAGGAAAGCGTCTCCGTGCGCCCGATCACCGCGAAGCCGCGCGGCTTGTCGATGTCGGAGGCGATCTTGGCGAGAAACTTCGAATGACTCAGGCCGACCGAGGCGGTGACCCCCACCTCACGCTCCACCTGCAGCTGAAAGCGGGCCAGCACGACGGCCGGCGGCGCGCGGTGCACGCGTTCCGTTCCGGATAAATCAAGGAACGCCTCGTCGATGGACAACGGCTCAACCGCCGGAGTCAATTTCAGCATCAGGTCGCGCACTTCGGCCCCGACCGTCGCGTACTTGTTCATGTCGGGCGGGATAACGACGGCGTGCGGACATGCCTTCAGCGCTTGAAACATGGGCATCGCCGAACGAACTCCGAAGGTGCGCGCGACGTAGCAAGCGGCCGCGACCACGCCGCGGTGTGCGCCGCCCACGATGACGGGCTTGTCGGCGAGGGCTGGATTGTCGCGCTTCTCCACCGCCGCATAGAAGGCGTCGCAATCGACATGGGCGATGGACAGGGCCGTCAGCTCCGCGTGCGAGACGAGACGCGGCCCTCCGCAATTGAGACAGCGGCCGGGCCTGCCCGGAAAGCGGCTCAGGCAGTCGCGGCAAAGCGTGACGAGGTCCGGGTCCACGGTGGCACTCTGGTGCGGCCGAGCGCCGCGGGCAAGCGCCCCGCCGCGGCGGCCCGGGCCCGCCCTGTTTTGCCTATGTTCGAGGCCGTTCGGGCAATCATTGGTGATTCCTTAAGCGCGCCGGTGCATCATCGGCGGCGCGAGGGATTCGGACATTCCCGCACCAGCGCGCAGGGCGGAGGAGCCAGGTCGTGGCAAAGACGGTCATGATCGTCGAGGACAATGAGCTGAACATGAAGCTCTTCAACGACCTGTTGCGCGCTAACGGTTACGGCACCCTGCCGATGCGCAACGGCTACGAGGCCCTCGACGCTCTGAAGGAGCACCGGCCGGACCTCATCATCATGGACATCCAGCTACCGGAGATTTCCGGGCTGGAGGTGACCAAGCGCATCAAGCAGGACGATGCGCTGAAGGACATTCCCGTCATCGCCGTAACGGCCTTCGCCATGAAGGGCGACGAGGAGCGCATCCGCCAGGGCGGCTGCGAAGGCTACCTTTCCAAGCCGATTTCGGTGGCCACGTTCATCCAGACCGTGAAATCCTACGTAGGCGAGGCACAGGGCTAGGGCATCGATCCGTGACCGCACGCATACTCGTCGTCGACGATATCCCCGCCAATGTCCGCTACCTGGAGGCGCGGCTGAAGGCGGAGTATTTCGAGGTCCGCACCGCGCTGAATGGTCGCGCCGCGCTCGAGGTCGCGGAGCAGGAGCGCGTGGACCTCGTTCTTCTCGATGTCATGATGCCGGACATGACCGGCTTTGAGGTATGCGCTGCGCTGAAGGCGAATCCGCGCACAGCCCATATTCCGGTCATCATGGTGACTTCGCTCGACCAGGCTGAGGACCGCGTGCGCGGCCTGGAGTCGGGCGCCGACGATTTCCTCACCAAGCCGGTCAGCGATACTTCGCTCATAGCGCGGGTCAAGAGCCTGGTGCGCCTGAAGATGGTGACCGACGAGCTTGAGCTGCGCGCTGCGGCCATGCAGTCGGTCGGAATCAATCCCGCCGAGGTGTTTACGGACGGCGCCGAGGATCCCGCGAGCATTCTCGTCGTCGACGACCGGGAGAGCTCGATACGGCGCATTCGTCAGGCGCTGCAACACCCGCTCACCCTGGAGATTACCGCCGACCCCGTGGATGCCGTTACCTTGGCGGAGAGCCGCGATTTCGACCTTGTGATGATCAGCCTGTCGCTTGACGCCGGCGACGGCCTGCGGCTGTGCACACAGATCAAGACGATCGACCGGCTACGGCAGACGCCGGTCCTTCTCATCACCGACGCCCACGAGGCGCCGCAGGTGATGCGCGCCCTCGATCTAGGCGTCAACGACTACATCATCCGCCCCATCGACGAGAACGAGCTGCGCGCCCGCGTGCGCACGCAGCTGCGGCGCAAGCGCTACCAGGAACGGCTGCGCAACATGGTCTCCAACGCCGTCGAACTGGCCATCACCGATCCGCTGACAGGACTCTACAATCGCCGCTACCTGGACGCGCACCTTCGATCCGCCGTCGCCCGCGCCAAGGCGACCTCGAAGCCGGTCTGCGTCCTGGTCTTCGACATCGATCACTTCAAGGACGTCAACGACACCCATGGACATGACGCCGGCGACGACGTGCTGACGGAATTCTCCGATCGCATCCGCCGCGGCGTGCGGGGCATCGATCTCGTCTCGCGCTATGGAGGCGAGGAGTTCCTGCTCGTCATGCCGGAGACCGACGCGGATTTCGCCGCCGCCGTCGCGGAGCGATTGCGCAGCGAAGTGGAGAAGATACCGTTCAAGACCCGTTCCGGCACGTTCCCGGTGACGGTGAGCATCGGCATCGCCGAATGGCAGGGGGCCGCGGACACGGCCGAGACCCTCATCAAGCGGGCCGACAAGGCGCTTTACGCGGCGAAGCGCGCGGGCCGCAACCGGGTGGCCGCCAGCGCCGCCTGACGCCGGTCGGCGGAGCCGATTGCTCCAATTCTCCTTACAGTTTTAACCAAGTGTGAACCATTCGGTAGAAATGCGCCGCCGCCTGCGCTTGATTACCCGTGCGGGGAGGCAGCGCGTGCGCTGTCAGCGAAAGAATCGAGATACCCCATGGATTTGCTCAGGTCCGCCGCATCTCCTGGGTCCGTGGGGTCGGCCGGTCGGGCGTGGTGAGTGGCCTCCTCGTACAGCCACGTTCCGGCCGGCCACTTTTCGTCGGCAACAAAAAAGGCGCCTGGCGGCGCCTGTTAGTGGAGCGATCTTGGCGCTCTACTTAATCTTCGCTTCTCTGAACATGACGTGCTTCTTGGCCTTCGGATCGTATTTTCGAAGCGCCAGCTTGTCCGTCATGGTGCGCGTGTTCTTTTTCGCCACGTAGAAGAAGCCTGTGCCCTCCTCGCTTACGAGGCGAATCTTAACTGTGGTGGCCTTGGCCATCGGCGCAATCCTGTTTCCCGGGTTGGCGCTCAGATGCAGGGTGAAGGCGCGCAAGTCAAGGCGCTTGCGCTCTTTTGCGCCCGCGCTACGAGCCGGCGGCACGAACCTACTATTACTACCGCGACTGGCCTCCACATTGGTACGAATATCCGTACCCGCGGCGCAGATGCGATCCTTGGCGCCGCTTCGGCGGTCTGGGCTTCGGAATTATTTCGACTCTGATCCGGCCGACCCACGGGCGAAAGAGGCCTGTTCTGGGGACTTTCGTTTAGCATCCCAATCCCTGAGCCGTTCGCACCAATGTGAGGTGGAATTCGAAACCTATCGGCGTCGCAGACGTTGCCCGACCAGAAGAGGAAAAGGGAGTAACATTATGCGACACCTAACAATTCTGACCGCGGGGGCGGCCGTTACGGCGCTCGTCGCGTCGTCTGCTCTCGCGGCACCGGGGGTGGCGACCGGAAACGTCAATCTGCGCGCCGCCGATACAGTGAACTCGCAGCGCCTGGCCACCATCCCCCAGGGCGCCCCCGTCGAGGTTCACAGCTGCCCGACTTGGTGCCACCTCACCTACAACGGCATCACCGGCTGGGCGTCGCCTAACTATATCGCCACCGGCCAAGCCCGCAGGGACGATCGCCGCGACAGCCGACGCTACAGCTACCGTCGCGACCAGATGCCTCCGAGTGTCTACTGGGAGTTCGGTCGGCCGAGCTGGGACAGCCGCTATGGCTACTGGCGTGATCCGCGTGACCGCTGGTGGCACGACGGCCGCTGGCATCACAGGAGGCCGGGCGTGACCTTCCAGTTCGGTTTCTGAGCCAACGGACCAACGGGAAAGCCCGCCGATCCCGGCGGGCTTTCTCTCAATGCGGGGGTCGGCGCGCAAGAGCGATCCGCAGCCCGACAATGAGCGAATAGAGGGCGAAGGCTCCGCCGAGAACCAGCGGCAGCCCGAAGACCGGCGCGCGGGCCATCGCGTCGCCGATCGCAATCGGCCCGACTAGCATCCCCAGCGCATAGCAGAACACGAAGGCCGCGTTGGCGCCCGCCAGATCGCCGCCGGAGAAGCGTGAGGCGAGGTGGGCGAGGCCGACCGTGTAAAGCCCGGCAGACGCTCCCCCCCATACGAGAAGCACCAGCATCAGGGCGAGTACCGATCCCGACACCGTCCAGGCCGCCGCCATGCCAAGCGATCCGATCAGGCCGCAGCAGAGCAGGACGCTCCGCCGATCGAAGCGGTCGGCAAGAAGCCCGATCGGGATCTGGAAGACCACGTTGCCGAGCGTCATCGCGGCCGCCAGGAGGACCGCGAGCGAGGGATCAAAGCCAAGGTGTCGCCCCCACAGCGGAAGGAAGGCGAAGCCGCCTTGCTCGCTCATGGCGAAGACCAAGACGCCGAAGGTGGCGACGGGAACCGCGAAGATGAACGCCGCGAAGCGTCGCCGCGGCGCCTCCTCGAAATCGGGCGAAGCGCCTCTTGCCACGAACACAGGCATTGCCGCCGCCGCCATGATCGCCGCGCCCAGCAGAAAGGGGCGGATCGATGCAAATCCGAGCAGCGCCACGATCGTCGGTCCGACTGCGAAGCCGAGCGAGAGGATGGTGGCATAGATTCCCATGACCAGGCCGCGCCGGTGGTCGGGCGTGACGGCGTTGATCCAGTATTCGGAAAGCGTGAAGCAGAGGGTTGTCGCCGCGCCATAGACAAACAGCAAGGCAAACAGCGCGGCCAACGCGTCGACAAGCCAGACGGCGGGAAAGATCGCAGCCGCGGCAAGCACGCTTCCGGCTATGAGCCGCGCCGTGCCGATGCGGGCGGCGAGGCGAGGGGCCAGAGGCGTGATGGCCAGCGCCGCGACAGCTACTGTCGCGACCAGCAGTCCGATGGTGCGCTCCGAGACGCCCCTGGCGGCGAGGTTGAGGGAGACGAGCGGCGGCATGAGGCTGACCGCGACGCCGACAGCCACCAGGGTCGCAATCGCGGCCAAGGCGCCGCGCGTCAAGCCGAGCCGTCCCAACCATCCGGGGCTGAGCGGGACGTGCGTCAAAGACTCTCCACGACGTACTTGCCGCGCCGCATGAAGTGGAACGGGATGGGATCGTCCGCATCGAGGTGGGGATCGCGCCTCAAACGGGCCTCCAGCAAGTCAAGCACGGCACGGGTGATGCGCGGCAGGTGCTGGTCGCGCGCCTCGTCGAACGTGAGCCAGCGCGGGTCGTGCAGCTCGTGATTCGGCGCCTCGACCTGCGCAATCACCGCGTCGTCGAAGAGGGCGAAAAAGCGGGCATCGAAGCGCCGGCTTCGGCGGGGCGGCGTGATGGCGCGCGCCACGAGGCGGAGCGGCGACAGCGTCGGAACGACGCCCGTGGCGAGGAACGGCCGCCACGCCAGGTTCCGGCAACGACCAGCGCTCGCATCCTTGCTGCCGATCACGATCCCCGTCTCTTCGAATGTCTCGCGAATGCCGGCCAGCGCGATCGCACGCAAGCGCGCCGGATCGGCATTGCGGACGGCCAGCGCGAGCTTCGCGGCCACGCTCGGGCGCATTGCGTCCACCGAAGGGGCGAGCCGGTCGCTCCTGTCGACGCGGCCGCCGGGAAAGACCATGGCGCCTGGCATGAACGCGTGGCGGTCCGAACGGCGCCCCATGAGGACCCGATAGCCGGTCGGCTCACGGCGCAAAACGAGGAGCGTCGCCGCGTCCTTGGGACGGCTGTTGGGGAAGGCTGCGGTCCCGCCGGTAGCTCTCGGATCATGGGACTCCGGTTCGGCAGCGCGCACCAGCGAACCGTCCGGGCGGTCGCTGCTCACGAAGATCGACCGCGGCGCGACCGGCGCGGCCGCTCGGGTTGGCCCTTGTCGCGGCTGCCTACGCGCCGACCGGTCCGCTGCGCGGCCCCTCCTGCCTTCGGCGCTTCGCGGAGAAGCTCAAGCCTGAGGCTCCCGGCGAAGGGGAGGGCCTCGACCAGCCGCACCTCGACGGCGTCACCGAGCCGAAAGGTCTCGTTGGTGGCGCGGCCGACGAGCCTGTGATGCGTCTCCTGATACTCATAGAAGTCTTCGCCGATCGAGGAGATCGGAACGAAGCCGTCGGCGCCGCTTTCCTCCAGCTCGACAAACAGGCCCGCGCGCGTGACGCCGCGGATGCGGCCCTCGAAGCGCGCGCCGACGCGCTCAGCGAGCCATGCAGCAATCAGTCGGTCGACCGTATCGCGCTCCGCCGCCATGGCGCGCCGCTCGGCAACCGAAATCTCTCCCGCGATGCGCTCGAGCGAGTTCTCGTCCTGCAGCCTGAGGCCGCCCGGGCCGAGTCCCAGCGCCGCGATCAGCGCGCGATGAACGAGCAGGTCGGCGTAACGCCTGATCGGCGAGGTGAAATGCACATAGCGCCTCAGATTGAGACCGAAATGCCCGATATTCTCAACGGCGTATTCCGCCTGGCTCTGCGAGCGAAGGACCACCTCGTTGACGAGGAGCTCATGCGGCGTGCCGGCAACGCGCGACAGCACGCGGTTGAACTGGCTCGGCCTAAGGTTCCCCACCTTCGGAAAGCGCATGTCGAGCGAGCCTAGAAATTCGCGCAGTGCCTCTAGCTTCTCCCAAGCAGGCTCGTCGTGCACGCGGTAGACGATAGGGCTCTTCTTCGCCTCGAGCGTCTCCGCTGCCGCGACATTGGCGCGGATCATGTACTCCTCGATCAGCCGGTGCGCGTCGAGGCGCGGCGGGGCAACGATGCGGTCAACCGAGCCATCGTCCTTCAGAATCACCTTGCGTTCCGGCAGGTCGATTGCCAGCGGCTCCCTCTGCTCCCGTTCCTTGACGAGGACCCTGTAGGCGGCCCAGAGCGGCCGAAGCACAGGGTCGAGAAGAGGTCGGGTCGCATCATCCGGGCTGCCGTCGATGGCCGCCTGCGCCTGCTCGTACGAAAGCTTGGCGGCAGAGCGCATCATGACGCGGTGGACCGTGTGGCTCCGCTTGCGCCCCTTGGCGTCGAAGCGCATGCGGATCGCCATTGCCGGGCGCGCCTCTCCCTCGCGCAACGAGCCGTGGTCGTTGGAAAGGCGCTCCGGAAGCATGGGGACGACGCGGCCTGGGAAGTACACCGAGTTGCCGCGCCGCTGAGCCTCGCGGTCGAGTTCCGATCCGGGCCGGACGTAGTAGGCGACGTCGGCAATCGCCACGGTCACGACAAAGCCTCCGGGGTGCTCCGGATCCGGCGCGGCGTGGACGGCATCGTCGTGGTCGCGCGCATCCTGCGGATCGATGGTGACGAGGGGGAGATCGCGCCAGTCTTCGCGGTGCGCCATACCCACCGGCTCGACGGTTTCCGCCTCGGCGAGCACCGCGGGCGGGAAGACATGCGGGATACCGTGCTGTTCAAGAGCGATCAGACTGATAGCCCTCTCGGTAGAGACATCGCCAAGGCGGTCGACGACGCGGGCGGACGGCAGGCCGGAGCGGCCCGACCTCAACACCTCGACGGATACGAGCTCGCCGTCGGCCGCGCCTTTCGTCGAGCCGGCCGGCACCGCCAGCTCCGAGCCGCGGCG
>CAZARE010000052.1:0-9883 GCA_964487455.1 uncultured Propylenella sp.
CGGGCGGCATTCGCTGGAGCGAGCCGCGCTTTCGCGAAAACGCGACCTTTATCACCATAACCGGCGGGATCGTTCGCCACGGCACGTTCGGCGGCGCCATCGCTACCGGCGTCTCGCTCTTCGACCTTTCCAGGTTCGTCCGCCACGAGCTGACGCAGGATGCGATGACCGCTTTCGTCCTCTACGGCGAGGACAAGGTCTTGGCGCATCCAGCCCTGCTCGCTTCCGAGTACGCGGAGCGCCTGTCGGCCGAGCAGCCGCTTCTCCGTCGACGCGATCGGCGATCCGGTGCTGGCCCGATTTCCCGAGCTGAATGTCGCCGACTTGCCGAGCCAGGACGAGTTCGACTTTCGCGATGCGCGCGTGGGGCGTGCGCGGCATATCATCCTGTCTCGCGCTACTGACGCCTTCGGGCCGGTGCCGTGGCAGATCGGGGTGCACGCGCCGGTCGAGGCGGTCGACCAGCAGATCAGGCGTCTCGCCGGGTCGATCTCCGTGAGCCTCGTCCTGTTCGTTGTAGCTATGGTCGCGGCGATCGTCCTTGCGCGGCGCATCGCGCGGCCGATCCGCGCCGTCTCAGCCGCCGCGGAAAGGATCGAGCGCCTCGATCTCGACGCCATCGAGCCGCTGCCCTCGTCGCGCATCCGCGAGCTCGACGAGCAGGCGCGTTCGTTCAATCGCATGGTCGGCGGCCTGCGTTGGTTACAGGCCTATGTGCCGCAGACGCTGGTGCGACGCCTGATGCAGACGGCCGGCGGGCCGGCCGCCGACGTGCGCGAAGCGGACCTTACCGTGATGTTCACCGACATTGTCGGCTTCACTGCGCTGTCTGAAAACATGCCCCCCGCGAAGCTCGCTGAAATGCTCAACCGCCACTTCGAGATGCTCAATGCCTGCATCGAGGCCGAGTCCGGCACGCTCGACAAGTTCATCGGCGACGCGACGATGGCGTTCTGGGGCGCCCCGGAGCCCATTCAGGATCATGCGGCGCGCGCCTGCCGGGCGGCCCTCGCCATCGCTGAGGCGGTCGAGGCGAGGGTCACGGCCGGCGAGAAGCCCGGCATCCGCGTCAAGATTGCCCTCCACACCGGACCGCTCATCGTGGGAAATATCGGCGCCCCGTCGCGCATGAACTACACCGTCATCGGCGACACGGTGAACGTGTGCGCCCGCATCGAATCCCTCGTGGGCGAGTACGCCGAGGGCCGGCCGGCCACCATCCTCGTCAGCGGCGAGGTTGTCGCCACGGCGGGAAACGGGCTCGCCTTCGAGCGCATCGGAGAACGCGCAGTGAAGGGTCGCGAGCAGCCGGTGGAGATCTGGCGCCTCATAGGGATGGCCAGCGCCGCGTCATAGCGCGGACGGAGCGAGGCGAAATCCGGATCCCGGGATAGCTCGCCGCCGCGTGTGTAGCGTGCCCGCAGCGCGTGCGTCATTGGCGGGCGCCCGGCGGGTTGTCGTTCCGCGGAGGGATGACGACAAGCACGAAGGCCACACGTCGACCGCTATAGCCAAGGAACTCGTGGGCGACGGTGATTCTTATCATGGAGGACTCGCTGCTGCCGAAACCTGCCGCCTTCGCCAGGCAGTCTGCATCGCCCGCCTCGCACACGGCCAGTAGCCCTTTGCGGGACAGGGGTTCAGGCGTCACCCAAGGCGCGCGCCGGAAGTCGAAGCCGATGAACTCCGACGGCGCATCCATGCTGTAGAATGC
Source organism: uncultured Propylenella sp. (assembly GCA_964487455.1). Taxonomy (GTDB): domain Bacteria; phylum Pseudomonadota; class Alphaproteobacteria; order Rhizobiales; family Afifellaceae; genus DASWJZ01. The sequence goes on from CAZARE010000052.1 coordinate 1,715, forward strand.
CACTCCCCTTGGGTATTGCGTCGAGCCGGCGACGTATGAAAGCGGTGACCCGGTTGCCCGCCGCCAGGCTCGCGTCGCTTCCTCGGCAAGCTGGATGTAGGGCATCGAAGCGGTTTGACCTGTCCGCAGCCGGGCGGACGCCAGGATCGGCGACGCCAGAAGCGAGCCTGCGAGCAGCGCGGTAACGGCCAATGACGCGATGGAGAGAAGGCGGCGGTCGTCGGGGCGCACGATCCTTACGAACAGAAGCGGCATGAGCGGAAACATGCCGATGGTCATGTTCGGATCGACCTCGATGCCAAGCACCGGCCCCGCGGCCGCCGTCAGGATGAGTGGTAGAAGGGCAAGCACTGTGAGCGTGCGAAAGCGGGGGTCGCGAAGCTCGCTCCGAAGAGTCCGCAGCCACCCGCGCGGCGACTGGACGCGGGAAACCATAATCAGCCCCATCATCGGGACATGGAATAGAAGCGCGCCGACGAGTAGCTTGAGTGAAAGCCAGGATGACCAGACGACGCTCTGCCCGGTCTTTTGTCCGAAGTACTGGAACGGTAGAAAGTCCGTGCTTGTTAGCCACCACAGATGGGGTGCGAGCAGCGCGGTGGCGACGGCGACGGAAACGTAGGGCGCCGCCGACGCAAAGTAGCCCCGGCGGTTTGGATGCACGCAAGCTGCGGCAAGGCAGGTCACACCGAGCAGCACTGCGGAATATTTGGACAACACGCTGGCCGCCATCAGCGCCCCGAGCGAAGCCGCCGGCATGAGACGGCATTCGTCGATTGAGCGGATGAAGAAATAGGCGGTCCAAGGCCACAGCGACAGAAAGATGCTGTTGGCGTTGAACTTCAGCGCAAGGAATAGATAGAAGGGCGTCAGCAGGAGCATGAAGGTCGCTGCGCGTCGGCGATCCGCCTCGGCGAAGCGGCCAAGCAACAGCCACGAACCGTAAAGACCGACTGCGGAATTGACCACCGAAAGCGCTGCGAACGCCCAGGTCGAGCGCGGCATGACGAGGAACCAGGCGCCGGCAACCCAAGCAAAGAAAGGCGGGTGCTTGTAGTATCCCAGCTGGAATTCGCGGCCCCAGACATAGGCCTCACTCATGTCGTGATGGATGGGGCCCGAGCTCGAAAGTATCGTGGCAAAGAGTGACCAGGCGACGACGAAGATGCCGAGAAGAGCGGGGAAGCTGGCTTCGCGAAGGAACGACTGTACCGACTGCATCGTCCGACGCACCCCGGCTGCCACCTCATTCGCAGATGAGGAATTGCGGATCTCGCCCAGGCGCATTCATCCTTCTACGGCCCCCGCCACGCGCGTGCCGGTTGGTCGGCTCATACAGTGTCGCGCGCGCCTCGATCAACAACCCCACCCTCGGTCTACCGCCTCCCTCGCCTCCATGGCGGCGGTGGAGAACCCCAAGCTGGGCGAAGTCGCGGCTTCGATGTGGACGATGCTGCGGAAGGCCGTCGAGAACGTCTGACTTCCCGCGATTGCCGATGCCCGTCGGGCACAGCACCGACTCCGGCGCTACGCGTAGCCTTCTTCGGCTAGAGCACGCCGATTGGGATCTTGAGGTAGCTCCGCCCGTTCGCCTCCGGCTCGGGTAGGCGTCCGGCGTTCATGTTGACCTGCAGCGCTGAGAGAATGAGGCGCGGCATGGGGAGTTCCGCGTCGCGCTTGATCCTGAGCGCCACGTATTCCGCCTCGCTCTTGTTGTCCTTCAGGTGCGGGTTCTCGCGCTTCTGCTCGCCGACCGTGCTTTCCCAGCGCGGCTCGCGCCCGCCCGGCATGTAGTCGTGGCCGGTGAAGGTGCGCGTCTCCTCCGGTAGCGCCAGGATCGCCTGGATGGAGCGGTAGAGCGTCGCCGCGTCGCCGCCGGGAAAATCGGCGCGTGCCGTGCCGAAATCCGGCTGAAAAAGCGTGTCGTGCACGAACGCCGCGTCGCCGATCACATAGGTCACCGAGGCGAGCGTGTGGCCGGGCGAGAACATCACCCGCGCGTCGATCGAACCGACCTTGAATGTATCGCCTTCGGTGAAGAGCCGGTCCCATTGGGAGCCGTCGGCGCGAAAGTCCGGAAGGTTGTAGATGCCCTTCCATAGATCCTGCACGTCCTTGACATGCTCGCCGATCGCCGTCGGCGCGCCGAGCTTTTCCTTCAGATAGCCGGCCGCCATGAAGTGATCGGCGTGCGGATGGGTGTCGAGGATCCAGTCGACGGTGACGCCCTTTTCCCTTACCGCCTCAAGCATCCCGTCGGCGAACGTGGTGGAGATGCGGCCCGCCTTTTCATCGTAATCGAGCACCGCGTCGATAATCGCCGCCCGCTTCGTCTGCGGGTCTGAGACCAGATAGGCGATGGAGAACGTGTCTTTGTGGAAGAAGCCAGTGACTTCGGGGCGGGTGCTCATCGCTGCTCTCCCGTTGAGGCGGCCTGCTGAGCGCCGCATCCGACGCTCGCTGCGCCGGGCTTGCACTTAACATTCAGGCATTCTAATTTCAACTCTATGAATATAGCGGACATGATCGTCGCCTCCGAGCAGGCGGCGGAGCTCATGCGCTCCCTGTCGCATCCGCAGCGGCTCCTGGTGCTGTGCGCGCTTGGCAAGGAGGAGAAATCGGTGGCGGAGCTGCGCCGCGAGCTTGGCGGCATACCGCAGGTCCCCATGTCGCAGCAACTCATGCGGCTGCGGGCGGACGGCCTCGTCACCTCGCGCCGCGAGGGCACCGCGGTCTACTACCGCATCGCCCGCGCTGAGGTGCTGAGCGTGGTGGAGGCGCTGGCCGCCGCCTTTTGCCCGCCGCGTGCGGCGCGCGCAAAGACCGCACGCAAGCCCTCCGGGGCGGCGCGGCCCAAGCGGCGGAGCGCCGCTTAGGGCCCGCGGAGCTAGCCCTCGTCGGTGCGCGCCGCCCGGGCATTTCCCAGAAGCGCCACGCCGAGAAGCGCGGAGAACACCGACGCGGCGAACACGGCGATCTTGGCGGCGGCGAAATCGGGCTCGCTCGGAAAGGCCTGGCCGGCGATGAAGAGCGACATGGTAAAGCCGATGCCGGCAAGCGCTCCGGCTCCGGTGAGTTGCCGCCAGGAATAGGCGCCGGGCTTGACGGCGAGTCGCAAGGCGACCGCGGCGGCGCACGCCGCCACGATCCCCAGCGGCTTTCCGAGCGCCAGCCCGAGCATGATCGCAAGCATGAGCCGGCCGTGGCCGGAGAGCATGTCCCCCGTCAGCGCGACCCCAGCATTGGCGAGAGCGAAGATCGGGAGCACCGCGTAGCTCGAGCGGGCTCCTGCGTGGCGCAGGAGACGGTCGGCCGGCGACTCGATGCGGTCGTGGATGTCGTCGAGTCCGCGCAGCGCCGGCAGGGAGGGACCGTGCTTCAGCACGTCGTGTCCCTCGGCGGCCTCCGCCGCGATGATCGCTTCCGCCTGCACCATCAGCGACCTGAAGTTCGGTGGCGGACGCGTGGGGATGAAGATCGCCAGCACCACGCCGGCCAGCGTGGCGTGAAGGCCGCTGGCCAGCACGCAGGCCCAGAGCGCGATTCCCAACAGCATGTAGGGCATCACCCGGTAGACGCGGGCGTTATTGAAAAGCGCCAGTGCCCCCGTGATGGCCGCGGCGGCGGCAAGCGCGGCGAGATTCAATCCGCTCGAATAGAAGATCGCCACCACGATGATCGCGCCGATGTCGTCGACGATTGCCGCGGCGGTCAGGAAGACACGGAGCTCGATGGGGACGCGCTGCCCCATCATGGCGATCAGCGCCACCGCGAACGCCGTGTCGGTGGCCATGGGCACCCCCCAGCCGTTGGCCAACGGTCCGGGCGGAATGACGAGGATGTAGAGGAGAGCGGGCACGACCATGCCGCCGATCGCGGCGGCGATGGGAAACGCGGCGGAGCGGGGGCTGGCCAGGTGCCCGACCGTGAACTCGCGCTTGATCTCCAGGCCGACGACCAGGAAGAACACGGTCAGGAGGCCGTCGTTCACCCAGTGCTGCAACGACATGGCAAAGCCGAGGTCGCCAACGGCCACACCCAGCGGCAGGTCCCAGAAGGCGTCGTACGCCTCCCTCATCGGGGAGTTGGTCACGGCGATTGCGAGGATCGTGGCAAGCAGAAGCAGGACGCCGGCGGACGGCCCCCAGCTGGCGAATTCCAGCGCGGCCGCGCGCACGCGGTGGCCGAGCCGCCCCAGCATGGCGTCGGCCAGCGAGCCTTCGTCCCACGGCCCGTCGTAGCGGCGGCCGTTGATGAAGAACGTCGGCGTAAACATCACGCCGCTCGCGCGGGCGCTCGCCTCGTCCGCCGCGACGCGCTCGCGGGCGGCGATCTGAGCCGTCTCGTCCGCTTCCGGATCGTCTCGCGTGAGCCCGAGCTCGCCGGCGACGGCGACGAGGTCTTCCTCGGCCAACTCGGGAGACCGCGTCATCAGCGCGACATGGGCGCGCCAGAACTGCTCGGCGTCGCTGGCAAGCTCCGCCACCTCCGCCGCGCGCCGGGCGATGTCGCTTCCGGTCAGGGGACGGTGGCGGAAGACATAGCACACGCGGTCGCCGAAACGGTCGCGCACCGCGGCGATTTGTTCGTTGGCGGCGCGACAGTGCGGGCAGGCATAGCTGCCGTACTCGACCAGCGTCATCTCCGCGTCGGCGGGGCCGAGCACGTGATCGAGGCTCCCGTCGACTGGGCGATCGAGCCGGCTGGTGAGCCCCGCATCGGACATGTCGTTCCTCGGGCGCGGCTTAGGCCTGCGCCGCTTCGGCAAGGGCGGCCGAGGCCGCTGCCTGCGGCGCGAACACCGTCTGCTCTCCGTCGAGCCCTTTCAGCTTGAACGCGCCGAGATTCCTAAGCTCGGCCGTCGCCGGCCTCCTGTCGGACGCCTTCCAGGCGCGGAGCCGGAGCGCGAGCCCTTCCGGAATGACGTTCGGGTCGCGAATCATCCGCGCCTCGCCGAGCAGCCAGTCGCGCACCGCAAGGGTCTGCCTCAGGCGGTCGTTCGAAAGGATTTTTGCCGGGTCCGGCTCGGCAAAGGGCATGCGAGAGGTTAGACCGTCTCCGCCTCGCGAGCCAGCCGCCGGCGACTGGCGGATCACCTCAAGGTGCGGGGGGCTCGCGCCTCGATGCCGAACGCTCCCGTGCGTTCGCCCCCCCCGGCCGCGTTTGCTACGGCCTCCGCTCCACTGGAGCAGCGAGGCGCGAGCCGACGGATGCAAGCAGCATCTCGTAGGCGCGGTCGACGATCTCGTCGAGCGAGCGCGTCCGCGCGAACATCGCCCGTGCCTCGGCCACGAGTTGCTCGCGGCTCGGCATGTGCGGCAGGTGCCAGCCCGCCAGCACCTCGCTGGCGCTCTGCTGCGTGCGTGCGAGCTTCTCGCGCAGCGCCGCGAGGTCGGGCCCGTGCAGAGCCGATTCGATCGTGTGCGCGATGCGCCCGGCGTTGAAGCGGGCAGCAAGCTCCTCCGCTGCGCGGCTCACCACACGCGAGCCGAGCCGCTGCTCGTTCTTGAGCACCTGCTCGGGCGGCGTCTTCAGGTCCCACACGAGGCCAGTCCAGGAGAGCGCCCTGAGGATGTAGTAGGTCGGGTCGATTTCCCACCAGCGAAAGCCCTGGCGCGCGCTCGACTGATAGGCGTGATGGTTGTTGTGCCACCCCTCGCCCATGGTGAAGACGGCCAGCAGGAAGTTGTTTCGCGAGTCGTCGCCGGTCACATAACGCTTGGAGCCGCTGACGTGCGCCAGCGAGTTGATGCAGAAGGTGGCATGGTAGACGGCGACCGTGCTCCAGAAGAAGCCGACGATGAGTCCCGGCCATCCGGCGAGGAGGAAGCAGAGCGCGGCGAGCCCGATCGCCGGGACCAGCTCGTGCCGGTGCAGCCACATCAGCTCCGGGAAGCGCGCGAAATCGGCGATCTTCGTCAGGTCGGCCTGGTCGTGCGCACGCGAAAAGATCCATCCGAGGTGGCTGTAAAAGAAGCCCCGGTGGCGCGGCGAATGCACGTCGTGCTCGGTGTCGGAATGGAGATGATGGTGCCGGTGCTTGGCCGCCCACCACAGCACGCTCTTCTGCGCGGTCGACTGCGAGAGCACCGCGAGCACGAGCTGGAACGCGCGGCTGGTGGAGTAGGAGCGGTGCGCGAAGTAGCGGTGATAGCCGGCGCCGATGGCGAAGATGCGCAGCCAGTAGAGCGTCACGGCAATGGCGATCGCCTGCCAGGTCACCCCGGTCCAAAACGCCGCGAAGCAGAGAAAGTGCACCACGACGAACGGGATGGCGGACGGGTACATGATGTCCTCGTGCTCGCCGTCGAAGTCTGGGCTGGTGACGCCTGCGGGCTTGCTGCCCGCGATTGATGGGCGCGCGCTGCCTGCGGGCGTGATGCCTGGCGGCGGAAGGGACATTGCCGGCGAATCTCCTGCCTTGGTGGTATCGGCGCCTGTCTAACGCGTTTTCGCCGTCATATGCCAGACGCTGCTTGACGCTGGCCGCGACGGGCCAACCGGTATATCGTGCGCCCGCTGGTCCATCAGGCCGAGACAAATTGCCTCCGCCGCTAGCTGCTGCATTGGAGGCACGAATGCGCGATCTGCTGCGCGCCCTGCGCGACGACCTGAAGAGCCCCTCCGGCTACGTCCTGATCTGCACGCTCGGCGTGGTCGGCTTCGCGATGATTGTAGCCGTGCGGCTGTGAGCGGGCCGGGCTCGGCCCGGACGCAGGCTCATTTCTGCCGCGGCTGCTTCAGCCCTTGGCCCGCATCGACGAGCTTCCCCGCCCGCTTCGCCTGCACCGCCTGCAGCAGCGTGCGCGCGGCATTGCGCACCTCTTCCTGCACCGCCTCGTCGTCGTCGAGCTCGTCATGGCTCGTCGCGTAGGGCTTCCAATAGCCGATATAGCGGTCGAGCTCGGCGAGCGGCCCGGCGGGACAAAGGTCCATGAAGCAGAGCCAGTCCGAGACCGCGCGGCGCACCGCCTCCGCTCCTTCCACGTCGCCATGCGCCACCACCGCGAAAAGCCGCCCGGCGAGGTGGCGCGGATAGTCCCAGCCCTCAAGCTCGATCTCCTTCGCCTTCTTGGCGTCCTTGCCGTGGGTCAGTGTCGGGTCGGGGCTGCCGCCGTCGGCGCACACCATGCGGTCCATCATCAGCTTCAGCGGCGAGGTCACCTGGTACCAGTTGACCGGCGTCACGATCATGATGCCGTGCGCCGCCACCCACATCGGATAGATGTCGTTCATCCAGTCCTGCGTCTGCCCCAGCGAATAGTTCGGATAGCAGGAGCACGGCCAGTGGCAGAGCGCCGGCGCGGTGGAGAAGCACGCCTTGCACGGATGAATCGTGCGTCCGTATTCGGAGGAGAGACGCGACAGGTCGAGCACCTCGACCTCAAGGCTCTTCGCCTGGAACACCTCGCGCGCGATCTCCACCAGCCGCCAGGACTTCGACATCTCGCCCGGGCAGGTGTGCTCCGACCGTGACGAGCAATTGATCAGCAGAAAGCGCGACGGTCTGCTTGTGTCCTCGTGGAGGCGCTGCGCATCCCGGATCGCGTCGCGCGCCTTCAGCCAGTCGACGGAGATGTCGTAGTCGGGATCGGCGAACTCGGAACCGGCCTTCTGCGTCGCCGGGCTCTTGCGCGAGTTCTCGTAGGCGTCCCACGCCGCGTCCGCCACCTTGGCGAGTTCGCCCTTAAGCGGCGCGAAGGCCGGGTCGATGAACTGGCCGAGGAACCGCCGCTTGAACTTCGCCTCGCCCATGCGCGGGCTCGGCATGCCCTTGCGCGGCTCAGGCGCCGCTTTTCCGAACAGGCCGGCCATGCACCCTCCGCACGCTTTCCAAGCTAAGGAAAATCTGCCAACCGCGTGGAGGTTCCCAGGCAGGGGCGAGAATGTGCGGTCCTGCAGCGGGGTCACGATATCTAGTGGCCTCGACGGACCGGCCGAATGTCACGTCTCCTGCCGCCCCACCCGCTTCAGCTGATACAACCTCTCCAGCGCCTCTTTCGGCGAGAGCGCGTCCGGGTCGAGTGCACGGAGCGCCTGCACCGCCGGGTGCTCCTTCGCTTCCTCCTCCATGCCACGCGCCACGGAAAAGAGCGGCAAGTCGTCGACGATCGGCACCGGGCGCCCGCGCTCGCCCTTCTCAAGCAGATCGAGCACCGTCTTGGCGCG
>CAZARE010000053.1:0-3849 GCA_964487455.1 uncultured Propylenella sp.
ACCGCGCCGAGCGCGGCGGGTAGAGCTTCCACGTCTTCAGATTGCGCCCCGATGGGATGCCTGGACACATGGTGTATGGCATCGGAGAGCTTGTTGCCTGTCAAAAGGAATGGAAGAGCCATGCCATGCTGGAGAACACCGCGAGCTACGTTGACCCGATTGGCTCCCAGCTACACGACGATGGATGTGCAACGACAATCTGCATGACCGGTGAGCGACAATAGGGATGGCCGGTTTGGGACGTCATTGGCGTCGGAAGATGTAGTCCTTGCGGGCCTTTCTGACGGCCGATCTGACGGCCTTGTCGGTCTTGGCAAGATCGAAGCGTTCGGGGTGGAAGGAGCGACCGGCCCAGTGGCGCATGTGGCGGTGGTCTTCGTGGTGGGGATCGCGCCAGGCTTCGAGGAACTCGGCATAACCGGATACACCGCCGACATCTTCGGGCGGACGGGTTCGGGCACCATCGATGCAAGCCGGATATTGGCGGGCTGGATCGGGCGCGATGCGAGTTTCGAGCTCAACCCGATGCCGCCAGTCGTCGCCGAAGTCATACAGATAGAGGAACCGGATGGGCTGGGTGTACGACCACTCGAAGTCGCGCAGCCTGATCAGGGTGGCTTCGAACACCTGGGAGTCGCTTTCGAAATCCTGCTCGAGGAGCTCTGGCGCGCCATAGCGGAGCCCGCCAACGACGAACTGGTGAAGATGATAATCGAGCCAACCGAAAGCCGCCTGAATGACGTGATGCAGCTCGGCCAGGTTGAGCGTGGGCGGCAGGAGCAGCCGGCGCCAGATCGGCGGCGCGATGTCCTCGAGGGTGACCTTGGCCTGGATGATGGCCGTACCGCGATCGAACATGGCGCGATCATGGCCGTGATCCGAGGCGGCGACAATGAGCGACGACAGGCGACGTCAGGCTGGATCGCGCTCGGCTTGGCCCCGCGCCGCGGCGACCGCGGTGCGCCGCCGATAGCTTTCGGTGTTGAGTTCCAGGATCGTGGCGTGATGGACCAGGCGATCGATGGCTGCGACGGTCATCGCCGGGTCGGGGAAGATCTGGTCCCAGGTGCTGAACGGCTGATTGCAGGTCGCGATCAGACTGCGCCGCTCGTACCGTTCGGCGATCAGCTCGAACAGGACCGTCGTCTCAGCCTGGTCTTTGCGGGCATAGCCAAGGTCGTCGAGGATCAAGCAATCGTACCGGTCGAGCTTGGCCAGGGTCGCCGGCAGCGCCAGGTCCCGGCGTGCCGCCTGGAGCTTTTGGACGAGGTCGGTGGTGCGGGTGAACAGGACCCGCCGGCCAGTGTCGATCAGGGCATGGCCGATCGCGGCGGCGACGTGCGACTTGCCGGAACCACTTGGCCCAAACAGTAGGACATTGGCGCCCTGATCCAGCCAGGCGTCGCCGGCGCCCAAAGCGAGCACATGCGCCTTGCGGAGGGTCGGGACCGCGGTGAACTCGAAGGTGGCGAACGTCTTGCCCTGGGGGAGACCGGATTGGGCCAGGTGCCGTGCAATGCGTCGGGTGGTGCGCTCCGCCAGCTCATGCTCACACAGGGCAGCCAGATAGCGCGCGGCACCCCAGCCTTCGCGGTCCGCCCGCTCGGCGAAGCTGTGCCAGAGCCGGCCGATGGTCGGCAGGCGCAAGGTGGTCAGCATCAGCGGCAGCTGGGCGGCATCGACTTCTCTCATACGACGGCGGCCTCGAGCAGCTGGTCGTAGCCGCCGAGGTCAGGTGCTCGGACGCTGACCTGTGGTGCGTGCGTCGGCGGCGGTGCCACCGCACCGCGCGCCACCTCCAGATCCGGCACCTCGCCGCGGTCGAGAAACTCCTGGAGATGGTCAGCGAGCGCCGCCTCGCAGGCATGCATGGCGGCCAAGTGCAGGAGCCCGACATAGACCCGGCACGCCTTGCGTGGCTCCAGATGAGCGTCGATCACCTCCCAGGCGCGCCGGAAGACCGGCCGCGGGAACAGCTCGTCGCGAAAGATCGACCGGCGGAACGCCTGCGGCTTGCGCACCAGCGCACCGATCAGATGCCGATAGTCGACCACGCGCTGCCGGGGCGCGCCGCGCTTGTAATGTCGGCGCGGCAGCGTGAGCAGCGGGGTCGTCCCCAGCCAGCAGACCAGCCGGTCATCGTAGATGTGAACCTTGAGCCTCGAGCCGATCAGCCGGGAGGGCACGGTGTACAGCACCCCGCGGACCGAGACCGTCGCCGAGCGTGTCACCGTGACCGTCGCGACCGAGAAGTCGGTGGTGCGAAAACGCGGCAATGGCCGCATCACCTTCAGCTCGGTCTCGACCGCCGTCCTCCGGCGGGCGTTCTTGCGCATCACGAACTCGGCCAGAAATGCCTGGTAGCTCGCCAGATCCGCAAAGTCTCGGCAGCCGCGCAGCGCCAGCGCCTCCTTGAGCCCGATCTTGAGGTGCCCGTGCGCGGCTTCGACGCTACCGTTCTCATGCGACACGCCCGCATTGTTGCGGGTCGGCTCCAGCCCATAGTGCTCGCAGAAGGCGGCGTAAGCCGCGGCCTCATCGTCGGTACGCTGCAGGTTCCGATAAGCGGCCGACAGTCGATCGGTGCGATGGCTCCGGGGCACGCCGCCGAGCTGCCATAGCGCCTCCTGCAGGCCTTCGGTCAGCGCGGTGAAGCTTTCCCCACCCTGGATCGCCTTGACGTACTGCCAGCCCGAGAACGCCAGCCAGAAGTGGTACAACAGATGCGCAAACGGCGCGCCGGCGATCGTCACCTGTAAGCTCGAGCCATCGGTGAAATCCGATAGCGCCTGTTCGCCCGGGGGATGCTCCTGGCGGAAGATGATCTCCCGCTCGGGGCCCTCGGTGGCGCGCCAGGTTGCGACCCGCCGCTGCAAGGTGCGCAGCAGACGGTCAGAATAGCGCTCGGGATACCGTCGCTGCAGGTCCTCCAGCAGCGTCGTCGCCCGCAAGTGCGGATCGGCCCGCAGCATCGGCACCAGCTCGTTCCGCCAGACGTCCACCAGCGGATCCGGCCGGGTCCGACCACGAGGCTTCTGGTCGCGTTGGCTCGGCAGCACGCGAGCTGCCTCCATGCGCCGCGCGCTACGCTCGCTGAAGCCGGCCTTGGCCGCGGCGACGAACTGCGTGCTGCCTTGTCGTCGATGCTCCATGTACCGCTTGACCTGCCGGTCCGTGATGTGCGTGCCGGGCATTCAGCCTCCCCCTCGCGATCGCGAGGGGGAGGCTGCCGGCTTCGTCACCCACCGGCCATCGAGTTTGTCGTCAGGCGGACACCGTAGCTGACGTCACGCAGCAATGCGCGCCTCGCGTGGCGGACCGATATCGAAGGCAATGGCGAGGCGCTCAACGTGATGGTGCCGCCTCGGTCGCAATGGCGCCGCTATGTGCGGTCGGTCGATTTCTACCTGCATCGCTTCCGCTCAAGCGTCAGCGTCCGCCGCTTTGCGCCGAGCGCACACGCCAATGTGCGGACGCTCCAGGACGACTTCCCGGTCACCGTCCATTTCAAGAGCGATGACGATCGGCCGGCCGCCATCGGCTTCGAACTGGAAGCCGATGGCTTCCGGCTCGACCTCTGCCTGCCCGGGGCCGAGGAACTCGCGATAAGCACCCTGCCGCCTGCACTGCTCGCAAGTGCCAAGCTTGCCTATCTGCGCGACACCTTTCGCGCCGATCCGCCACTCCCCGACCACCTGAACGGCTTTCAGCGCGATTGGCTGTTCCAGATCCTCCTGTCGGCGCTGCTTGCCAACGCGGCGGCGACCGGGCGCAGCTTGGACGAGGCAGCCGCCGATGTCCTCGCGGAGGATCGGCTCGAGGGCGTGTTCCATGGCGTCATGGACGAGT
>CAZARE010000054.1:0-13817 GCA_964487455.1 uncultured Propylenella sp.
GAATATCTCGTCCGCATCGAGAAAGTCCTCGACGGTGAGCGCCTTCTCCTCCACCGCCACTCCAGCGTGCCGCAGAAGAGCAATTACACGCTGCCGCGTGATTCCGTTGAGGAAGCTGCGGTTGGGTATCGGCGTCAACACCACGCCGTCCTTGACTATGAAGACGTTTGAGGTTCCCGTTTCGGCCACGTTGCCGAGCATGTCGCGCACAAGGGCATTGTCAAATCCCCTCGACCGGGCCTCCTGGATCGCCCGGCCGTTATTCGGGTAGAGACAGCCTGCCTTGGCGTCCGTGGGCATACACTCGAAGGTAGGACGGCGATAGGGAGAGACGGTGACCGACATCCCTGACGGCGACGGCATCGGCGTTTCGTAGAGGCAGAGAAGAAAGCGCGTCGATTCCGGGTCAGGCGGCACTGACATGAAACCGCCCCTCTCTGCCCAATACATCGGGCGGATGTAGAGCGCCGCGTCCGGGGGAAAGCGCTTTGCCCCCTCCCGGGCGAGGCCCATCATGGTGTCTACTTCGACGCTTGGCTGGAGGCCCAGAGTGAGGGCGGAACCGTTGACCCGTGCGCAATGCTTGTCGAGATCAGGCGTCACGCCTTCGAACGCGCGCGCTCCGTCAAAAACGCTCGATCCTAGCCACGCGGCATGCGTGCGGGGCCCGAAGACCGGGGGGTTGCCCTCGTACCAGGTGCCGTCAAGGTATGTCCAAGTTTGAGACCATTCCGTCATTGAGCGAACCTCCGCGACCGCCTCGACGCACGAGAGGCCGCACTACGCTTGGTCAGATATCCTGTCTCGGCCCAAATCGAAATGCTCTTAGTGAAGGTCCGGGCAACGCTCGGAACGGTGATGCGGTCAGCCGGTCCCGTCCGCAGGCTTGTCAGCCTCAAGGGCCCTGACGGTCTCCAGGGCCTCCTCCATATGGCTTGTCAGATTCTCCACTATGTCCTCTTCGAGCTCTGCCAGGTCGGCAGGGTTTAGTCCGGCATCCGTGGCATAGGCGGTGAATTCTGCTGCGAGCCTCGCGGCTTCGCTTGTCTGCCGCTCTTCTGGGACCGCTCGGACGTTGTCGGCGATCCAGCGAGTGAGCAGGTCCAGGGCCCGTTGCGTCATCTGAGCCTCCCGGGTGTCCGTTGTACGATTTCTGGTCTATCAACCCCTCATGCGGGCGCAAGCCTCGGAAAGCGATCTCCCGCAGTCCGTCGACGGATGCTTGAACTTGGGGAGATTCCTGAGATGACCGACAGGAACCAGTCCGGATCGCAGGATCTGATCGCGCGGTATCTTGCCCCCGGCGGAGACAATGTGAAGCTGGTCTATGTCTTATACCTCGCCAGTGCACTGATCGGCGTCACCGTGCTGGTCGGTCTGGTAATGGCCTACATAAATCGGAGGCAGGTCCAGGGCATGTGGACCGAAACTCACTATACTTACCAGATACGAACGTTTTGGATCGGCCTGCTCTACTCGCTCGTATCGGTGACGCTCATGTTGGTTGGCGTCGGTTTTCTGCTCATCATCGCAGTGATGATCTGGGCAATCTTTCGCTGCGTTAGAGGTCTCCAGTGGGCGGCGGCGGGCGACCCCGTACCCGATCCGCAAAGTTGGATCGTTTGATGCGAGCGCGTTCGCGCTGAGTAAGGGCTCTGGAGCATGGCTTGCACTGTCTACGCGTTTGATGCCTACGGGACGCTGTTTGACGTGCACGCCGCTGTTCGCCGCTACGCCTCCGCGGTCGGTTCCGACGCGGCGCGCCTTTCCGAAATCTGGCGCAGCAAGCAGCTGGAATATACCTGGGTGCGGACGCTCGCCGGCCGATACATCGATTTTTGGACGCTGACCGAGCAGGCGCTCGATTTCGCCTACGGCTCGGTGCCAAGCGCTAACCGCGCCGTCCGCTCAAAGCTGCTGGACGCCTATCGCGGCCTTGATTGCTATCCCGAGGTGCCGGAAGTTGTTCTGGCGCTCAAGAATGAAGGGAAGCTCTTGGCCATTCTCTCCAATGGTTCCCCCGATATGCTTTCGGATGCCGTATCGGCTGCCGGGCTTCGGGGCCTTTTTGACGCCGTCCTTTCGGTCGACGTGTTGCGCGCCTACAAGACCGATCAGCGTGTTTACGATCTCCTGACCACACACTTCCGAGTTTATCCTCAGGCGATCTCCTTCCAGTCGTCGAACCGCTGGGATGTTGCCGGGGGCACCGTTTTTGGCCTGCGCACAGTGTGGATCAACCGCTCAAGCGCGCCCGACGAATACCCCGATCTGCCGCCAAGCGCAGTTCTTCCCTCGCTTGAAGGGCTGTCGCGGCTCGGATAGGCCCTCAGCGCTCGCCCGTCGCTATCCATTTCACGACGGACGGCGCGTGGTACGCTTCGAAGCGCGCAAGAATGCGCTCTGCATCCTGTTCGACTACCAGCATGTCCCGGTGTTCGCGCCGCATAAATTCCTCGCTGCATTGGCGGTCAAGGAACGCAAGCAGCGGGTCGAAGAACCTCTCGGTGTTGAGTACTCCGACTGGTTTCCTGTGGTGACCTAGCTGCGCCCAGGTCCAGATCTCAAACAGCTCTTCCAGTGTGCCGACTCCGCCCGGCATCGCCAGGAACCCATCGGAGAGATCGGCCATCATCGCCTTCCGCTCGTGCATCGACTTAACGTAGTGGATTTCTGTTAGCCCGGTATGCGCGATCTCCCGCTCCACCAGCGCAAGGGGGATCACGCCAACCACCTCACCGCCGGCCGCCAGCGCCGAATCGGCGAGCTCCCCCATCAGCCCGACCATCGCTCCGCCGTAGACTAGGCGCAGTCCGTGCTCCGCGATTGCGCGGCCGGCCGCCTGAGCGGCCGTTGCATAAGCGCTGCCTCTACCTGCGCTGGAGCCACAGAAAACGCATACGGATCGCATGTGTCGTCCGCCAAGATCGCGGTAGCCGCGTTCAACCCGAGAACATCGGTTACTCGGCGATCGCCGCAAGCACCCGCGCCCAGGAGCGGGTACCGCGGTGATAGCTGGTCAGGTTGTACTTCTCGTTGGGGGAATGGATACGGTCATCTTCCAGCCCGAAACCGATCAGAAGGGAATCCATTCCTAAGATGCGCTTGAACTGTGTGACAATGGGGATAGATCCGCCCATCCCTATAAGCATCGCGCGGCGACCCCATTCATCGGCGAGAGCGCGCTGAGCTTTTCTGATCCACGGACTGTCGCTCGGCTGGGTGACTGCCTGATCACCGCCGTGGTTGCGGAATGTCGCCTTGCAGTCGGGCGGAAGGCGCTCTTCAACAAATGCGCGGAAGGCGCGGCTGACCTCCTCGGGATCCTGCTCGCCGACCAGGCGGAAAGACACCTTGGCAGACGCCTTGGCCGGGATCACCGTCTTCGCCCCTTCGCCGATATAGCCGCCAATTATGCCATTCACCTCCGCCGTTGGGCGCGACCATACCTGTTCAAGCACCGAGTAGCCCCTCTCGCCTGCTTGAGTGGAAAGTCCGATCTGGCGGAAGAATTCCTTCTCGTCGAAGCCAAGCGCATCCCATTGCGTCTTCTGCTCCGCAGTAACGTCGGAGACTCTGTCGTAGAAACCCGGAAGGGTGACGCGGCCGTTCTCATCGTGCAGTGCGGCAAGCATCGTCGTCAGGACGTGAATCGGATTGCGGGCTGCGCCGCCATAGTAGCCAGAATGAAGATCGTGACTCGCTGCGGCAATGAAGACCTCCTCGTAAAGGAGCCCGCGCAGCGTGATTGTGATTGCGGGTGTTTGCCGATCCCACATGTTGGTGTCGCAAACAAGCGCGATGTCTGCCCGCAGTTCGTCCGCATTGGCGCTGAGAAACGGAACCATGCTCGGGCTCGCCGATTCCTCCTCCCCTTCGAAAAGCACCGTGAGATTGACCGGGAGTCGGCCCTCGACCGCCATCCACGAGCGGGCGGCCTCTATGAACGTCATCAACTGGCCTTTGTCGTCGTCAGCGCCGCGTCCCACAATGTGCGCTTCGCCGTTCGCATCGACGACCGCCGGGTCGAATGGGTCGCGTTCCCAAAGGCCGAGCGGATCGACTGGCTGTACGTCGTAGTGGCCGTAGAACAGGACGTGAGGCGCGCCCTCCCCTGCCCCTCGATAGTGGCCGACGACCATCGGATGGCCGATTGTCTCGCGAACTGAAGCCGTGATGCCTACGTCACTGAGCGTTTGCGCGCACCATTCGGCCGCCCTCCGGCAATCTTGCTTGTAGTGCGGGTCGGCCGAGACAGACTTGATGCGCAGGAAGGCGAAAAGACGCTGAAGACTATGGTCGAGATTCGCATCGACGTCCGAGAGAACCTTCTCAACACTGGTCATACCAACTCCTGCCTATCGAAAGCTATGGGCGCGCGGTCGGGAGGGTGCCAGGCAGCACTTATAGGGGCACCTGCCGGCGCCAACAATTGGCACGGGAACCCTGCTCTTGCGTTTTCGCGCGTCTCGCGGCCAGTTAGACGGACCTACGAATGGAGAGCCCGATGGAAGAACTCATCGATCGGATCACCCGCAATGTGGGACTTGACGAGGACACCTCGCGCAAGGCCGTGGCCATAATCTTGTCTTTCCTCTACCAGCAGGGCGACCGCGACAAGGTCGTTGCGCTGATCGATCAGATCCCGGGCGCGGAAAGTCTCGTGAACGATGGCGACCCGGACTCGGCGGCGACTCTGGGCGGCACCGGTGGACTGATGGGTGGCGGTGCGATGGCTGTGTTTGGGGAGCTGCAGGCACTCGGACTCGGTATGGGCCAGATTCAAGGAGTCACGAAGGAGATAGTGGGATTCGCCCGCGAACGCGCAGGAGACGACATCGTCAACGACGTCGTTGCCTCGATCCCGGGTCTCAGTCAGTTCGTCTAAGCAGAGACATTTTTGCCACGCTTCCACTTCCTACGCTGGTCGCTCTAGCCGGCTGGCCGCATCTGTCTTAGGAAGATGGGTTCGGACTTGGAGGCGGCCAATGGCGTCCTATCCGCTCACGGAAGTGCGGGCGATCGGGCCCTTTTATGTGGCCAAGCTGAAATCCGCTGGGATCAGATCGACAACGACGCTGCTCAAGCGCGCTGCTACGCCTAAACTCAGGAAGGACCTTGCGGACGCAACCAATATTCCAGTGAAACTTATCCTGGACTGGGCCAATATTGCCGACCTTACGCGCGTTCGAGGCATCGCCCTCGACTACTCGGAGCTCCTCGTTGCCGCGGGCGTCGACACGGTGAAGGACTTGAGCCGGCGGAATGCTGCGAACCTCGTGGCGCGCATGGAACATGTCAACGGCCGGAAGGCGCAGGTCGATCTGCTGCCAAAAGAGAAGCGCGTCGCCGGATGGATCGCGGCGGCAAAGTCGCTGAAGCCGGGTATGGACTACTAACGACATCGGCTATCTTGCTGCGCTGGCGGGGCGGACCTAGAACTCTTGCATGACAGATGCGGAACGCCCTCCGGGTGCCCGTGGACAAATCGGCATGGAACACTGGCGCCGTTTGGTCCGTAGGGCGCTTGACGGCCGCGACCCTGCGGATCTCGGTTTTCGCGTGCGCGGCGACATTGCCGTCGAGGCGCTCTATGAGCGCTGGCCGGATGGCGCTCGGTTCCTTGGACGAGAGGCACGTCCTTGGACTGTTGTCCAGATCGTCGACGATGAGGACCCAGACGCGGCCAACCGTCAGGCACTTGCCGACTTGAACGGCGGTGCGACAGGGCTTTCGTTACGCTTCGCCGGCGCACCCTCGGCCCCTGCGTCCGGTCTACCGCCGGAGGCCGCGGCTCTCCGGATTGCGCTAGAGAGTGTCGACCTCGCTAAGGTCCATGTGAGGCTGGAGCCCCACGCTTCCGCCGTGGAAGCTGCTTCTTGGCTCGAGAGCATCGCCCGGGAGACCGGGGTCGCCCCGGAACTGGCATCTATCGCGTTCGGACTTGATCCGATCGCTGCCATCGCCCGGCATGGAAATGGCGCAGGTCTCGACGCAAGCGAGTATGGCGCGTGCGTGCGAACGCTGTCTGCCGCCGGCTATCGCGGCCCACTCGCGGAGATCGATGGTCGCATCTACCACGAAGCCGGCGCCACCGAGGCGCAAGAACTTGCCGCCATGCTTGCGGCGGCGGCATGGTGGCTGCGCATCCTCGATGAAGCGGGAGTTGCGCCGGCGGCAGCCTTGCCGCTAATTGGAGCGAGCCTTGCGCTTGACCACACGCAATTCCTCTCTATCGCCAAACAGCGTGCGCTACGGCTTCTGTGGCGGCGCCTGCAGGAGCTTTGCGGAACGTCCGGGGAGCCTCTCCACGTCCACGCGGAGACCGGCCGGCGGATGCTAAACCGCGCTGATCCTTCAACGAATATCCTGCGCACGACGCTCGCCGCTTTTGCCGCAGGCGCCGGCGGCGCCCAAACCATCACGGTGCAACCCCATACAGCGGCGCTCGGCCGAGCCGACAGTGGCGCACGGGCGCTCGCTCGCAATATCCAGCTCTTGCTTATCGAGGAAGCGCATCTTCACCGCGTGTCGGATCCCGGCGGGGGCTCCGGTGCAATCGAGGCGCTTACTTCTGCTCTCGCGGAGAGTGCGTGGGTCGAGTTCCAGAGGATCGAGAGCGAGGGCGGCATTGTGGCGAGCCTCGGCACCGGCGCGTTTCAGGCGAGGATCGCCGAAGCCCGTGCGGAACTCATGGAGGAAGTCGCCGGCGGCAAGCTGCCACTCGTCGGCGCTACCGTTTATCTGCCTGATGGAACGGCTACATCTGCCGCACGCGACCGAAATGGCGAGGCGGTCTCAGACTTCGGACTTGCGTCGACGCGGTTGGAACAACTTGCGGAGGCGGCCCCCTGATGCCTTTGCCGGATTTCACGCGAGAGCCTTGGCGGCTTCCTGGTCATGCGCCCGCGACGGTGCAAGCGCCGGCATGGCAGGCACCGGAGGGAATATCCATCAAGCAGTCCTATGGCCCGCGCGACCTAGAGGACTTGCCGGATGTCGATAGCGTGCCCGGGCTCCCCCCCTATCTGCGCGGCCCTTACCCCACGATGTATGCCCGAAGACCATGGACAATCCGCCAATATGCCGGTTTCTCCACGGCTCGCGATTCAAACGCGTTCTACCGCCGCAACCTCGCAGCGGGCCAGAAGGGCCTATCCATCGCATTCGACCTCCCCACACATCGCGGCTACGATTCTGATGATCCGCGGGTGGCCGCCGACGTCGGTATGGCCGGCGTCGCGATCGATTCGATCTTCGATATGGAAGAGCTTTTCGCCGGCATTCCTCTCAACGAAATGACCGTTTCGATGACGATGAATGGCGCCGTGCTCCCAATCATGGCGCTCTTTATCGTCGCTGCAGAGCGCCAGGGCGTAAGCAAGCAGGCTCTCACCGGCACGATTCAGAACGATATTCTGAAGGAGTTCTTGGTTCGCAACACCTACATCTATCCCCCTCAACCTTCCCTCCGCATCGTTGCAGACATTTTCGCCTATGCCGCGGAGAACATGCCGAAATTCAATCCTATCTCGGTTTCGGGCTATCATATGCAGGAGGCCGGCGCGACGGCGGACCTTGAGCTTGCCTACACGTTGGCGGACGGACTGGAATACATCCGCGCCGGACTTTCGGCGGGGCTTGAGATCGACTCTTTTGCGCCCCGCCTCTCTTTCTTCTTTGGCGTCGGAATGCACTTCTTTATGGAGATCGCGAAGTTGCGTGCCGCACGTCTTCTGTGGGCTGAGCTGGTCGATCGTGAATTCCAGCCGAAGGATCCGCGATCGCTAATGCTGCGTATGCACTGCCAGACCTCCGGCTGGTCGCTGACCGCACAGGACGTCTTCAACAATGTCGCGCGTACGATGATTGAGGCGATGGCTGCTACCCAAGGCGGGACGCAATCCCTGCACACCAACTCGCTCGACGAGGCGTTGGCGCTACCGACCGATCTCACCGCGCGCATCGCCCGCAACACACAGCTCGTCCTGGCGCTCGAATCCGGCACGACACGCATCATCGACCCTTGGGGTGGGTCTTGGTTCGTGGAGCGGCTGACGGCTGACCTCGCCAAGCGCGCACGCGTCCACATTGCCGAGGTGGAGCAGCTCGGCGGCATGGCACGGGCGATTGACGCAGGCCTTCCGCAAGAGCGCATTGAGGAAGCGGCCACGACGGCTCAGGCGCACATTGACACAGGACAGCGCGTCATTGTCGGTGTCAACCGCTACCGGCGGGAGGATGCAGCCTCAGTTGAGGTACTCAAGGTCGACAATGAGGCGGTGAGGGCCGAACAAGCCGCCAAGCTTGAGCGCCTGAGAGCCGAGCGCGATACCCGAATGGTCGAGACTGCCCTTGCTGCGCTCTCAGAAGCAGCGGGCAGGAGCGGCAACCTGCTTGCCGCTTCGGTTGATGCGGCTCGTGTCGGCGCAACTGTCGGCGAGATGAGCGGCGCGCTTGAGCGCGTCTTTGGACGGCATGTGGCCAAGGCCCGCGGGCTGTCCGGCGTCTACAAGCGCGAAGTCCCGCCCGATAACGAAGCAGCCGCCCGGGCTATGGCAATGGCTGCCGACTTCGCGCGTAACGAAGGACGCCCGCCACGCATCCTGGTCGCGAAACTCGGGCAGGACGGACATGATCGCGGGCAGAAAGTCATTGCCTCGGCCCTTGGCGATCTCGGCTTCGACGTGATCGTCGGCGCGCTCTTCGCGACACCCGAGGAAACTGCGCTCCGTGCCGCCGAGGAGGACGTCCACGCCATCGGTGTCTCTACGCTTGCGGCCGCCCATCGCGCTCTCGTGCCGGCCCTCCGCGACGCTCTCAAAGCGGTAGGCCGGCCAGACCTGCCTATCGTGGTCGGCGGCGTTATTCCCGCTGAGGACCACAACGCACTAAAGGCCGCTGAGGTCGAAGCGGTTTTTGTGCCGGGTACCGTGGTTGCCGAAGCCGCTGTGACGATTCTCGAACAGCTGAACCGGCGCCTCGGCTATGCGCAAAGACCGGCCGCAGAGTGAGCATTCGAGGAGCGCCCAACATGCTCGTCACCACAACACACTCGGTCGAAGGTCGACGCGTGCGTGAGTATTGCGGCTTGGTCATGGGCGAGGCGATACTCGGGGCGAATGTCTTCCGTGATTTCTTCGCCAGCATTCGCGACATCGTGGGCGGCCGTTCGGGCGGCTACGAGAATGCACTCAGGGAGGCGCGGCTCATCGCGATAAGCGAGATGGAGCAGGAGGCCCGGCAACTCGGCGCAAACGCCGTGATCGGCGTCGACCTCGACTACGAAACAGTCGGAGAGAAGGGTTCCATGCTCATGGTTTCGGCGTCAGGAACGGCGGTAGTTCTCGAATAATCAGCCCTGGGCAGCACGTGATCAAGAGAAGCGGCGGACTTATTCGGCCGCGGCGAGCGGGATCGTCTCGCGTTCCTCGTTCCTCGCCCGCGCGTCGTCTCGGATCTTCTGCTGCCGCTTACGCTTCTCGATCGCCTCAGCCGTCCCGCGTGTTTCGGCGTAGATGCCAAGGCTCAACTCGTCCAGCCCCGGTGGCGTGATCGCAGTATCCCGATAGCTGCGCGATTTCGGATCGGCCAGTATCCGCTTCATCATCATGCGCATTCGTCCGTAGGTGCATATCATAGAGAGGATGTTACGAACCTCTAAGCCCCAGGCCTTCGGGTAGAAGATCAGCGGGTTCTCCAGCTTCATCCCAGACCGGCGGTCCTTTCGGAGCTTCATGCGACGGAAACCCCCTTCCAGCGGGTGGCAGCCGTAGAGCCTGTGAAAGTCGCGGTACCAAAGCAGCCGGTGCAGCGTCGACCACCGCTTGTTGGAGCGTAGCGCGACCATGCGCTTGAAGATCGTCTCGATGTGGTCGAACGAATAGAAGCGGTGCCAGACCTCACCGTACACCTGATCCCATTCCTCATCCGACATGCGCTGATGATGGGTGACGCGGTGGTTGAGGTCGTATTTGTTTAAATCCGGGTCCATCCAAACGCCTTCGCGCGTCAGGCGCTGATGGTCTTCGCAGCCCGGCAGCGGCGTCAAATTTGTGAAATAGATCAGGTCGATCGGGAGCTCGCGCTTGATGATGTCGACGTCGTGGAGGATGGAGGCGCGTGTGTCGTTGGGGAATCCGATGATGTAGCCGGCGGTGATGATCACTGGAAATTTTTTCCACTGAAGCAGCATCTCGCGATATTCGAGCAGCCGGTTCTGGGTCTTCTTCACCGCCGCCAGGTTGTCGGGATTGATGTTCTCCATCCCGATGAAGACGTTGTCGATTCCGGCCTTCACCCCCTTCTCGATGAAGCCGGGGATGCGGTGGCAGAGCGTGTCGACCTGCACCTGAAGATAGACGCGGATCCCCTCCTTCTCGCGCAGCTCGATCAGCCGGTCGAAGCAGGCCTCCCAGTTGCGGTTGCGGGCCAGATTGTCGTCAGTGACGAAGAAGCGGTGGACGCCGATTGCATGGTTGGCGCGCACGATCCGCTCAAGGTCGTCGGCCGAGCGGAAGCGGCTCACGCGGCCCTGCACGTTGATGATGGTGCAGAACGAGCACTGGAAGGGGCAGCCGCGGCCGAGATCGAAGCTGCCGTGCGAGCCGTAGGTGCGATCGACCTCGTCGCGCGCCAGGAACGGCACCGGCGTTCCCTGCAAATTCGGTAGCTGGTCCTGATAGTTGTAGCGGGGCTTCAAGGCGCCGTCATAGGCGTCGCGCACCACCTCGTCGAGCCGGCCGTCCTCCGCCTCGCCGATGAAGAAGGATATCCCCATGTCCGCGGCGGCGGCGATCTCCGGCGGCGTCCCTTCGAGCATGGCAAGCGAGCCAGCGACGTGGAAGCCGCCCATGCAGACGGGCACGCCGGCTGCGAGAAAAGGCCGGGCGATGTCGAGCGCCCGCGGGAACTGGTTCGATTGCACGCCGACCAGCCCGAGCATTCCGCGTGCGCCGTCGCGGCGCATCAGGGCGATGAGCTCGTCCGCCTTCACTCGCCGGTTCGTCTCGTCAATCGCGGTGATCTCGATCCTGACCCCATCGCCGAGGACGTGGCGCTGGGCGCAATCCTCCGCCAACCCGTTCACGCTCGCTAAGGCATTGGAGGGTATGATGGATCGCCGCCATTGCAGGGGATAGCCGTCGCCGTCGTAATGCGTCGGCTTGACCAGAACGATATGAAATACGCTGTCCCGCACCGGGCCGGCCATGGCCGCCCTCCCACTTGTCGCACGCGCGAAATTCAACCGCTTTCTAAGGTATTTGCGCGAGCCTTGCCAGAGCGGACACCGGCGGAGCAGCGCACGGCCGACGACAGTGTCCGATAGGTCACGAGGAATATATTCCTATGAAGCGCAGAGAATCCGGGACGGCGGAGAAAAAGCTTGGAATCTCGAGACGTGCGGCCCTCGGCACCCTGACCTGGGCGGCGCTTGGCGCAGGTGCGCTCACACCTGGCAGGGCCAGGGGACAGTCGCTCCGCGGCGCGCTTTCCGGCGTTTCGGAGGCTTCCGACGCTGTCCTCGTCCCCGGCTCCCCCGACGACCAGAGCCAGGCGCTCGCGCGCGCGCTGGCGAGAGCGGAGGCGGAAGGCCGCCCGCTCTTCTTGCCGCCCGGCCGCTACGAGATCGCCGAGGTCGAGCTGCCAGCCTATGCGCACCTGCTCGGCGTGCCAGGCGAGACCCGCCTCGCCTTCCGCGGCGGGCGCTTCATGCTCGCCGCCCGCCACGCGCGCGCGCTGCGGCTGGAAGGCGTGACGCTCGACGGCAGCGCCCTCCCCCTCGAGGCGCGCGCGCTCCTCGACGCGGAGGACGCGGCCGACGTGGCGATCGACGACTGCCGCGTCACGGGAAGCGCCGCCTCCGGCGTATGGCTGCGCGAGGCGGCGGGCCGCGTCACGCGCTCGCGCTTCGACGCGATCCGCCACGTCGGCATCGACGTCGACCAGTCGCGCGGCATGGAGGTCGCCGGCAACCGCGTCGCCGATTGCGGCGACACCGGCATCCTGATCGAGCGCGACCAGGAAGGCGACGACAATTCCATCGTCTCCGGCAACCGCGTGGAGAATATCCGCGCGGAATCGGGCGGCAGCGGGCAGAACGGCAACGGCATCAACCTCGACAAGGCGAACGGCGTGATCGTGGCGGGGAACCGCGTCGACGGTTGCGCCTTCTCCGCCATCCGCTGCTATTCCTCCGACGCGCTCGCCATCACCGGCAACATCGCCACGGGCTCAGGCGAGACGGCGCTCTACGTGGAGTTCGCCTTCGAGGGCGCGGTCGTCGCCGACAACCTTATCGATGGCGCCACCGACGGCATCTCGTTCGCCAATTTCTTCGAGCACGGCGGCAGGCTCGCCACCTGCTCGGGAAACGTGGTGAGGCGCATCAGGGGCGGGCCGCGGCGCGACGCGGAGGGGCGGCCGCTGCCCGGCGCCGGCATCTTCGCCGAAGCCGACGTGGCGGTGACCGGCAACGTGGTGGAGGACGCGGTATGGGGGCTCTCGCTCGGCTGGGGGCCGCACCTCCGCGACGTCGCCGCCACAGGGAACGTGATCCGGCGGACGCGGGTCGGGGTGGGAGTGAGCGTGGTGGAGGGCGCCGGCCCGGCGCTGATCTCCGGGAACCTGATCTCCGGCGCCGAACAGGGCGCGATCCTGGGAATGCGCTGGGCCGAGGTGGCGACGGGGGAGCTAGCGGTGGGCGGCGAGACTGTGGAGGGGGTGACGGTGGAGGGGAATAGGGTGGGGTGAGGCTCCTTCAGAGGTCGTCATTGCCGGTCAAGCTTCTTCGTTTTGACTTTCATCCCAGAAATGGGATATATCGCCCATGGCCCGAAGGCTGGCGAAGGGTGAGCGACCGCTCGATTGGGTCGGCTCGTCGAAGAAGGACTTCCTCGCCTTTCCGGAGCCGGTCAAGGACACGATGGGATATGCACTCGGCCTCGCGCAGCTTGGCGGCACGCATCCGGCGGCGAAGCCGTGGAAGGGACAGGGTCCGGGCGTCTTCGAGCTGGTCGAGGATCATAGCGGCGATGCCTACCGCGCCATTTACACCGTGCGTTTCAAGGAGATCGTGTACGTGTTGCACGCCTTCCAGAAGAAATCGCCGAGAGGCATCAAAACCGCGACGACGGACGTCGATCTCGTCGCGCGGCGCATGAAGGCTGCGCAAATGGATTATGAGAAACGGCATGGCAAAGCGACACACTGACGAGACGATCACGCGCGGCACCACGAACGTTTTCGCCGATCTCGGCTACGCCGACGCCGACGAGCGGCAGACAAAGTTGAGGCTTGCACACGCGATCAACGAGATCGTCGCCGGGCGCGGCCTGACGCAGGCCGGAGCGGCGAAGCTGCTCGGGGTGAACCAGCCGAAGGTCTCGGCTCTGAGGAACTACAGGCTCTCGGGTTTCTCGGTCGAGCGCCTGATGACGCTGCTGACGGCGCTCGACCGCGACGTGGAGATCGTCATCCGCAAGCGGCCCGCGAAGACGCAAGGCGGTGGGAAAATCTCGGTCAAGGCCGCCTGACACGATGCGGCTGGAGGGTGCCGAGGCAGCCTGACCGCGCTCGGCACCGGCTTTCGGCAATGACCGCTCATCCGCCCTCCGGCAGAGGCAGAGGGCAGCTTCTCCCACGAGGGGAGATGGCTGGGCGCCCCCGGCACCACCCCTCCCCACAAGGGGGAGGGAGTACTCAGACCGCACGGCCCAGCCGGCGCGAACGCCGCAACGCTTCGCAGGCGGCCCGATCTAGCGAATTTCGAGCGCCGCCAAGCGCGCTTCGTAGGCGGCGGCCAGGCAGCCGACATC
>CAZARE010000055.1:0-19707 GCA_964487455.1 uncultured Propylenella sp.
TTCTGCTAATTCCCCTTTCCGTTCGACGCCGCGGCGTCGGACGTCCCGCCACAAAGGTCTGTCGAAGATGAGTGAAAGCATCGAACAATTGCTCGCGGTTCCCGACATGACGGTCTCCGCCCGTCAAGTCTTCGGCATCGATTCCGACCTGGAGGTGCCGGCTTTCTCCGAGCCCAACGAGCACGTGCCGGACCTCGACGAGGACTATCTCTTCGATCACGAGACGACCCTGGCCATCCTCGCGGGCTTCGCCAAGAACCGCCGCGTCATCGTGACGGGCTATCACGGCACCGGAAAATCGACCCACATCGAGCAGGTAGCAGCGCGGCTCAACTGGCCGTGCGTGCGCGTCAATCTCGACAGCCACATCAGCCGCATCGACCTGGTGGGCAAGGACGCCATCGTCATCAAGGACAACCACCAGGTTACGGAGTTCCGCGACGGCATCCTGCCGTGGGCGCTGCAGCACAGCGTCGCCTTGTGCTTCGACGAGTACGACGCCGGCCGGCCCGACGTGATGTTCGTCATCCAGCGCGTGCTGGAGGTGCAGGGGCGGCTGACGCTGCTCGACCAGAATAAGGTGATCCGGCCGCACCCGGCCTTCCGCCTCTTCGCCACCGCCAACACGATCGGCCTTGGCGATACTTCGGGCCTGTACCACGGCACTCAGCAGATCAATCAGGGCCAGATGGACCGCTGGTCGATCGTCACCACGCTGAACTACCTGCCGCACGATAGCGAGGTGAACATCGTGCTCGCCAAGGTGCATTCGCTGAGGACGCCGAAAGGCCGCGAGCAGGCAAGCCGCATGGTGCGCGTCGCCGATCTCACGCGCAACGCTTTCGTCAACGGTGACATTTCCACTGTGATGAGTCCCCGCACCGTCATCATCTGGGCGGAGAACGCCGAGATCTTCGGCGATCTCGGTTTTGCCTTCCGCGTTACCTTCCTCAACAAGTGCGACGAGCTCGAGCGCCCGCTGGTGGCCGAGTTCTATCAACGCGCGCTCGGCCAGGAGCTGCCGGAGAGCGCCGCCAACGTGGTGCTCAGCTAGCGGGCAAGATGACGACGAGGAAACGCGAAGCCCCGACCGAGCCGTTTAAGCGGGCTGTCGCCGGCTGCGTCAGAGCGGTCGCCGGCAAGCGCGATCTCGACGTCACCTTCGCGGCCGACCGGCCGCTCTTGAGCGGTGACAAGGTCCGCCTGCCGGAGCCGCCGCGCCGGCTGACGCTGCAAGAGGCCGCGGTCACCCGGGGGATCGGCGATTCGATGGCGCTCCGCCTCGCCTGCCATGACGGCAAGGTGCATCGCCGCTTCTCGCCCACCGGGCGCCAGGCGCGGGCAATCTTCGACGCGGTAGAGCAGGCGCGCTGCGACGCGCTCGGCTCGCGCCGCATGGAGGGCGTGCGCGCCAACCTGGAGGCGATGCTGCAGGACCGCTACCACCGTTCCAATCTCCAGGACGTCACCGAGCAGTCCGAGGCGCCGATGGAGGATGCCGTCGCGCTCATGGTGCGTGAGCGGCTCACCGGCGCCTTGCCCCCGAAGAGCGCGAAAAAGGTGGTGGAGCTCTGGCGGGAAACCGTGGAGACGAAGGCTGGACGTGACCTCGACCGCCTCGAGCTCATGGCCGAGGACCAGCGCGTCTTTGCTGAAACGGTTCGCGACCTCCTTGTCTCTCTCGACATGGGCGACCAGCTGGGCCCCGACCTGGACAACGACGAGGACGACGAAGGCGAAGACGCGGAAGGAGCGCCGGAGCACAGTGAGGCGGCGCGCGGCGAAGCCGAACAGGAGCTGCAAGAATCGGCCGAGCAGCAGGAAACGGAGATCACCGGCGAGGAAGACGACAGCAGCGAGGCCAATGACAGCGACGTGACGGCGGAGGATTTCGCCGAGGAGGACAGCGCCGCCGACCGCGAGCCTTCCGGCGAAGCACGCCGGCCGGATTTCGGCGCGCGCAACGAGCCGCAGACCGACTACAAGATCTTCTCAACCAAGCACGACGAGACGGTGCACGCCGAGGACCTCTGCCCACCGGAGGAGCTGGAGCGGCTGAGAGCCTTCCTCGACAAGCAGCTCGCCACCCTGCACGGGGCCGTGGCGCGGCTTGCCAACCGTCTGCAACGGCGGCTCCTTGCACAGCAACTCCGTGCATGGGACTTCGACCTGGAGGAAGGCATCCTCGACCCGGCGCGGCTGTCACGCGTGGTCATGGACCCATTCGCGCCGCTTTCCTTCAAACAGGAGCGGGAGACCGCATTTCGGGATACCGTGGTGACGCTGCTCCTCGACAATTCCGGCTCCATGCGCGGACGTCCGATCACTGTGGCGGCGACCTGCGCCGACATCCTCGCGCGCACGCTGGAGCGCTGCGGGGTCAAGGTGGAGATTCTGGGCTTCACGACGCGTGCCTGGAAGGGCGGGCAGTCGCGCGAGGAGTGGCTGCGCGCCGGCAAGCCCGCTCACCCCGGGAGGCTGAACGATCTTCGCCATATCGTCTACAAGTCCGCCGACGCTCCCTGGCGGCGCGTTCGCCGCAATCTTGCGCTGATGATGCGCGAGGGCCTCTTGAAGGAGAACATCGACGGCGAGGCGCTCGATTGGGCGCATCGACGGCTGCTGGCGCGGCCCGAGCAACGCAGGATACTGATGGTTATCTCGGACGGAGCGCCTGTCGACGATGCGACGCTCTCCGTCAACAGCGGAAACTATCTGGAACGCCATCTCCGCTTCATGATCGAGCAGATTGAGCAACGCTCGCCGGTCGAGCTGATCGCCATCGGCATTGGCCACGACGTGACGCGCTATTACAGCCGCGCCGTGACCATCGTCGACGCCGAGGAACTGGCAGGGGTCATGACGGAGAAGCTCGCCGAGCTGTTCGAAGAGAAGCCGGCGCAGCCGCCGCAAAGGGGCCGCAGAAAGCGCGCCGCGTGAGGCACACAGCGCCTCTTGCTCTCCTTGCGGCGCTTTTCGTCTTCTCCGCCGCATCGGCCGAGCCTCTCGCCGTCACCACCCGCGTCATCGAGGACTTTGCGCCCCCAGGCACGCCGACCGGCAGGCTCGAGTTTCTCGGCGGCATCGAAGTCAGGTCCAAAGACAACCGTTTCGGCGGCCTCTCGGGGATCGAGATAACCGAAAGCGGCAACGCCTTGATGGTAAGCGACACCGGCATGGTCATCAGCGCGCGCCTCGTGCGGGAAGGCGACCGGCTGACAGGGCTTGCAGATGCCACGATCAAGCCGCTCTTTCCCGAGGGCGCCGTGTCGAAGAACGTCGCCGATGTGGAGGATATCGCACTCGACCCCACCAACATGCGTCGCGGCGTGATCGTGCGCGAGCGGCAAGCGAACGCGATGCTGAGCTTCGAGCTAGAGAACGGCCGCCTCACCAGATTAGAGCCGCAACGCGTCGGCGCGGACAACCGCATCCTGCGTTCCAACAAGGGGCTGGAGAGCGTTGCCTACGCGCCCGACACATCGCCGCTTGCCGGCGACATCGTCGCCATAGCCGAGCGCGCGCCGCGCGGCATGCGCTACATACCCGGCTGGATCGTCGGGAAGGGCGAGTTCTCGATCGTGCCGCGCGACAACTTCGACATTTCAAGTGCGCGGTTCCTGCCGGACGGAGATTTGCTCCTGCTCGAGCGGCGCTTTTCGCCGCTCGCCGGCCTCGCAGTCCGGTTGAGGCTGATAGCGGGCGACGCCATTGCCGTGGGCGCGCGGGTCGATGGCGACATTCTGCTCGACGCCGGCCTGTCGAGTCAGATCGACAACATGGAGGGTCTGGCCGTGCACCGCGAGGAGTCAGGACGCCTCATCCTAACCCTTGTCTCCGATGACAATCACAACATCCTGCAGCGGACGCTAATCCTGCAATTCGCGCTGCAAGCGAACTGAGACCTACGCGCCCGTCCGCTGGATAAGGTCCCAGCGATTGCCGTAAAGATCCTCGAATACGGCGACCGTGCCGTAGGATTCTTCGCGGGGCTTTTCGGCGAACCTCACGCCCTTTTCGGCAAGCGCGTGGTAGTCGCGCCAGAAGTCATCGGTTTCCAGGAAGAGGAAGACGCGGCCGCCGGCCTGATCGCCGATCCGCGCCGCTTGTTGCGGAGTGACGGCCTTGGCGAGAAGGATGCCGGTCTCGCCGGATGGCGGCGCGAGCAGCACCCAGCGCTTTCCCCCCTCCAACGGCGTATCCTCGACGACGGCGAAGCCGAGAACGCCACTGTAGTAGGCTTTAGCCTCGTCGTAGTCGCGGACAAGTAGCGTGACGCTGCCGATCCGCCGTCGCGGGGAGGTCGCCATGCGTGGCCGGCCGCGCGCCGATCCGCCGGCCGGCTCAACCGGTCGCGTGGCGCGGCGGCACGAATATCCCGATGATGACCCGATAGGGCACCAAGGCGAGCGCCGCGATCAAGAGCTTCACGGTGAAGTCGCCGAGCGCCCACGACAGCCAGCGCGGCGTGTCAATCGGATAGAGGCCGATCAGCGGCGCGACCTCAGCCGCGAAGGGATCATTCGGCCCGAGAAAGACAAAAGCCGGCGCGAAGGCGAGCGAGAAGAAGACCAGCGTGTCGAGCGCCGATCCGGCGACGCTGGAGAAGGACGGCGCCTTCCACCAGGCGCGGTCGCGCAAGCGGTTGAAGATGAATATGTCGAGGAGCTGCGCGAGCAGGAAGGCGGTCCCCGACGCGATGGCGATGCGCGGCGAGGCGAACCAGACGGAAAGCAGAACCGCCACCGCGAAGCCGCAATAGACGACCCGGCGGGCGACGCGCGGGCCGAAGAGGCGATTGGTCGAGTCGGTCACCAGGAACGCCAGCGGATAGCTGAACGCACCCCAGGTCAGGAGGTCCGCGAGGTTCAGGCGACCGAGCGTATGCGCGAAGGGATACTGTACGAGGACGTTGGAGAGCACGACCACGACCGCCATCGAGGCGACCGCGACGGCGATGCCGACGCTGCTGCGCGCGATGCCCTTGGAGGTCGCGGTCAAGCCCTTCAAGCGGCCGCTTCGGCCGCCCGGTCTTCCGCTATCTTGGCGAGCACCTCCTTGCGGAGCTTCCGCACCCGCTCGGAAAGCTCCTCGTCGCGCGCCTTCACCAGGAAGGCGTCGAGGCCGCCACGGTGCTCGACACTCCTCAGCGCGGCGACCGAGATGCGCAGGCGCACGGTGCGACTGAGCACATCGCTCATCAGCGAGACGTTCTTCAGATTGGGCAGGAACCGCCGCTTGGTCTTGTTGTTGGCATGGCTCACATTATGGCCGGTCTGCACGGCCTTGCCGGTGAGTTCGCAACGGCGCGCCATAGTCGTCAACCTCGTGATTTCAACGGCCGGCTCCAAAGTGCCCCTTCCGCGCCAAACCGCGCCGAGGCCAATGCCGACCCGCAAATTCCGGAAGCGCCTGGATATAGTGGCGGGCCGGCGCGCGGTCAACAGAGCGGGGGTCGCCGAGGTAACCACGAGCGGATGCTCACGGCCACCCCGGCCGCCTAGTCTCTCGAACAGTGCCCGGAGCCCTTCGTGATTTCGCCTCAATCTGCCCGCTTCCTGCGCGGCGCGGAGCCGCGGCCGCACACTAGGAGGCGCGGTTCGCGCAGCAGGCTGAACATGAAGCAACGTCCCCTCACCCTCGCCCTCCTCGCCGGCATCCTTGCGCTCGCCGGGCCAATGGGGGAAGCCGCCGCACGCCCGCTCAGCATCGACTATGCCGTCAGCATCAGGGGATTTCCGGTCGGCAAGATGAAGCTGAGAGCCGAGATCGTCGAGCGCCGGTATTCGATCGCCGTCTCCGGCGGCATCACGGGTCTGGCGCGCTTTTTCGCGGACACCCGTACCAGCGCCGAAGCGATCGGACTGATCGGCGACGACCGGCCGCGCGCCGAATCCTATTCGCATGTGTGGATTGAGGACAAAGAGACCGAGACCGTCGCCATGCGCTTCGAGGGACGCGGGGTTTCCGAGATCGCGTTGGAGCCGCCGCGGCGACGGCCGGAACGTTACGTTCCCATGACGGCGGAAGACACGGCCGACGCCGTCGATCTGGTCAGCGCGTTCCTATGGCCGGCCGCTTCGGGCGCCACGCCGCAGACCTGCGACCGCACGCTGCCGCTTATCGATGGCAAGCGGCGCTTCGATATCGAATCGGCCTTTGTGCGCATGGAATCCTTCGCCACGCGACGCAGTTCCCTGCACCACCGCGCAGTCGTTTGCAGCCTGCGCTATCGGGCAATCGCCGGCCACCGGGCCGACAAGGAAGGCGACAACTTCCTCTCCATGGGGGATGATATGGAGGTCTGGCTGACCTCCGCCGGAGGTGGTCTCGCTCTCCCCGTCAAAGTGCAGCTCACCACCCGCTTCGGACGAGTGGTCGTCGAGGCGATCGCTTTCGAAACCGAATGATGGAGCGACGGAGAGCGTGCCGGGATGGCACAGCAGTCTTAACGAAAGCGCGACCTATCGGGCTTGCAGGGTGCGCAGCGCAGGCATCGCGCGGCGTATATGCCACCACATCTTGTGAGAACGGAACCCGAAAGAGCGGAAGGCGCCGATTCGTCGGCGCTTTGTTCCGACATCGGTCCGAGTGTGAACGCAAAGGGCGGAAATCGCTCCAGCCCGATTTACGAACTGCTCACGATTGCGCACACGCCGGCCGCGAATACAGACGCTCCGCCCATGCGCGTGCCGCGATCGGCACCCTGCCCCGGCCTTTGCGAGTCGCTGATTCGCCCCGCCTTTGTTCCAGGCTCGTTCCTGCGATAAACCCTACCGGCCTGTGTGCGCCGCTCGCTGGGAACAGCGGGATTTTTCACACTTTTCACACTTCGGCCGGCAAGCCATGGTAACCAGCCTTATCTTCCAGAGCAGCCGCGTCAGAAGAGCAATTCCAATCCCCTCATGAATGCATCCACCCTCACCGGGCGCTGGAGCGCGCGCAACGTCACCGCCGTGCTCGGACCGACCAATACCGGGAAGACGCATCTGGCGATCGAGCGGATGCTCGGTCACGAAAGCGGTGTGATCGGGCTGCCGCTGAGGCTCCTGGCCCGCGAGGTCTATTCGCGCGTTGCGGCGCGCGCGGGCGCCGACCAGGTGGCGCTGGTGACCGGCGAAGAGAAGATCCTGCCGGCTCAGCCCCGTTATTGGGTCTCCACCGTGGAGGCGATGCCGCGCCAGACCGACGCCGCCTTCGTCGCCATCGACGAGATCCAGATCGCCGCCGACCTTGAGCGTGGCCACGTTTTCACGGACAGGCTGCTGAGCCTACGCGGCACGCAGGAAACGCTGCTTCTCGGCGCGGCGACCATGCGCGGCATTATCGAGCAGCTTTTGCCGGGTGTGCATGTGGTCACGCGCCCGCGCATGTCCGTGCTCTCCTATTCCGGACAGAAGAAGTTGACGCGGCTTCCGGAGCGCTCGGCCATCGTGGCCTTCTCCGCCGATGAGGTTTACGCCGTCGGAGAGCTCATTCGCCGTCAAAGGGGCGGAGCCGCCGTCGTGCTCGGGGCCTTGAGTCCCCGCACACGCAACAAGCAGGTGGAGATATTCCAGTCGGGCGACGTCGATTTCCTCGTCGCCACCGACGCCATCGGAATGGGCCTCAATCTCGACCTCGATCACGTCGCCTTTGCTTCGAACCGGAAGTACGACGGCTTCCAGTTCCGCGAGCTAACCGCCGCCGAGCTCGGCCAGATCGCGGGCCGCGCCGGCCGCCATATGCGCGACGGCACCTTCGGCGTGACGGGCCGCGTCGACCCCTTCCCGGATCCGCTCGTGGAAGCGCTGGAGACACACCGCTTCGAGCCGGTGCGCACCATCCAATGGCGCAACGATGCGCTCAATTTCTCCTCGATCGCCGCGTTGAAGGCGAGCCTCGATGAGGTACCGGAAATAGCGGGCCTCACGCGGGCGCAGCCAGCCGACGATCAACTCGCCCTGGAAACGCTCTCGCGCGACGAGGAGATCGCCACCCGCGTTGGCGGACCCGACCAGGTGCGCCGGCTTTGGGACGTTGCGCAGCTTCCAGACTACCGCAAGATCTCGCCGGCGCAGCACGCGCAGCTGGTCGGAGACGTGTTCCGGTTCGTGGCCGACGGCGGCGTGGTGCCGGAGGACTGGATCGCCGGGCAAATCCAACAGGCAGATCGCACCGAGGGCGACATCGACACGCTCTCCGCCCGCATAGCGCACATTCGCACCTGGGCGTTCGTCGCCAATCAGGCCGACTGGCTGGCCGAGCCGGCCACGTGGCGAGAGGAGGCGAAGGCTGTCGAGGACAAGCTGTCCGACGCGCTGCACGACCGGCTGACCAAGCGTTTCATCGACCGGCGGACCAGCGTGCTCATGCGGCGGCTGCGGGAGAACACGGTCCTTGAGGCCGAGATCACGCCGGCCGGCGACGTCATGGTCGAAGGACACCACGTGGGCAAGCTCCAGGGCTTCCGCTTCACTCCCGACGCGATGGCCGAAGGCACGGATGCGCAGACCCTGCGCGGCGCGGCGCAAAGGGCGCTGGCGGCCGCCTTGTCCGATCGCGCCGACAGGCTGACGCGCGCCGCCGACCGTGAGATCGTTCTGTCGGCCGACGGGCACCTCCGCTGGCAGGGCGAGCCGGTCGCGCGCCTTGTCGCCGGCGAGCATACGCTGAAACCGCGAATCGTCCTTCTCGCCGACGAGCAGCTCGCGGGCGCACCGCGCGAATCCGTCGAGACTCGGCTGAATGCGTGGCTCTCATCCCATATCCGGGCCTTGCTTAAGCCGCTCAGCGACCTGAGCGAGGACCAGAGCCTCTCCGGCATGGCGCGCGGCATCGCGTTTCAGCTGGTGGAGCGCCTCGGCATCCTTGAGCGGCGCCAAGTGCTCGCCGAAGTGCGGGGCCTCGAGCAGGAGGCGCGCGCCGGGCTGCGCCGTCACGGTGTCCGCTTCGGCGCCTACCACATCTATGTCCCGGCGCTCCTTAAGCCGGGCCCCAGCACGCTGGCGGCGCAGCTCTGGGCCCTGAAGCATAAAACGCTCGAGCTCCCCGGCCTTGCCGATCTTCCCGCAATCTCCACTTCGGGTCGCACCTCCATTGCCGTCGACCCGGCGTTCGACGCGGAGCTTTACGCCCGTTTCGGCTTCAGGCTCTACGGAAGCCGTGCCATCCGCATCGACATCCTGGAGCGGCTCGCCGATTTGATCCGGCCCGCACTGTCGTGGAGCCCGGGCGCGCAGGGCGAGAGGCCGCCAGGGGCAGTTGATGAAGGCCGCGGCTTCACTGTGACGCCTGCCATGACGTCGCTACTCGGCGCTTCGGGAGACGACATGGCCGTTGTCCTCAAGGGGCTCGGCTACCGCGTCGAACGGCGGCCGAAGCCCCTTGAGCCGGCCGCAGCACTGCCAGACGCGGAAGCCGGTCTGGCGGAGGTGGAAGCAGCTCGCACGCCGGAGCCGAACGAGCCAACTCCCGAGCCTGCACCGGTTGAAGAGCCGGCGGTGAAGGAGCCCGAAATCGAGCCTCCCGACGAAAAGATCCCAGTCGAGGACCCACCGCCCGAGGAGGCGCCCGTGAGGGAGCCGCCTCAGGAGGATCCTCCCGTCGAAGTACCCTACGGACCGGGCGCCGCCGGCGCGACGGCGGATGCAGTTGCAGTGGCAGAAGATTCTGAGGGGTCGGGAACGATCGAGGTCTGGCGGCTGGGCCCCGCCCGCCCCAAGCGCGCGCCGCGCAAACCGCGCGCGCCGGGCGGACCGGAGTCCGCGAAAGCCGGCCTCAACAGCGGCGATAGGCGCGGTCGGCACCGCAAGCCCGGTAGATCGGACGAGGAGCGCCGGCAGCAGCACGGCAAGCGGGAACACGGCGAGCGCCCGCCTTGGCAGCGCCGTCCTCCACGGGAGCGCGCGATCGACCCCGACAGCCCGTTCGCGGCGCTCGAGGTGCTGAAGAGAGAGCTGGAGAAGAGCGAGCGCGAATGAACGAGTCGGGAGCCCAGCGCATCGACAAATGGCTGTGGCACGCGCGTTTTGCCCGGACCCGCCGGGCGGCTCAGCAGCTGGCGCGATCCGGCCATGTCCGAGTCAACCGCGACAAGGTGCGCGACGCCAGCCGACTCGTTCGCCCAGGCGACGTGCTCACCTTAAGCCTGCGGCGCGGCGTCAGGGTGGTTCGCGTCCTCGCCATCGCCGAACGCCGAGACAGCTTCGCCCTGGCCCGGCTCCTCTACGAGGATGAGACGCTGCCTCTCCGCGCTGCCGCACCCGCAACGAGCCGCGCAGAATGACATTCTAATCGCGCACAGTCGCGTGCCCTTGTGTATCTTGAAGGAAAGCGCCAAAGCCTATAGGCCGCATCGATAGGGGTCTCCGGAGCGTGTCATGACCTACGTGGTCACCGAAAAATGCATTCGCTGCAAATACATGGACTGTGTTGAGGTTTGTCCGGTCGATTGCTTCTACGAGGGCGAGAATATGCTCGTCATCCATCCCGACGAATGCATCGATTGCGGTGTTTGTGAACCCGAGTGTCCGGTCGACGCCATCCGACCCGACACCGAGCCGGGCCTCGACCAATGGCTGTCCGTCAACGCCGAATATGCAAACAAATGGCCGAACATCACAGTCAAGCGGGATGCCCCTGAGGACGCCTCCGAGCACGACACCGAGGAGGGCAAGTTCGAGAAGTACTTCTCGACCGAGCCCGGGCAAGGCGACTAGCCTTGCGCCCTGGAGCCTGGCAGGTAGCCCTCCGCGACATTTTGGCCGCCTAGTAAAGGCTGTCGCCCCTTAGCGAACCTCTTGGCAATTTCCGGCCCCACCCCGCGCCTAACCCAATATATTATTGGCTGACTTCTCATCCGTGTCCTGTGGTCAGAGCAATAATCCCTTGATTTTCGGCGTTTTTTGCGCTATCTAACATCCTGCAGATGGGCCCGACCTTCGGGCTAATCGAACAAGAGCGGACTGGGGGGCGCACCGCTGCTTCTACGTTGAGCGGCGCGGTTGTCCGTAGCGAAATCAGAGCCGGCGAACCGATTCTGTCCGATCGGGAGACGGCGAGCGTGTGCCATCGGCAGCGGACTGCCGCAGCGGAGCAGGAGTTTTGCGCGTCATGTCAAGAAAAACGGTCCAGCGTCACGGCTTTCGCACCGGCGAGAGCATCGTCTACCCGGCTCACGGCGTCGGCAAGATCGTCGATATCGAGGAGCAGGTGGTGGCCGGAATGAAGCTGGAGCTATTCGTCATCCACTTCGAGAAGGACAAGATGACCCTGAGGGTTCCGGTCGCCAAGGCGACCGCGGTCGGCATGCGCAAGCTTTCCGACGAGCCCACCGTCGGCAAGGCCTTCACCACGGTGCGAGGACGCGCCCGCGTCAAGCGCACCATGTGGAGCCGCCGCGCACAGGAATACGAGGCCAAGATCAACTCCGGCGATCTGATCGCGATTTCCGAAGTGGTGCGCGATCTTTACCGCTCGCAGTCGCAGCCCGAGCCTTCCTATTCGGAGCGCCAGCTCTACGAGCAGGCGATCGATCGCATGTCGCGCGAGGTGTCGGTCGTCGAGAAGATCACCGAGACGGAAGCGATGACCAAGATCGAGAAGGCGATCGAAGCGAGCCCGAAACGCAAGCGCGCCCAGATGGAAGCCGAAGCACAGGACAAGGCCGCCGCTTAGGACGCCCTCTCTCGCAGGCCACAACGAAACGCCGCCGTATCCGGCGGCGTTTTTCTTGAGACAGCCGGAACGGCGCGCCGTCAGGCCGGGATGATCCAGCGCTGCACTTCCTTCAGCTCGGCGAGCTTGGCCTCCGCGGTCATCCGCTTCGCCTGATCGTCGCCGGCGTCGGTGACGTCCTCTTCGAGGTTGCGTATCTCCTCGGCGAGAGTCTCGGCGTCAAGATCTTCAAGCGGGACCGCCTGCTCGGCAAGCAGCGTGAGGCCGGAGGGCGTGACGTCAGCGAAGCCGCCGCGCACGAAGAACTTCTGCGTCTCTCCCGAAAGGCCCTTCACCTCGACCAAACCCGGCTTCAGCGTGCTCATCAAAGGCGCGTGGTGGGCAAGCACGGTGAAGTAGCCCTCCGTGCCCGGCACCACGACGGACTCCACCTCCTCGGAGAGGAGCAGCTGCTCCGGGGAGACGAGGTCGAATTTGAGCGGGTCCGCCATCAGCCGCTATCCAAGCCTTACGCCGCCTCGGCGAGGCGTTGCGCCTTCTCCACCGCCGCCTCGATAGTGCCGACCATATAGAAAGCCTGCTCCGGCAGATGGTCGTACTGGCCAGCCACAAGGCCCTTGAAGCCTTTGATGGTGTCCTCAAGCTCCACAAACACGCCTTCGGTGCCGGTGAACACCTCCGCCACAAAGAACGGCTGCGACAGGAAGCGCTCGATCTTGCGGGCGCGAGCGACCGTCAGCTTGTCCTCCTCCGACAGCTCATCCATGCCGAGAATGGCGATGATGTCCTGCAGCGACTTGTAGCGCTGCAGCGTCTCCTGGACGCGGCGCGCCACTTCGTAATGCTCCTCGCCGACGACGCGCGGGTCGAGCATGCGCGAGGTGGAATCGAGCGGGTCAACCGCCGGATAGATGCCCTTCTCCGAAATGGCGCGCGACAGCACGGTGGTGGCGTCCAGATGCGCGAAGGAGGTGGCGGGCGCCGGGTCTGTCAGGTCGTCGGCGGGAACGTAAATCGCCTGCACGGAGGTGATCGACCCCTTCGTCGTGGTGGTAATGCGCTCCTGCAGCGCACCCATGTCGGTCGCGAGCGTCGGCTGGTAGCCGACGGCCGAAGGAATGCGGCCCAACAGCGCCGACACTTCCGAGCCGGCCTGGGTGAAACGGAAGATATTGTCGACGAAGAACAGCACGTCCATGCCCTGGTCGCGGAAATATTCCGCCACCGTCAGGCCGGAGAGACCGACGCGGGCGCGGGCCCCCGGCGGCTCGTTCATCTGGCCGTAGATCAGCGCGCATTTCGATCCGGCCGCCGAGCCGTTGTTCTTCGCCGGATCCTTGTTCACCCCCGATTCGATCATCTCGTGATAGAGGTCGTTGCCTTCGCGCGTTCGCTCGCCCACCCCGGCGAACACCGAATACCCGCCATGCGCCTAGGCGACGTTGTTGATGAGCTCCTGGATCAGCACCGTCTTGCCCACGCCGGCGCCGCCGAACAGGCCAATCTTGCCGCCGCGGGCATAGGGCGCGAGCAGATCGACCACTTTGATGCCGGTCACCAGAATCTGCGCTTCCGTCGCCTGGTCGACATAGGCCGGCGCCGGCTGGTGGATGGGGCGCTTCTCCGCGGTCTTCACCGGGCCGGCCTCGTCCACCGCCTCGCCGATCACGTTCATGATGCGTCCGAGCGTCTCCTCGCCGACCGGGACGGCAATGGGCTCGCCCGTATCCCTGACCTCCTGGCCGCGGACGAGGCCCTCGCTGATGTCCATGGCGATGGTGCGCACCGTGCTCTCGCCGAGATGTTGGGCGACCTCGAGCACCAGCCGGTTGCCGTGATTGTCGGTCTCCAGCGCGTTCAGGATGGCCGGCAGTTCGCCGTCGAACCGCACGTCCACCACGGCCCCCATCACCTGCGTCACGCGGCCGGCCTGTTTTGCTTCGTTATTCGCCATATCCATCCTCGTCCTTGTCCCCGGCTCAGACTATAGCGCCTCGGCCCCGGAGATGATCTCGATCAGCTCCTTGGTGATCTGCGCCTGGCGCTGGCGGTTGTAGCTCAGCGTCAGGCGGTCGATCATGTCCCCGGCGTTGCGCGTGGCGCTGTCCATGGCGCTCATCTGCGCGCCGTAGAAGGAGGCCATGTTCTCCAGTAGCGCCTTGAATATCTGGATCGCCACGTTGCGCGGCAGGAGCTCGGCGAGGATCTCCTCCTCGTCCGGCTCGTATTCGTAGACGGCGCCGTTGAGCGACGGCATCGTGTTTTCCGCCGGCACCTCGGCCGGGATGATTCGCTGGGCCGTGGGGACCTGGCTGATCACCGACTTGAAGCGCGAATAGTAAAGCGTCGCCACGTCGAAGCCGCCCTCCTCGAACATGGCGAGCAGCCGGTCGGCCACCTGCTTGGCTTCGGCGAAGGATATCTGCTTCACCTGACGGAAGTCCGCGCGCTCCGCGATCAAGTCGGCGAAGTGGCGCCGCAGGATGTCGTAGCCTTTGCGGCCGACGACGAACATCTTGACCCTCTTGCCCTCGGCCTGCAGACGCCGCACATCATCGCGGGCCAGGCGGGCGATCGCGCTGTTGAACGCTCCTGCAAGTCCACGCTCGCCGGTGCAGACCAGAAGCAGGTGCACGTCATCGCGTCCGGTCCCGGCGATCAGCGCCGGAGCGCCAGGCTGGTCCGCCGCGGCGGAGGCGATGTTGGCGAGCACGGCGCTCATCCGCTCGGCGTAGGGGCGCGCCGCCTCCGCCGCCTCCTGGGCGCGCCTCAGCTTCGCCGCGGCCACCATCTGCATGGCCTTGGTGATTTTCTGCGTCGCCTTGACAGAGGCGATGCGGTTGCGGAGGTCCTTGAGGCTCAGCATCTTCAGACAACAAGCGGCAATTTACGGACGACGGAAGCGGCTGCCGGCGCGGCGTCATTCATCCGCCCTCCGCCCTCCGTCTTCGGTCGTCCTTTCATGCGAAGTTCTTGGCGTAGCTGTCGAGAATGCCCTTCAGCTTCCCGGTGATCTCGTCGGTCATCTCGCCCTTCTCGCGGATCGCGTCGAGCACCTCCTTGTGCTCGCTGCGCATAAGGGAGAGAAGCCCGCTCTCGAACTCGCGCACCCGGTCGAGCGGCAGCCCGTCGAGGTAGCCTTGCGTGCCCGAGTAGATCACCACCACCTGCTCCTCGACCTTGAGGGGCGAGAACTGCGGCTGCTTCAGAAGCTCCGTCAGGCGCGCGCCGCGGTTCAAGAGGCGCTGCGTCGCCTGATCGAGGTCGGAGCCGAATTGCGCGAAGGCCGCCATCTCACGGTATTGCGCCAACTCGCCCTTGATGCGGCCGGCGACCTGTTTCATCGCCTTGATCTGCGCGGCGGAGCCAACCCGCGACACCGACAGGCCGACGTTCACCGCCGGGCGAATGCCTTGATAGAAGAGGTCCGTCTCCAGGAAGATCTGGCCGTCGGTTATGGAAATGACGTTGGTTGGGATGTAGGCCGAGACGTCGTTCGCCTGCGTCTCGATGACCGGAAGGGCGGTGAGCGAGCCCGAGCCATTGTCGGCGTTCATCTTGGCGGCACGCTCAAGTAGCCGGGAATGCAGATAGAACACGTCTCCCGGATACGCTTCGCGCCCGGGGGGACGACGCAGAAGCAGCGACATCTGGCGGTAGGCGACCGCCTGCTTGGAAAGGTCGTCGTAGGCGATCATGGCGTGCATGCCGTTGTCGCGGAAATACTCGCCCATGGCGCAGCCGGAGAACGGCGCAAGGAACTGCATGGGCGCCGGGTCGGAAGCCGTCGCCGCGACGATGATCGAATAGTCGAGCGCGCCGTTGTCCTCCAACGTCTTGGCGAACTGCACGACGGTGGAGCGCTTTTGCCCGATGGCGACGTAGATGCAGTAGAGCTTCTTTTCCTCGTCGCCCGCATCGAACGCCGGCTTCTGGTTGAGGATGGTGTCCAGGATGATCGCCGACTTGCCGGTCTGGCGGTCGCCGATGATGAGTTCGCGCTGGCCGCGCCCGATCGGGATCAGCGCGTCGATGGCCTTCAAGCCCGTCGCCATCGGCTCGTGCACCGACTGGCGCGGGATGATGCCCGGCGCCTTCACGTCGACGCGGCGCCGTTCATCGGATTCGATCGAACCCTTGCCGTCGATCGGATTGCCGAGGGCGTCGACGACGCGGCCGAGCAGGCCCTTGCCGACCGGCACCTCGACGATGGCGCCGGTGCGCTTAACCGTATCGCCCTCCCCGATCTCGCGGTCGGACCCGAAGATGACGATACCGACATTGTCGACCTCGAGGTTCAGCGCCATGCCGCGGATGCCGTTCTCGAAGGCGACCATCTCGCCGGCCTGCACGTTGTCGAGGCCATAGACGCGGGCGATACCGTCGCCGACGGACAGCACCTGCCCGACTTCTGATATCTCGGCTTCCTTGCCGAAGTTCTTGATCTGCTCGCGCAGGATGGAGGAGATTTCTGCGGCCCGAATGTCCATCAGCCGACCTCTTTGAGATGGGTTTTGACAGTCATGAGTCTGGTGCGGAGCGACGTGTCGATCATGCGCGAGCCGACCTTCACGATGAGCCCGCCGAGAAGCGCCGGATTCACTGACGCGGCAAGCGAGACGTCCTTGCCGAGCTTCTCCTTGAGTGCCGCCTTCAGCGCGTTTACCTGATCGTCGCTCAGCGGCTGCGCCGACGTGACCTCCGCCGTCACCTCGCCACGCTCGACCGCGGCCATGCCGCGGAACGCCCGGATGATCCCCGGAAGGGCGAAGAGCCGACGGTTGTGCGCCAGAAGCCGCAGGAAATTCCCGGTCAGTCCCCTGACGCCGGCCTTGTCGGCGATCGCGCCGATCGCCCGCTGTTGCTCGCCGGCGGAGAAGACCGGGCTCTGGATGAGCCGGCGGAAATCCTCGCTCTCCTCGAGCAGGCCCGAAAGCCCATTGAGGTCCGCCTCGATTGCATCGATGGCGGATTCGTCGCGGGCGAGATCGAAAAGGGCGGAGGCGTAGCGCTCTGCAACACCGGAAACGGGACTGTTTCGATCCGCCACGCGGGAGGCCTCTTCATGTTGCGGCAGGCCCGGTTCGCTCCGGGCTCATGGATAGGGGCAAAGGCTCAGCGGGCGCGGTCCAGCAGTCCCGGGCCAAGCCGGGCGTCGCTTAGCATGCAGGTTTTGGCGGCGCAACATCGTGGCGGCGCGGCAAACTTGCCCTTCAACGGCAATTTGTTACGACGCCGCGAACAATCTCTGCAGTCCATCGAGACAGCCGGTCCAGCCCTGAACGTGCATCTCACGCACGCCGTCGCGGAGGCGCTCATGGGTCAGTACAAGCTCCGTCCCCTCGCGATGCGAACGAAACTCCACAGTGACACGCGAATCGTCGGCGGCCGGCACCCCGATGTTCCAAGAATAGACCAGTTCGTCCGGCGGGCGGATCCGCTCGAAGACCCCGGATATCCAAGTCACGCTGCCGTCGGCATGGCGGTTGGCGATTCGGTAGGCGCCGCCCTCGCGGAGGTCGATTTCCGCGCCCGTGCATTCGACGCCCGCGGGCCCCCACCATTTCATCAGCAGCGATGGCGTCGTCCACGCCTCGAAAACCGACTCCGGGGGCGCCTTGATGATGCGGGTCATCGAGATCGTCGGTTCGTTCATTGCCGTCATTCCTGTGGCTTCGACTTGGCCCGGGCCTCGACGAAATGCGCGAGGCTGTCGAGATTCTCGTTCCAGAACATCTCATAAGCCTCCAGCCACTCCGCAGCACCTGCCATCGGACCGGCAGCAAGCGCGCAGGAGTGCTCGCGGCCCTTGACGGAGCGCTTGATCAGCCCTGCACGCTCCAGGATTCCCAAGTGTTTTGAGACCGCGGGCAAAGACATGCCGAACGGCGCGGCAAGGTCCGTGACTCGGGCGGGTCCCGCCGAGACCCGGCGCAGCAGCGCCCGCCGCGTGCGGTTGGCGAGCGCCTGGAACACGAGGTCGAGCCTGTCGTCAGGCGACAATGTCTGGTCGAGCGCCGCTTTCATATTCTCCCGCTTGACTCCCGGCCGTCCAGGGCTCAACATTTAACCGATCGGATAAATATCGCAAGGCCACTTTGAAGGCCGCTGCCAGGAAGGGAGTCACATGGCCATCCATCAGGAAGTCGAGATCAAGGGACCGCCGCAGGCGGTGTACGAGATTCTCACCGACGCGGAGAAGTTCAGCACGATGACGGGCGGGCGAAGCGCCAGGATCGCCGCGGAGGACGGCGGCGAGGTCTCGCTCTTCGGCGGCGATATCAGGGCGCGGAACGTGGAACTCGTGCCGGGGAAGCGCGTCGTCCAGGCGTGGCGCTCGAACGCATGGCCCGAGGGCGTCTACTCCATCGTGCGCTTCGAGCTAAAGGGTAACGGCCGCAGCACGAAGCTCACTTTCGACCAGAGCGGTTATCCGGACGATGCCCACGAGATGCTGAACGGCGGCTGGGCAAAGATGTACTGGGAGCCGATGAACGCGGCACTGGGCTGAGCCGCCGTCCCGCCTGCGACTAAAGAAAGCTCATCGGGTCGATATCGATCGCGACCTTGACGCTGCCGCGCTCCTTGGGCGCCTTCGCCAGCCAGGCGCGCAGCCAGTCGTGCAGCTTCGAGGCCTTCTCCGCCTGCGCCAGCAGCCGGAAGCGGTGGCGGCCGCGCAGCACCGCGAACGGCGCCTCCGCCGGCCCGAGGAGCCGCACGCCCTCCTGGAGCGGCGCGGCCATCGCCATCGCCTGCGCGTGCGCCAGCGCCGTCGGCCGGTCCGCGGCGCTGACGATGATTGAGGCGAGCCGCCCGAACGGCGGCAGCGCGCCGCGCCGGCGCGTCTCGATCTCCGTCGCGTAGAAGCCCTCGCGGTCGCCCGAGACCAGCGCCCGGATGACCGGGTGCTCGGGCGCGTAGGTCTGGATCAGGCCGCGGCTCAGCTGTCCCGAGCGCCCCGCCCTGCCGGTCACCTGGGTCAGGAGCTGCCATGTGCGCTCCGCCGCGCGCGGGTCGCCGTGGGTCAGCCCGAGATCGGCGTCCACCACGCCCACCAGCGCCAGCCCGGGGAAATTGTGCCCCTTGGCGACGAGCTGCGTGCCGATGACAATGTCGACCTCACCCCTGGCGATCGCGTCGAGCTCCGCGCGGAGCCGCACGACGCCGCCCAACATGTCGCTCGACATGACCAGCGTGCGCGCATCCGGGAAGCGCTCCAGCACTTCCTCCTGCAGCCGCTCCACGCCCGGGCCGCAGGCGACGAGGCTCCCCTCGGCGTCGCAGCTCGGGCAGCGGTCCGGCCGCTGCTCCTCGTGGC
This sequence comes from uncultured Propylenella sp., assembly GCA_964487455.1. Classification (GTDB taxonomy): domain Bacteria; phylum Pseudomonadota; class Alphaproteobacteria; order Rhizobiales; family Afifellaceae; genus DASWJZ01. The sequence continues at coordinate 18,977 of CAZARE010000055.1, forward strand.
CGCAATGATGGCAGACGAGCACCCGGCGGAAGCGGTGCTCGACCAGCCAGGCGGAGCAGTTGGGGCACGCGAACCGGTGCCCGCAGGTGCGGCAGAGCGTAAGCGGCGCATAGCCACGCCGGTTGAGGAAGAAGAGCGCCTGCTCGCCGCGGCCGATCGCCTCCGTCGTCGCCGCGACGAGCGGCGGCGAAAGCCAGCGCTGCCGCTCCGGCGGATGCTGCTTCAGGTCGATCGCCGCGATCTCCGGCTTCACGGCCACGCCGTAACGCGCCGGCAGCACAATGTGCCGGTAGCGTCCGTGGTCGGCGTTGACGCGGCTCTCGATCGAAGGCGTGGCGGAGGAAAGCACCACTGGGAACCCGGAGAGATTGCCCCGCACCACCGCCATGTCGCGCGCGTGGTAGGTCACGCCCTCCTCCTGCTTGTAGGCAGGGTCGTGCTCCTCGTCGACGACGATGAGCCCGAGGTCGGGGAACGGCAGGAAGAGCGCCGAGCGCGCGCCGATCACCGCCCGCGCCTCGCCCGCCGCCACCGCCCTCCACACCCGCTCGCGCTGGCGGGTCCCGACCTCGGAGTGCCATTCGGCCGGACGCGAGCCGAAGCGCGCGGCGAACCGGTCGAGGAACGCGCCCGTCAGCGCGATCTCCGGCAGCAGCACCAGCGCCTGCTTGCCGCGCCTCAGCGTCTCCGCCACCGCCTCGAAGTAGACCTCGGTCTTGCCCGCTCCTGTG
>CAZARE010000056.1:0-18907 GCA_964487455.1 uncultured Propylenella sp.
GTGTCGAGCTGCCACGAGATCGAAGGCAACGAGATCGTGCTCAGCGCCAGCATCGGGATTGCGGTGGCGCCGGATGACGGGCTGGAGCCAACGCGCCTCCTGCGCAACGCCGATATCGCGCTCTACCATGCGAAATGCGCCGGCAAGGGGACATGGCGCTTCTTCGACATCGAGATGGCGCGCGCCGCTCAGGCCCGCCGGAACGTCGAGATCAAGCTCCGCTCCGCGATCGCCAACGCCGAGCTGTCGCTCGATTTCCAGCCGATCTATGATTTGAAGACCGGGCGGGTGACCGTCTGCGAGGCCCTGCTCCGCTGGCGCAATTCCGACGGTCAGCTCGTTCCGCCGAGCGAGTTCATTCCGCTGGCCGAGGACACCGGCGTCATCCTCGAGCTGGGAAGGTGGGTGCTCGACCAGGCCTGCATGGAATGCGCGCGCTGGCCCTCCGACGTCCGCGTTGCCGTCAACCTCTCCCCCTACCAGTTCCGCCACCGCGATATCGTCGAAATGGTCTCCGCCACCCTCACCAGGCACGGCCTTTCCGCCGACCGGCTGGAGCTGGAGATAACGGAATCGACCCTGCTGCAGGACGTTCCGACCACGCACGTCGATCTGAGGCAATTGCGCGAGCTCGGCGTCAGGATCGTCCTCGACGATTTCAGAACCGGATACTCCGCGCTGAGCTATTTGAGCTCGTTTCTCTTCGACAAGGTCAAGATCGACCGCGCCTTCGTCGAGCGCGTGCATGCTTGCGACCGCTCGCGGCGGCTGCTCGCCGGCGTGGCGCGGCTCAACGCGGCGCTCGGTATCACGGTTACGGTGGAAGGCGTGGAGACGGAGGAGCAGCTCGCGGTCATTCGGTCGGAGAGCTCGGTGCACGAGGCGCAGGGTTATCTGCTCGGCCGGCCGATGGAGCGGGAGCGGATTGCAGACCTCCTCGCCGCGAAGTCTACCTGCATCCCTCTTTCGCGCCTCGAGAAGAAACCCGTGAACGTCCTCCGCCTCGCCGACGCAGCGGCGTCCTAGTGGCCCGAAGCCTGCGGCATCCTGCGCACGAGCTCCCGGCGGAAGACATCGAGCGTCACGCTGTCGAAAAGGACGAAACGGATCAGGCGCACGCTTTTCAGGTCAGGAATGGCCTCCCCTATGGTCCGCAGGGCCACTTCAGCGCCTTCTTCGAGAGGATAGCCGAACGCGCCGGTCGAAATCGCTGGAAAGGCGATGGAGACGATGCGGCGCTCTTCGGTCAGGCGCAAGGCGTTGCGGTAGCACCGCGCCAGCAGCTCGGACGCCGGCTCGTCTATCCCATGGACCGGACCAAGGCAGTGGATGACATACCTGTTGGGAAGGCCGAACGCTGCGGTAATCACCGCCTCGCCCGGGCGGATCGGCGCCATAGGCGCGCATGCGGCCGCAAGCTCCGGTCCCGCGCCGGCGTGGATGGCCCCGGCCACGCCTCCGCCCGGAAGAAGCTGAGCATTGGCGGCATTGACCACGGCCTCGACATCGGGCTGGGCGGCGATATCCCCGCTTTGACACTCTACGATGACGTCGCCGACGATCGTCCTCATTGCCGTGCGGTCTCTCGATCGGATCGTTCTCAGAAGAGCTCCCGGGTCTCCTGGAAGGTGATGCCGGGATAGCGCTCGCGCACGTTCTGAAGCTCCCACTTGTTGCGCGCGAGAAAGACCGGGCTGCCGTCGCGGTCCGTCACGATGGCGAGCGGATTCTCCCGCGTCAGCTCCTGCAGCAGCCCGCCGTCGTCGCTGCGTGGCCATCTGGCTCTGGTGAACGGGACGGACTCGAAGGTGATATCGACGCCGTATTCTTCCCGCGCGCGCGAAACGAGCACATCCAGCTGTAGCGCGCCGACGGCGCCCACGATCCAGCTGGAGCCGATGGAGGGCTTGAAGATCTGTACTAGGCCCTCCTCCGCCAGATCGTCGAGCGCGCGGCGCAGCTGCTTCACGCGCGTTGTGTCTCCGAGGTTCACGCGCCGCAGCACTTCCGGCGCAAAGGCCGGCAGCCCGGTGAACCTGATCTCGTCGGATTCCGCGAGCGTGTCGCCGACCCGCAATGTGCCGTGGTTAGGCACCCCGATCACATCGCCCGGAAAGGCCTCGTCGATCACCTCGCGCTCCTGGGCGAAGAAGAAGATCGGGCTTTGCACGGCGATGCTGCGGCCCGAGCGCGTGTTCTTCAGCCGCATTCCGCGACGGAATCGTCCCGAGCACAGGCGCACGAAGGCGATCCGATCGCGATGCTGCGGGTCCATGTTGGCTTGCACCTTGAAGACGAAGCCGGAGACGGTCGGGTCCATGGGGCTTATCCGTCCCGATGCGGTCGGCTGCGGCTGCGGCGGCGGTGCCATGCTGCCGATCAGGTTGAGCAGCTCCGCGACGGCGAAGCCCCGCAGCGCGCTCCCGAAGAGGACCGGCGTCAAGTGCCCCTCGCGGTAGGCTACGGGGTCGAGCTTTGGATAGCCGCTGGACGCAAGCTCCGCGTCGAGCCTGAACGTCTCAAGCACATGGGGGGCGAGCTTGCGGTCCAGCATCGGATCGGCGATCGATTGGCAGCTTGTCACCGTGTCGAACGCGCCAGCGCGCCCCGCGCTGGATGACAGCAGCCGATCCGAGACGAGGTCGTAGCAGCCATGAAAATCGGTGCCCATGCCGACCGGCCACACGAGCGGACAAACGTCGAGCGCGAGAGTGGTCTCGATCTCCGCGAGCAGCTCGAACGGGTCGCGGCCCTCGCGGTCCACTTTGTTGATGAAGGTGATGATCGGAATGTCGCGCAGCCGGCAGACCTCGAAGAGCTTGCGTGTCTGGGCCTCGATGCCTTTGGCGGCGTCGATCACCATGATCGCCGAGTCCACCGCTGTCAGCGTGCGGTAGGTATCCTCGCTGAAGTCCTCGTGGCCGGGCGTATCCAGGAGGTTGAACGTAAGGCCGTCATGCTCGAACGTCATGACCGAGCTGGTGACGGAGATGCCGCGCTGCTGCTCGATCCTCATCCAGTCGGAGCGCGCGCGCCTCGCGTCGCCGCGTGCCTTGACGGCGCCGGCAAGCCGGATCGCCCCGCCGCGGAGGAGCAGCTTCTCCGTGAGCGTCGTCTTGCCGGCGTCCGGATGGGAGATGATCGCAAACGTGCGCCGCGTTTCGTGAGCCGCTCCAGGCTTGGTAGGCTCAAGGCGCGTCGCAAGCTCTGTGGTCGCGGCGGCCATCAGGAGAGCTCTTCCCAGCTTTCGACCTCGTCCTGAAACTCGTTCAGAACCAGCTCGGCGTCGCTCCGTCCGGAAACCCAGAGATAGACATTGCCGCGGGAGCGCTCGATCCAATGGCGTCCGTTGCCCCGGTCCCGGAGGCGTCCGGTAACCCTTCTGATGTCGCCCTCGGTAACGCCTTCGCGAAAGGCGAGCTTGGCGCCGCGGCCCGATGCGAGCCTGGGCCGTCCGGGTCGGGTGTTCGCTCTCGCATTCATTCGTGCTCTCCGTGTCCTGGCTCCATGCACCGCGAGCAGGCGCGCTTATGCTCCGCTGGCGGGCGGTGACAGAACGGCGGGACCCGGCGCGCGCCTCGCGCAATGAGTGGAGCCGAATCCAGCGCGCCTGCCAAACATGCGCGCCCTGTTCCCGGCTCTTCGGGAACCCGACCACCGTGCAAAGGCAAAGGTGTGCGGGAAGCTGCCGGTTGAGCCTCTGCTCGGACCGGCGGGCCACATATAAGGGAGAGTGCTCGACTTGTGTAGGCCTGCGCGGAGCGCGCTCGCCGCAAAAAGAAGCGGTTCGAGCGTCGTAGGGACGCCGGCACAATCATCGTTTCCCCCTCCCGACACTCGGAGTAATCGCTCTGCCGACCGGGCTGATCGCCTCTGCTCTATCAAGGGTGAGGGGCCAGGGTGATGTTGGTGACCGGCCTCCATCTTGACCCGCCCCGCTCCACCAAGCGATTTGGAAAAACGAAGCCCGATGCATGCCGCTGCGGTGGCTTCTGGCGCAGTCGGGAAGCCCGCCGGGCGGCCCTCGCCATTGGTTAACGATTCCTTTCCTTCTCCGCCGCTAGTCTCCACCGCCTTTTCCGCCTTCGGCGGAGCGGTTAAGTTCGACTGATTCGTCCGGGATTTTGGCCGGCACTACGGCCGTCCGGATGCGGCGGGGCGATGGCGAAGAGACGCGCGGAACGGATCTCCGGTTCAGGACGAACGTCGCGGCTCGGCGCCGCGCTGGGGGTTGTCTCCGCTTCCGCGCTCCTGTCTCCCGTAAAGGCGCAGTCGTTTTCCGATCTCTCGCTTCGCAGCATCGACGCGGCGCTCGGCAACGTCGTGTGGATTGCGGTGACGGGGGGCACCGCGCTTGCCGCGCTCGTCGCCTTCGGCCTCTTCTTGCATGCGCGGCGCGAGGAGCGTCTGGTCGAGGCGGAAAGAGAGATTGCGTCGCTCCGCTCGGCGCTCGACCGCACCGAGGCGCTGCTCGATGCCGACGACCAGAAGACCGTGGTGTGGGAATCGACCGCCGCGGAGCCGAAGGTCTTCGGCGGGCTGACGGAGCGCGTTGGCGCACCGGCTGACAAGGCGGCGTTCCTTTCCTTTTCAAGGTGGCTTGCCGCCGAGAGCGGCAGCGAGCTCGAGGCGGCCGTCGACCGGTTGCGCCGGCAGGGCGAGCCCTTCCAGATCGCCGTCCGCGCGGCCGGCGGAGCGCTCCTGGAGGCGACCGGCCGCACCAGCGGGCGCCGCGCGGTGCTGCGGCTGCGCGAGCTGACCGGCGAGCGTCGATCCTTCGCCGAGCTCAAGCAGCAGGCGGTCTACGTGATCAACGAGATGACGGCCCTGAGGGCGCTCGCCGACCTCCTTCCGCTGCCGCTCTGGCGGCGGACTCGCAGTGGCGGACTCACCTGGGCCAATGCCGCCTACGCCCGCGCGGTCGAGGCGGAGAGCGCCGAGGCGGCGGTCTCCGCGGGGATCGAGCTGCTCCCGGCCCGCACGCGCGAGGTCGTGCGCGAGGCCGAGCGTGCCGGAGGCGCCTATGATGGCGTCGCTACGGCGATCGTTGCCGGCGATCGCCGGCAGCTGCGGGTGCTCCACCGCGCGACCGAGGACGGATCCGTCGGAGCCGCCGTCGACATCACCGAGTTGCAGGCCGCGCGCGACGAGGTGGAGCGGATCAAGCTGTCGAACGCCCGAACCGTCGACCAGCTTACTGCGGGCGTGGCCGTCTTCGGCCGCGATCAGCGCATGCTCTTCCACAACGCCGCATTTCGCGCGCTTTGGGGCTTGTCCGCCGAGTGGCTGGCCACCGAGCCCGAGGAAAGCGCCCTCCTCGATCAACTGCGAGCCGAGCGGAAGCTGCCTGAACAGTCCAACTACCGCGAATGGCGCTCCCGGCACCTCGCCGCCTATGGCAGCGGCCAGCAGTGCGACTATCTCTGGCATCTGCCGGACGGACGCACGCTCCGCGTTGTCGCGCTCCCCAACTCCGATGGCGGCATGACCTATGTCTACGAGAACGTGACCGAGCAGCTGATGCTGGAGAGCCGGCTGAAGGCGCTGTCGGAGCTGCAGGGCGAGACGTTGGACCACTTGGCGGAGGGGGTCGCCGTCTTCGGCACCGACGGGCGGCTCCGCCTGTTCAACCCGGTGTTCGTCGAGATGTGGCATTTGTCGCCCACCATGCTGCGACGCGAGCCGCATATCGGCGAGATCATCGCCGATTGCCGGGCGCTCTACGCCGATAAGGGCGCCTGGGACGCCATCCACCGCGCGGTGACCGACATGGACCATGAGGAGTCCATGTCGGGACGCATGCAAAGGCCGGATTCCAGCGCCATCGACTACGCGACGGTCGCCCTCCCGCAAGGCATGATCATGCTCACCTTCGTCGACGTGACCGACTCCGCGCGCATCGAGCGGGTCCTGAAGGAACGCAACGAGGCGCTTGAGGCGGCCGACCGCCTCAAGTCCGAGTTCATCCAGCATGTTTCGTACGAGCTCCGCTCGCCACTGCAGACCATCATCGGGTTCTCCGAGCTTCTGTCTGACGCCGCCAGCGACTTGACGTCCGAGCAGCGCGAATACACGGATCACATCGACTCGTCATCACGTTCCCTCCTGGCGCTGATTAACGACATTCTCGACCTTGCGACGGTGGATGCCGGCATTATGGAGCTCGACATTGGCGAGACGGATATCGCAGCCGTGGTTGGGTCCGCGGTCGAGGGGCTTCGCGACCGTCTGAACGAGCAACAGATCGAACTCGCAATCGACATCCCTGCCGACATTGGGACGTTTCTTGTCGACGAGCGGCGGATGCGCCAGGTGCTCTTCAACCTCGTTTCGAACGCCGTTCGCTTCTCCAACGCACGCGGGCACATACGAGTGGAGGCTGCGAGGCAGGGTGACTGGATCGTGTTCAACGTCGTTGACGACGGGGTGGGCATTCCCGAAGATGTCATGCCGGCGATTTTCCAGCCCTTCGAAACCCGCGCGACACAGGGGCGACGCGGCGGGGCCGGGTTAGGCCTTTCGATCGTCAAGAGCCTTGTGGAGCTGCATGGCGGCGGCGTCGACATCCGTTCCGTGGAGGGCCAGGGAACGACGGCGACGGTGCGCATTCCCGTTGCGCCTGCCGCTGTGGCCGTCGCTGCCGAATAGGCATGCAGGCGACGCCGTCCTGGGCTCGCCTAAGCCTGCAGCTTCCGGACGAATCTGCGACGGCGCGGCTGGCCGAAGACGTTGCCGCGATGCTGCAACCTGGCGACCTCATTGCGCTTTCGGGCGGACTTGGAGCGGGGAAGACAACGTTCGCCCGAGCGCTGATACGCGCGCTAGCCGGTGATCCCGCTCTTGAAGTTCCGAGCCCGACCTTTCCCCTTAGCGTCGAACACACACTCCCACGTTTGAAGGTGACGCACGCCGATCTGTACCGGCTGAGCGAGAGTCGCGAGCTTGCCGAGATCGGGCTGGACGAGGCGCTGAACGGTGGAGCTGTGTTGGTCGAGTGGCCGGAAGCGCTCCCGGCGAGCGTTGCCGAGAATCGGGTGGACCTTCATCTCGGACTGAACGGAACTTCACGCCGCGCCGAGATTACGGCACAGGGGAGCTGGCCTGACCGGCTGTCGCGTACGCAGGAGGTTCGGGCGTTTCTTGATCGATCGAGCTGGAAGAACGCCACCCGCATTCCGCTCGCCGGCGACGCGTCCCACCGGATGCACGAGCGGGTCGTGCAAGGCTCATCCACCGCCATCCTGATGAACGCGCCGGTCCGAGAGCCTGGCCCTCCGATCTATGGTGACCGCTCTTACGACGACGTCGCCCACCGTGCTTCGGGGGTCCGAGCTTTCGTCGCAGTCGATCTCGGCCTTCGCGACCGTGGCGTCCATGCGCCGGAAATTCTTGCCGCCGACATCGATACCGGACTCGTTCTGACCGAAGACCTGGGCGACGAACGCATCGTGGATCAAACGGGCGCTCCGTTCATGGAGCGATACGAAGCGGCGATCGATCTTCTCGTCTTCATGCACGGCCTGACTTGGCCTGCGGAGGTAGAGCTGCCGGACGGTTCAAGCTTCCGGATCCCGCACTACGATCAAGAAGCGCTGCTCGTCGAGGCATCTCTTTTTCCCGATTGGTTCGGTGGCCAGGGCGGCGAGCCTGCCTTTCCTCCCCGGGAGCGGAGCGCGTTTCTTGGGGCTTGGGCGGAAGTGCTCGGCAAAGTCGACGCGGCGCCTGCAACGTGGGTCATGCGGGACTTTCATTCACCCAATATTCTCTGGAGACCCGATGCAGAAGGTATCGCCAGGGTAGGGGTGATCGACTTTCAAGACGCACTAATCGGCCATCCCGCCTACGATGTCGCTTCCCTTGTCCAGGATGCGCGGGTGACGCTTACCCATGAGCAGGAGGCGTGGCTGAAGTCCCGCTACGTCGCCCGCCGTCGCGAGCAAGACCCCGCGTTCGACGCGACCACCTTCGAAAGCGCCGTTGCGGTAATGGGGCTGCAGCGTGCGACAAAGGTTCTCGGCATCTTTACCCGACTGGCCCTCGCGGAGGGCAAGCCGGGCTACCAACGTCATCGTCAACGGCTGAAGCACCTTATTCGCAGCAACCTCAGGCACCCGGTTCTTTCGAAATTGCGGGTCTGGTATGAGCCGTATTTCTGAGGATTAGGAGAACAGAATGCGGGTACCGCAGACAGCAATGGTGCTGGCGGCCGGACACGGCCGGCGCATGCGGCCCCTTTCGTCTACAACACCGAAGCCCCTGACTCGGATTGGCGGCCGTGCCCTGATCGATCATTGCCTTGACGGGTTGGCGATCGCGGGTGTGCTGACCGCGGTCGTCAATGTGCATTACCTGGCCGATCTCATTGAAGCGCACCTAACCAACCGCATTCAGCCAAAGATCGTAATCTCCAACGAGCGCGACACTCTCCTTGAGACCGGCGGTGGGATAAAGCGGGCGCTGCCGCTTCTCGGGAACGATGCATTCCTGCTGCGTAATTCCGACTCCTTCTGGCTGGAAGGCGTGCGCCCAAACCTCGTCTGGCTGGCCGACGCGTGGGAGGACTCTCGGATGGATGCGCTTCTGCTGCTTGCCTCAACCGTGCGCGCCATCGGCTATGCCGGCCGCGGCGATTTCTTCCTCGACAAGGAAGGAAGGTTGTCGCGCAGGCCTGAGCGGCTGGTAGCGCCATTTGTCTACGCGGGAGCTGCTATCCTGCACCCGAGGCTCTTCGCAGAATCGCGGGATGGGGCGTTTTCGCTGAACCTGCTCTTCGATCGCAGTATCGAGACGGGGCGCCTCTTCGGCGTGCAGTTGGAAGGGCTATGGATCAACGTCGAGACTCCCGCGTCCATTGCCGCGGCTGACGCAGCCATTGCCGCCAGCGCGGCCTGACAAGATCCGATGCACCGGCCCAGCGTCTTCACAATCCCGCCCGGCGTCCCGTTCCTCGATGCGTTGGTTGCAGCGCTGGTGGAGGGGCGGCTGATCACTGGCTTTCCGCTGCAGGAGGCCTTTGCGCTAGCCGACGTCACAGTCTATCTCCCGACTCGGCGGTCGGCGCGCGCTATCCGCGAACGATTCCTGACGCATTTCGGCCGACCGGTGCTGCTGCCGAAAATCCGCACGCTCGGCGATATCGATGAGGACGAGGCCGGGTTCCTCGATTCGGCGACGCTTGAGGTGCCCCCGGCGGCACCGATTCTGGAGCGTCAACTCGTTCTGACCGAGCTCGTGCTCGGCTGGTCCGGCTCGCTCGTCCGGGCTGCGGCGGGGCTGCGTGAGGAGGAGCTGATCGTGCCCGCCTCGCCCGCCGATGCGGCCCGCCTCGGCGCCTCGCTTGGCCGACTCATCGACCAGGTGGGCACCCAACCTGAGGCGTGGGCGGGGCTTTTCGCCGAAAAGCCGGCGGAGCTCGCGCGCCTCTGGGACATCACCCTGGAATTCCTCAAGATCGCCACCGAGTTCTGGCCGGCCTACCTCGCCGAGCGCGGCCTCGCCGACCCGGGCGAACGCCGCCACCGGCTGATCAAAGCGGAAGCGAAACGGCTCAGCGAACACGGCGCGCCGGCGCCCGTCATCGCCGCCGGCTCGACCGGCTCGGTCCCCGCCACCGGCGAACTGCTCGCCGCAATCGCCAGTCTCCCAAACGGCGCCGTCGTGCTGCCCGGTCTCGACCTTGAACTGGACGCGCAGTCCTGGGCGGCGATCACGCCGGCCGCCGACGACCCCGCCAGCGCCAACCACCCGCAATTCGGCCTGAAGGCGCTTCTGAGCCTCCTCGGCGTCACGCGCGACGCGGTCGTACCGCTGGGCGAACTAGCGAGGGATCTCGGCGAAAGGAATCGTTGCGTATCCGAATCGATGCGCCCCGCGGCTACAACTGAGAAATGGAGCGATCCGGCGGCTCAGGCGACGTCGATAGACAAAGAGACCGCGCTTCAAGGTATCGGCCTGGTCGAAGCAGCGAACGAGCGAGAGGAAGCGCTTGCCGTCGCCATCCTGCTTCGGCGCGCCGCAGAGACGGGGGAGAAGGTCGCCGCCCTTGTCACGCCGGACCGAGGGCTGGCGCGCCGCGTGGCGGTTGAGCTGCGGCGCTGGCAGATCGATGTCGATGACTCCGCCGGACGGCCGCTCGTCCACACGCCGCCCGGTGTTCTGGCGCGCCTCACGGCGGAAGTGGCGCTCAACGGCGCTGTTGCGGAGTCGTTGCTGGCTCTCGCCAAGCACCCGCTCGCGGCGTTCGGCATGCAGCCGAGCGCGGCGCGCCGCGCCGCGCGCAATCTGGAGCGCGCCGTACTGCGCGGACCGCAGCTGAAGCCCGGCCTGGCGGCGCTCAACCATGCGCTCGGCGAGCGCTTCGCCGCCTGGACGAAGCACAAGGCGAAGGAGCGGGAGTGGAGCGAGCGGACCCGTGCGGCAGACGGTCTTTCGTTGACGCGCTGGGAGACGGCGATCGATCTTGCGCAGCGCATCGAAGAGGCTCTTGCTCCTCTTGAAGCGCTGGTGGCGTGCGACGGCAAGGTAGCGCTGGCGGAACTGGTCGAAGCGCATCTCGCCGCGCTCGCCAACGTGGCGGCGGTGGGCGGCCGGCGTTCGAGCCGGGCGTTCATCGAGGAGGCCGGCGAAGCGTTGGCGTTCGCCTTCGACGATCTCCGCGCGAGCGCGCATTCAGGGCCGGATATCGCTCCGGGCGACTATTCCAGTCTCTTTGCCGCGCTGATCGAACGATCGATGGTGCGGAAGCGCGGCGGCGTCGATCCTCGCATCCACATCTGGGGAACGCTGGAGGCGCGGCTGCAGCACGTCGACATGGTCGTGCTCGGGGGCCTCAACGAAGGGACCTGGCCGGCGCAGACGCGGCTCGACCCGCTTGTGTCGCGCCCGATGCGCGAGGCACTGGGGCTTGACCCGCCTGAACGCCGGATCGGGCTGGCGGCGCACGATTTCACGCAGGCGCTCGGCCATGCCGAGGTGTGGCTGACGCGCGCCGAGCGCGAGGACGGCGAGCCGCGGGTGGCCTCGCGCTGGCTGCAGCGGCTGACAGCCTACGCAGGCGCAACGCTCGCAGCCGCGATGCGCGATCGCGGCAGCGAGGTTCTCGCCTGGGCGCGGCAACTCGACCAGCCAGGGCAGGCCGAGCGTTCGGAGCGGCCACGCCCCTGTCCTCCCATAGCTCTTCGTCCCAAACGCCTTTCCGCCACGCGCATCGAGACGCTCATTCGGGATCCCTACGCCATCTATGCGGAGTCCGTGCTGAAGCTGAGGCCGTTCGAGGCGCTCGCCAAGCTTCCCGACGCGCGGGAGCGGGGCACGCTCATCCACGAGATTCTGGAGGATTTCGTGCGTGAGCGGCCGCGCGGCCCGTTCGATGCCGCCGCGCATGGGAGGCTTCTGGAGATCGGGGCCGAGGCGTTCGCCAAGCATGCCGACTTCCCGGAAGTGATCGCCTTGTGGTGGCCGCGCTTCGAGAAGATCGCAGGCTGGTTCGTGGCGACGGAAGCGGAGCGCAGCGACGTAGCGGAGCGCCATGTCGAGGGACGAGGGGAGATGGCCGTCACGCCGGACTTCGTCCTCTCCGCCCGCGCCGACCGCCTCGATGCTCTCGAAGACGGGAGCCTCGCGATTATCGACTACAAGACCGGCACGCCTCCCTCGCCCAAGGAGGTAAGAGCGCTATCGCCGCAGCTTCCTCTGGAAGCGCTGATCGCGCGCCGCGGCGGCTTTCAGAACGTCGCCGCCACCGAGCCAAGGCAGTTGATCTACTACCGACTCTCCGGTCGCGGCGTCGGGGGCGAAATCCACGACCGTAGCGAAGAGCCTGCAAGGGGCCGCAGGTCGAGCGTGAGCCTTGCTGAGGCGCTCGAGACGACACAGCGCCGGCTCAACGCGCTCGTCGCTCAGTACGCTGCGCCAGAAGCGGAATACTTGTCCCGCAAAATCCCGAAACGAGGCCGCATCTTCGTCGGCGACTACGATCACCTTGCGCGCGTGGCGGAATGGACGACTACCGAAGAGGAGGACGATCAGGGAGCGCAGCAGCCGTGAGCTCGGGCAGCGCGCTCGACCGCACGCGCACATTTCAGCGCGAAGCGTCGAACCCTTCATCATCGGCATGGGTCGTCGCCAATGCCGGCTCTGGAAAGACGCATGTCCTGACGCAGAGGGTCATCCGCCTGCTGATTGCCGGAACAGACCCGGCCGCGATTCTCTGTCTCACCTTCACCAAGATCGCGGCCGCCGAGATGGCGCGCCGAGTTTTCGAGGCGCTTGGCGGTTGGGCGATGCTGCCTGAGGCCGAACTCAGCAGCGAGATCGAGGCGCTACAGGGCAGCCCGCCGACCGCCAAGGAAATACGAGAGGCGCGGCGCCTGTTCGCCCGCGCGCTGGAGACGCCGGGCGGTCTGAGAATCCAGACGATCCATGCGTTCTGCGAAAGGCTGCTGCATCAGTTTCCGTTCGAGGCGAACGTCCCGGGCCAATTCGCGATCCTCGACGAATCCGCCGCCGCGTCCTTGATCGCCAAGGCTCGCACGGAAGTGATGGAAAAGGCGGCCTCCGCACCCGCGAGCCGGCTCGGACGCGCCGTGCGCCACATGGCAGAGACGGCGAGCGACATGCAGGTCGGCGACGCCCTCGACGCATTCATCGCGGAGAGGGACGCCATCCGCCGATGGATGGACCGCGCCGCGTCCGAGCAAGGCGTCGGCACCGTCGACGACGCCTTCGCCGACCTGCGGAGGCGACTTGACCTCGGCTCAGGGGAGACTGAGGAAGCGATCTGCCGTGAAATTTGCGATGCAATAGGCTGGAGCCGCGCCGACTGCGAGGCGCTGGGCAAGGTCTTGGCGGAAAGTCTCGTCTCCGCGCCGCACAGCTGGAACGAAAGAGCGTGTCCAGAGCTGATTGCGATCATCAAGGCCGAGGCGTCCTCGGCAGAAGCCGACGCCCGGCTCGGCTTCTTCCTGAACTGGAACAACAAAGACAAAGCCTGGCAGCTCCATTCGCAGCGTTTCGGCGCCGACCTCGTCAAGGCCAACCCGGGATTGAGAGAGAGATTCGCGGCCGAAGGAGAGCGGCTGGTGACCCTGGTCGGCCGTCTCAACGTGGCGCGCGCCTTCGCCGCCACCGAAGCGCTGCTTATTGTCGGCGATGCAATCCTGCAGGCTTACCACCGGGCCAAGCGGCAGGCTGGTGCGCTCGACTTTGCCGACCTGATCGCCAAGACCCGCAACCTCCTGTCGCGCGCCGACGCCTCCCAGTGGGTGCTCTACAAGCTCGACCGCCGCATCGAGCACATCCTCGTCGACGAAGCGCAGGACACCAGTCCCGACCAGTGGGCGGTGGTGAAGGCGATCGCCGAGGACTTCTTTTCCGGTGAGGGCGCCTCAGAAAGGCCGCGCACCATCTTCGCCGTCGGCGACGATAAGCAGTCGATCTTCGGCTTCCAGGGCGCGGCACCAGAGATGCTGGCCGAAATGCACCGCTTCTTTGCCCGGAAGGCCGCAGAGGCGGCGACGCCTTTCGTCCAGCGTCCGCTCTTTCTGTCCTTCCGCTCTACTCACGAAATCCTGAGCGCTGTCGACACGGTGTTCGGCGGGGCGCTTGCCGGACGGATCACGGCGTCGACCTACGAAGCGCATGCCGCGCATCGCGATCGCGAGCCGGGACAAGTCGTGGTGATGCCACGCGTGGTGCGGCGCAAGGTGGTCGAGCCCGAGGACTGGACGACGCCCTACGACGCTCCAAGCGCGGCCGAGGCCGAGCTTGCCGATCGGATTGCCGACGAGATCGACCGGCTTATGGGCGCGAGCCTTCCGTCCGGCAAACGCGTAAGCGAGCGGGACATTCTCGTCCTTGTGCGCCGGCGCGACGCCTTCTTCGCCGCCATGAACCGGGTGCTCCGCGCCCGTCAGATTCAAACGGCAGGCGCGGACCGCATCCCGGTGTCGACGCATATCGCAGTGCTCGATCTCCTGGCGCTCGCCGACGCGATGCTTCTGCCGGAAGACGATCTGCAACTCGCGTCCTGCCTCAAGAGCCCGCTGCTCGGGGTGAGCGAGGAGGCCTTGCTGCAGCTCGCCGCGCCCCGGGGGAGCGCGAGCCTCTGGTCGGTCCTCCTGATGGCGGAAGCCGAAGACTTGCGCTCCTGCGCCGGGAAGCTCCGCCGTTGGCGGGCGATGGCCGATCAAGTCACGCCGTTCCGGTTCTTTGCAACAATCCTCGGGCCCGAGGGCGGCCGCCGCGCCTTTCGTGCGCGGCTAGGCAGCGAGGCCGACGACGTGCTGGATGCGTTTCTCAGCCAGGCGCTTGCCTACGAGGCGGTAGAGACGCCCTCGCTGCAAGGCTTCGTCCGCTTTATCCGCGCCAACGATGCAGACATCAAACGTGAGACGGAGGAAGCGGCGGCGGGCGTTCGCGTGATGACCGTGCATGGCGCCAAGGGCCTCGAGGCCGACGTCGTATTCCTCGTCGATACGGGTGGACTCATTGCCGTCCCCGGACAGCGGGACACGCTCGTGGCGGTAGGCAGAGGCCGCGACGATCCCGCATTTCTGTGGCGGCGCCTCAGCAAGGAAGCGCCGCACTTGCAACACAAGGCGAACGAGGCCACCGACGCGGAACGCGCGCGCGAATATCTTCGGCTTCTCTATGTTGCGATGACCCGTGCGCGGGACGTCTTCCTTATCGCCGGCATCAAGGGCGAGCGGACGCCATCGGACTGCTGGCATTCCCTGGTTGAGAGCGCGCTCGTCCCGCCCGAGGCGGAGCGAAGGGACGATGGCGAGCTGGCCGAGCCTTACATTTGGCCGCAGCTCCCACGCCCTCCGCTCGCGGCGCGGGATCGGGCTGCCGGCCCGGAGCACATTCGTTCTGAGCCGCCGGCTTGGCTGTTCCAGTCCGCGGCGTCTCCGCCGCCCGCTCCGCAGCCGCTCCGGCCGTCGCGCGGGCTGGGCGAACCGGATCCGATTCCGGCGCTCGCGGACGCGGAGCCAGGCGATTCGGCGCTGATGCGCGGGCGGCTTGTGCATCTGCTCCTCGAGCTGCTGCCGAGCGTGCCGGGGCCGCACCGCCGCGCCGCCGCCGAGCGGCTGCTCTTGCGCGAAGCCCCGCACGACCCGGCGTTGGCCGCCGCGGTTCTTTCGGAGGCCGAGGCCGTGCTCGCCGAGCCGTCGCTACAGACGCTGTTCGGGCCGCAGAGCCGCGCCGAGCTGGCGATCGTCGGCCAAGTGGCGACCGAGCGCGGAGACTATGCAGTAAGCGGGCGGATCGACCGGATGCTGCGCGACGATACCGGGTGGCACGTCGTGGACTTCAAGACCAACAGAGCGGTCCCGGCCTCGCCGGCGGATGCCGATCCCGCCTACGTGCTGCAGCTCGCCCTTTACAGGCGGCTCCTCATGGAAATGGACCGGAATGTGGAGGTGCGGGCCAGCCTCGTCTGGACCGCGGGGCCGCAAGTCATGCCGATCCCCGCGGCACTCATGGAACGGGCTCTCGAGGCGCTCGGTGTCCATGGCAATTCGCTTCCTTGACCAGGCCGGGGCCGCTCCCTAGGTTTCGCCCCGACCCGATCTGAGGAGATCAACATGACGAAGGCCGTCACCGATCAGAACTTTGCCCTGGATGTCCTCGCTTCTCCCGAGCCGGTCGTGGTGGACTTCTGGGCGGAATGGTGCGGCCCCTGCAAGATGATCGCGCCGCACCTGGAGGAGCTGTCGACCGAGTTCAGCGGCAGGGTGAAGATCGTCAAGCTCAACATCGACGAGAATCAGCAGACCGCGATCCGCTACGGCGTGCGCTCGATCCCCACCTTGATCATGTTCAAGAACGGCGAGCCGGTGGACATGAAGGTCGGCGCCGGTCCGAAGAGCGACCTGCACAAGTGGATCCAGAGCGCGGCCTAGTGTCCCGAATCCGAAATCCGCTTCATTCTTCGGGGCGTGTCGCACGGATTTCGGATTCGATCAGGACACTAGCAAGTTAATGATTCTAGTGTGGTTTTCGGATTTGCAATTCGTAACGAGACCTCGATCCGGGAATGAAACGAATTTCAAATCCACCACACTAGCGCCAGCCGTCTGACGACCGCGCCCGCTACTCCGGCAGCGGGCCGTTCTGCCGGAGCACCTCGCCCGCCAGATAGAGCGAGCCGCAGATCAGAATCCGCGGCGGCTCGGATGTCGCGTCGAAATCGGCGCAGAGCCAATCGAGCGCCGCGCGCACGTTCTTGAAGGGTGCGGCGGGCACCTCCGCCTCCATGGCGATGGCGGCCAGCTGCTCCGGCGCGAAGCCGGCGTCGCTGCCGGGAACCGGGACCGTCATGACATGCCGAGCCAGCCCCGCGAAGGGACGGAAGTAGCCCTCCGGCTTCTTGGTCGTGAGCATGCCGCAGACGAGCACAAGGGGACGCGGGTCGCGCTCCTCGAACTCCGCCAGCGTCTGTGCGATGGCCACGCCGGCTGAAGGGTTGTGGCCGCCGTCGAGCCAGATGTCGGAGCCGGGGGGCGCGGCGTCGACGAGCGGGCCGGAGCGCAGGCGCTGCAGCCGCGCCGGCCAGTCGGCCGACGCGATGCCGCTCTCCATCGCGCGGGCGCTGAGGCCGATCCCCGCCGCGCGCAGGATGGCGACGGCGAGCCCGGCGTTCTCCACTTGGTGGGCGCCGGCAAGGCGCGGCAAGGGGAGATCGATGAGGCCGCGCTCGTCCTGGTAGACGAGCCGGCCGCGCTCGGCGAAGGCCGTGTACTCGCTGCCGTGGCGGAAGAGGGAGGCGCCCGCCGCCGCCGCCTCCAGCGCGATCATCGCCAGCGCGTGCTCGTTCTGCGGCGCGATCACTGCCGGGCGGCCGCGCTTGAGGATGCCGGCTTTCTCCGCCGCGATGCCGGCGAGGTCCTCGCCGAGGAAGTCGGCGTGGTCGTAGCTGACGGAGGCGATCGCCGCGGCGAGCGGCGCCGCCACCACGTTGGTGGCGTCGAAGCGCCCGCCGAGGCCGACCTCGAGCAGGCAGTAATCCGCCGGGCGCTCGGCGAAGAGATGCAGCGCGACGGCGGTCGTCACCTCGAAGAAGGTGATCGCCTCGCCGCGATTGACCTCGAGCACGTGGCGGATGGCAGCGATCAGCGCGGCGTCGTCGACGAGGCGCCCGCCGCCGGTGCGTCCGAGGCGGATGCGCTCGTTGAAGCGCACCAGGTGCGGCGAGGTGTAGACGTGCGCGCTCCCGCCCGCCGCCTCCAGCATGGCGCGGAGATAAGCGATGACCGAGCCCTTGCCGTTGGTGCCTGCGACGTGGATGACCGGCGGCAGCCGGTCCTGCGGCCGGCCGAGGCGCTCCAGGAGCCGCTCGATGCGCTCCAGCGAGAGGTCGATCTTGCGGGGGTGGAGCGCGCCCAGCGCCTCCAGCAGCTCGTCGAGCTCGGACATGGGACGGCTTAGGGCGATGCCGCGGCGGGAGGCTTGCCCGCGTCCTTGGGCACGTCCGGCGCGCCGGCTGATGCGTCCGCCGCGCCGTTGCCGGCGGCGCCGCTCCCCGCCTGCCAGGGCCCCTCGCCGGCCGGGTAGTTGGGAGGCGGCAGCTTCAGCATGAGCCGGCAGAGGCGCGCCACCGTCTCGCGCAGCCTGTGGCGATGCACGACGATGTCAACCATGCCGTGGTCGCGCAGATACTCGGCGCGCTGGAAGCCATCCGGAAGTTTCTCGCGGATCGTCTGCTCGATGACGCGCGGGCCGGCAAAGCCGACAAGCGCGCCCGGCTCGGCCAGATGCACGTCGCCGAGCATGGCGTAGGAGGCGGTCACGCCGCCCGTGGTCGGATTGGTGAGAACGACGATGTAGGGCAGGCCCGCATCCTTCACCATGTGGACGGCGATGGTGGTGCGCGGAAGCTGCATGAGCGACAAGATGCCCTCCTGCATGCGCGCGCCGCCAGAGGCGGCGAACAGCACGTAGGGGCTCCGGCGCTCCACCGCCGCCTCGGCGCCGGAGATGATGGCGTCCGCCGCCGCCATGCCGAGCGAGCCGCCCATGAAGTCGAAGTCCTGTACCGCGGCGATGAGCGGAACGCCCTCCACGGCTCCCGCGCCGAGCGTGACGGCGTCTTCCAGACCCGCCTTGGCCTTCGCCGCCTTCAGCCGCTCGGTGTAGCGGCGCTCGTCGCGGAACTTGAGCGGGTCGACCGGCACCTGCGGCAGCGGCAGCGGATCCCAGGCCCCGTCGTCGAAGAAGAGGCGGAGGCGCGTGCGGGCGTCGATGCGCTGGTGGTAGCCGGAATTGGGAAAGACGAACTGGTTCGCTTCCAGGTCCTTGTGGAAGACCATCTCGCCCGTCTCCGGGCATTTGACCCACAGATTCTCCGACGTCTCGCGCTTGGTCCACAGACTGCGAATCTTCGGGCGGACAACGTTCTGAATCCAGTTTGCCACGCAAGACCTTCCTATTCAGCCGCCATCAGGCGGGAGGCGCGCACGCCCTGCGCCAGCGCCGCCACCAGCTCCGCCACCGCCGTCACCGTCTCGCCGGTCGCACGGCCCTCCTCGTCGAGGCTGGCCTCGATGGTCCGCACCAGCGCGGAGCCCACCACGACGCCGTCCGCATTGCGGCCGATCGCGGCGGCCTGCTCCGGCTTCGACACGCCAAAGCCGACGGCGACCGGTAGATCGGTATGCCGCTTGATGCGGTCAACCGCCTCGGCGACCTTGAGCTTGTCGGGGGCCTTGGTTCCGGTGATCCCGGCGATTGAGACGTAATAGACGAAGCCGGAAGTGTTCTTGAGCACCGCCGGCAACCGCTTGTCGTCGGTGGTCGGCGTGGCGAGGCGAATGAAGTTGAGCCCCGTCTTGAGCGCGGGAAGGCACAGCTCCTCGTCCTCCTCCGGCGGCAGGTCGACGACGATGAGGCCGTCGACGCCGGCCGC
>CAZARE010000057.1:0-7516 GCA_964487455.1 uncultured Propylenella sp.
GGATTCCTTCAGCACCTCGTAGATGCGGGGCGTGTTGTAGGAATAGATGCCGACGAGGCAGTCGATGTCCGGGTTGGCGGCGAGAACGTCCTCCACATTGCGCTTCGCGCGGGTCTGGTCGATGTCGTCGCCGCGCACGTCGATCAGCTCGACGCCGGAACCCTCAATCGCGGCCCGAATGCCTTCAACTCGCTCGCGTGCATTGTCGGCTCCCGGCAATCCGACGAATCCGACGCATTGCCCGCCGTCTGGGAGCGCCTGCTTCATAAGCTCTCCTGCATCCTCACCGAGCGCCACGTTGGAGGAGCCGATATAGGCGATGCGATCGGAGTCGGGCGCGTCGCTGTCGGTGGTGAACAGCGGCACCTGTCCTGCGATGCGGTTCAGCGCCTCGGTCGAGGTCTTGGGATCGACCGCGCTGACCATGATCGCGTCTGCGCCGGCGGCGACCAGATCGTCCATGAGGCGCTGCTGTATGGCGGCGGCCGCCTGCTCGGGATATCGGAACTGTAGGTCGTAATCGGCCAGCTCTTCCTGGGCTTTGTTGACGCCGGCTTCGGCGATCTTCCAGAAATCCGAGGCGCCGTTCACGACGAACACCAGCTCAGGCTTGTCCTGCGCCTGCGCGATGCCTGCGGCAGCACAGAAGGCGGCGGCCACACTCAACCGATAGGCTATTTTCATCAGTATCCTCCCTTGTCCCTTGGTGCGGGGGGTGAGACCCCTCCGAGCCAGCCGCTACAGGACGGCGGCCCTAGCTTCATAGCTAATTTCTATTAGGCAATCAACGCAAGTCGCGTCCGGCCGAAGCTCCGAACGTGGCCAGTAGACCAAGTCCGCGGAGCCTTCCCGGGACGCCCGTCTGTCGCTACTACATTGATATCTAAAGGAAATGCGGTCCTTCCCGTCTCTCATAAAGGGGGCCCGCCAGGCAAACGCCATCTGGGAGACAGGCAGTGGCCAGCCGTGGTGAACCCTTGCCTCCCGCAGATATTAGTTGATAACTCTCCTCCCTGCCGACCGCGGAACGAGCCGCTGGGAGCGACATCGGGACTGAAAGGACCGCTCAATTGGGGGAACAGACCGGCACCAACCAAGGACGCCCCCGAGGCAAGGCGAACCGTCGGCGCATCACGATGACCGACGTTGCGCGCCTCGCCGAATGCTCGCAGTCGACGGTCTCGGTCGTTCTCAACAACACTTCGGGAATCCACATCTCCGTTTCAACGCGCGAACGGGTTTTCGCGGCGGCAAGGCAGCTCAAGTATGAGATTGCCCGCAGCTCTACGGTTCCCGGTGAGCGGCCGCTTCAGGTCGCTGTGATCTTCGACCGGATCGCCACCAGTCCGGAGGCGGTGGTGGCCATCGACGGCGTCCGCGAGAGCGCCTGGACTACGGGACATGTGGTCACGGTATGCGAGACTCTCGACAATCCGGAGATGGAACGCCGCGCGCTCGACGCCGTCATGCATTCGGAAACCGACTTGATCATCTACGCCACGATCATGACCCGCAAGGTGGAGGTGGCGCGCCGCCTTTATACGGCAAAGCCGCCGGTGGTGCTGCTCAACTGCTATTCCGACGACCGCGCCTTTCCCAGCGTGGTGCCCGGAGAGGTAGCCGGCGGGCATCGCGCCACCGAGGCGTTGATCGATGCGGGCCATCGACGTATCGCGATAATCACCGGCGAGATGTGGATGGATGCGGCCCGCGACCGGCTGAAGGGCTATCGCCAGGCGCTTGCGACCGCCGACATCCCATACGACCCGTCGCTTGTGCGCGAGGGCAACTGGCAGCCGAGCGCCGGATATGACCAGACCAATGTCCTTATGGAATTGCCGCGTCCGCCGACCGCAATCTTCTGCTCCAACGACCGCATGGCGGTTGGCTGCTACGAGGCGCTGAAAGAGCGCGGGCTCTCCATCCCCGACGACGTCTCCGTCATCGGCTACGACGATGAGGAAGTGGCGCGCCACCTTTCGCCGCCGCTCACTACGCTGGTTCTGCCGCATCGCGAAATGGGCCGTTGGGCGGTAGAGCGCGGGTTTGCGCAGTCTGCGGCTCGCGAGAAGTTTCCGATCAGCAAATTGGAATGCCCGCTGATGGAGCGAGTCTCCATTGCTCCGCCGCGGCGCGCCGTCGACACCGAGAAACCGCTGGCCGAGATCCTGGAGAAGAGCTGACGGGGGCTACGAGCGCGGGCGCCGCCGCTCGCGAAGACCTTCGCCGATCTTTGTCGCCGCACGCAGTACCGCCTCCCGATTGTCCCGCATCCGGTCGAAGAGCACGGCCACGATGATGAAGGTGCCGACAAAGGTTCCCTGCCAGAAGGGATTGATGCCGAGCAGCGTCAGGCTGTTGCGGATCACTTCGATCAGCGCCGCGCCGATGACTGCGCCGAAGGCCGTACCCGAGCCGCCCATGAGATTGGCGCCGCCGATGACGACCGCGGCAATGACGATGAGCTCCATGCCAGTGCCCATGCCCGTGGAGATCGTCCCCAGCCAGCCAACCTGCAGAACGCCTGCTATTCCGGCGCACAACGCCGACAGCATGTAGACGCTGACCTTGATGTTGCGCACCGGGACGCCGGTCAGCTCAGCCGCGTGCTCATTTCCGCCGATCGCGAACACGTGCCGTCCCCACCTCGTCCATCGGAAGGCAAAGCCGAACGTAAGCGCCAAGACCAGAAGCACCAGCGCCGGGTTCGGGACCTGCATCCAGCCATAGAACGGGATCGGAAACTCGAGAAACCGACCGCCAAGGGTGACCAGCTTCGCGTGGTCGACGCCGAACTGGTAGACCATCTGGTTGCCCGAGAGGACCATCGCTAGGCTGCGCGCGAGCGACATCATGCCGAGCGTCACCACGAAGGGGGGCATGCCGACATAGGCGATGAGGAAGCCATTGACGAAGCCCGCTGCGAGCGCCGCAGCCAGACCCGCCGGAACGCCTATCCAGATCGGATAGTCGGCGGCCATCAGCATGCCGGTCACCATGCCGGTGAGCGCGAGCACGGAGCCGACCGAAAGATCGATGCCTCCGGTGGCGATCACAGCGGTCATGCCAAGCGCGATGATGCCTACAAAGGCAAAGTTCCGCGCGACATTGAACAGGTTCTGCGGGGTATCGAAGGACGTGGTGGCTATCGAAAGATAGACGAAAGCACAGACAGCAGCAACGAAGACCCAGAACGTCTGGCGCGTCATCAGATGCCCGACGATGCCGTGGGTCTGCCGTTCGATCGTTTCCTCAAGCGATATCGCCATCGTCAATCCCCTCGCGGATGCGCGGCTCCAGCCTACGCGGACTCGATCGCCCCGGTGATCAAGCCGGTTACCTCCTCGGGCGAGGACTCCGCGATCGGCTTGTCGGCAACCTTCCTCCCGCGACGTAACACGACGATACGGTCGGCCACCGCAAACACGTCCGGCATGCGGTGGCTGATGAGGATGACGCTGTGACCGTGTTCGCGCATGCGCTGGATCAAGCTGAGCACCTCGGCCACCTGACGCACGCTGATTGCCGCCGTCGGTTCGTCCATCAGCACGATCCGAGGCTCCGAAAGCCGGGTGCGGGCAATCGCAACCGCCTGGCGCTGACCGCCCGACATCTGTTTCACGAGATCGCGCGGCCGAGTCTCCGACTTCAGCTCGCGGAACAGCTCGGCCGATCGCCGGTACATGCTGGCATAGTCGAGGATGCGGAAAGGCCAGAAGCCCTTGCGGAGCTCGCGGCTGAGAAAGACATTGGCGGCCGCGGTGAGATTGTCGCAAAGAGCCAGATCCTGGTGGACAATCTCGACGCCGTGCTGGCGCGCTTCGATCGGCCTATGGAAGGTGACTTCCCTGCCGTCGATGGCAACCGTGCCTTCAGATGGGCGGAAGTTGCCGGCGATGATCTTGACGAGTGTGGACTTTCCCGCGCCGTTGTCGCCCATTAGGCCGACGACTTGCGCCTCGTCCATGGAGAGAGACACGTCCTTCAGCGCCTGAATTGCGCCGAAGTTCTTGGAGATCGAAACGAGCTCCAGCACCGCCACCGGCGTCTTCCTCCCCAGCGCCCTTTAGGGGCGACCCACGATTAGTAGGATTAGCTAGCCTCAGATTCCGCGTCGTGGCAAGGCTTGTCCGCGCAGCCGTGATCGACGCCCGCGCTGCTCGCAACGGGACCGAGCCGCCGCATCTCCCCCGGCGTAACCTCTTGTCTCGGTTAGTGCTTCCGTGCCGAAAGCGCCCCCGGCCGCTTCTCTTGACAAGCATTCGGCTGATCAAATCCGACCGCCTGCCAATTGACTAATCATGTTGATCGATATTAGCTGGCCGCGCGGAGGAAACTGCATGCTTGTACTTGTGACGGGCGCGACCGGAAAGGTGGGCCGCCACTTCATAGAGCGGTTCCTCTCCGATCGGCGCTTCGAGCATGCCCGCCTGCGGGCCCTATGCCACAATCGTATGTTGGACGCGGACGGACGGTTGGAGGTTGCACGCGGCAACCTGGCCGAGCGGAGCAATGTCGGCGGGGCAATGGACGGCGTTACGCACGTCTTGCACCTCGCCACGTGCAAGGAGACGCCTGACGATGTGATCGACGTTACGGTGAAAGGCCTCTTCTGGCTCCTGGAGGCATTCCGGACCTCGGCAACGGCCAAACAGTTCATCCTCATCGGCGGCGACGCGGCAGTCGGTCATTTCCACCATATGCATGAGGGACCGATTACCGAGGCGACTCCGCATCGCGCGTATCCCGGATGCTATGCGCTGTCGAAAGTCCTCGAAGAGGTCATGGTTCACCAGTACTGCGTTCAGTACGGCATCAACGCGTGCTGTCTTCGTGCACCATGGATCATGGAGAAGGACGACTTCCGGTACGCGTTGTCGTTCGGCGACGACGTGTTCGGCGCACCGGTGTGGAAAGACGAGGTTGGCCCGGAGGCGGCGAGGTCCTACCAGCAGAGCGGGACGGTCCCGCTACTTCTCGATGCGGAGGAGCGGCCACTCAAACGCAATTTCGTGCATGTAGACGACCTCGCCTCGGCGATCTTGGCGGCAATCGACAATCCGGGAGCGCGCGGCGAGCTGTTCAACATTTGCATGGACGAACCGGTCGATTACGGCGCGGTCGCGTCATATCTCGCCGAGACGCGGGGATTGCCGGCGGTTGAGATACCGAGCCGCTTCCACTCGAACTGGATGGATAATGCCAAAGCCAAGCTGCGGCTTGGCTGGCGCCCCCGATACAACCTGAAGCAGTTGATCGAATCGGCCTGGGGATACGTGCGGCCAGCCAGCGAGCCCCGCCGGATCTGGTACCCGGGCTGACGCCTGAGAACAGACGCCTGAAATGGAGAAAAGGGAGGTTCAAAATGAGGAAAGCACTACTCTTGATGGCCGCCACGGCTCTTGCGCTGAGCGCCGGAACGGCAATGGCTCAGAAGAAGACGCTAGCCGTCGCCGTGAAGGGGCTCGACAACCCGTTCTTTTCGGTGCTCGGCAACGGCTGCAATGATTGGAACAAGGCCAACCCGGATTCGGAGTACGAATGCCTCTACACCGGCCCGGCGCTCACATCCGACGAGGCTGGCCAGGTCCAGCTCGTGCAGGACCTGATTGCCCGGGACGACGTGGCGGGCATCGCCATCTCGCCGTCCAACGCGCCGGCCATGGCCTCGATGCTGCGCTCGCAGAACGCGCAAATCCCGATCATGACGATCGATGCCGATTTGGAGGAAGCCGACCGCGACCTGCGGATGACCTATCTCGGCACCGAGAACTACCAGATGGGCGTGCTGATGGCGCAATACGCCATGCAGTACAAGCCTGACGGAGGCACCCTCTGCCTGCAGCTCGGCAACGTCGCGGCGAACAACATCAACGAGCGCGCCGCCGGTTTCCGCGACACGATAACCGGCGAGATGAAGACCGAGCGGCTTACCGGCCAGAACGGCTGGACCGAGATCGACGGCTGCCCGCTCTATACCAACGACGATATCGCGACGGCCAACCAGCAGATGGCCGACGTGATCGGCGCGAACGCCGACCTCGACGCCTTCATCCTGGTCGGCGGGTGGGCGCAGTTCGGGCCGGAGGCCTATGCCGCCAACTGCCAGCAGTTCAGCGACCGCATCCAGAGCAAGGATCTCGTCATCATCGCCGGCGACACGCTGCCTCCGCAGATGGACGCGCTCAAGAACGGGTGCAGCCACGCACAGGTCGGCCAGCGGCCGTACGAGATGGGTAACCGCGCCCCGGACGTGCTCATTCAGCTGATCAACGGCGAGTCGGTTGACGATCCGCTCTACACCGGTCTCGACGAGTGCACGCAGGAGGACGCCGACAGCTGTCTCGGCGGCTAGGCCGCGACACGCAATGCAACGAAGGGGCCTTCGGGCCCCTTCTTCATTCCGGCGCGTGGCGCTGGGTCAGCGACGCGGTTCCGCCGAGCGGTCCTTGCCCTCGGTCGAACGTGTTGGCTCCGCCGCGCTGACCTACAACCACCCCGCATCGACGATGAAGTTCTGCGATGAGCACATGGAGCTGTCGTCCGCCGCCAGGAAAAGCACCATGTGGGCCAGATACTCGGGCTGGAGCCGATCGGGCAGACATTGGTGCTCGGCGATCACACGGTCGGTGTTCTCGTCGACCCAGAGCTCAAGCTGCCGCTGGGTCATGACCCAGCCCGGGACCACAGTATTCACACGGATGCGATACTTGCCGAGATCACGCGCAAACGAACGCGTCAGCGCCTCGATCGCCGCCTTCGACGCGGTATAGACCGGCATGCCGCCCTGCCCGGCCCGCCAAGACATTGACCCGAAATTGATAATTGAGCCGCCCCCAGCCTCGATCATTCCCGGCGCCACGGCCTGAATAGCGAAGAACTGGTGCTTGAGATTGACGGCGATCCGGGCGTCCCAGCTCTCGGGCGTCTCCTGACGCCAGTCGTGCCGCATGTCGTTGGCGGCATTGTTGACGAGGACTTCGATCGTGCCGAGCGCCTTGGCGATATCACGAATAGAGGCTTGGTAGGCCGCGGTGTCGGTCACATCCGCGGGGAGGAAATGCACGTCCGCCCCCTCTCCGGCGAGCTCGGCGGCGAGAGCCGCACCGCGGTCCTCGAGGATATCGACGAAGCCCGTCCTTGCTCCTTGCTTGGCGAAAGCCCGAACGATCGCTTCGCCGATTCCGCTGGCTCCTCCCGAGACAAACACTGTGCGGCCGGCGAGGCTAGGATAGACGGCTAACTGGCCTTCGTTCATCGCAAACTCTCAATTGGGCTGGGGCGAGGGGAAATTCCCGCGGTTGCACCGTCTTCGCGTCCAGATGCCGCGACATGCGACAAATGACGCCTCTTCATTCATATGATCATTTGCCGTCCGATTCCAGCCGAGACGCTCGAATCGTCGGAACTCGGTCAGGGGGATGCATTGTGGCAGCCCGCGATTGCCTCTAATAATACGATAATTGAGCCAAAGTGAGCACTTCGAGGCGGGACGCGATGCCAACGCCAACTGGCC
>CAZARE010000058.1:0-11410 GCA_964487455.1 uncultured Propylenella sp.
GCGCGCGCGCGGCCCGGCGATCTCGATCACGGTGTAGTAGTCGCTCACCTGGACGAGCTGATGGTGCACGCCGGCTAGCGCGGCGCCGATTTTTTCGGCGCGCTCAGCGCCCTCGCCTTCCGGCGTTACCAGCATCCATTCGTCCGGCCCGAGCCAAAGGAAGGTGACCCCGTGTTCCGTCACGCTGGTCAGCGGCTCAAGCGGCAGGCCGATGCCAAGCGCCGACCTCAGCCTTTCGCACGCGGCCTCAGGATCGACGCGCAGGACGAACTTGCCGAGGAACGGCCGCTCGGCGATGCGCAACGCGCCCCCCTCGCCCTCCAGTGGCCTCCGGTGGAAGAGCGGCGAGCGGCGAAAGGGGGTACGCGGCTCAGCCATCGGCCGGTCCATTCTGCCCGAGGAAGTCGGTCGCCGTGACCGTAGCCGGGATCGGCGCTCCGTCGCGGCGCGAGGCCCATAGCCGCTCGCCCATCCGGCTCCTCCCGCCCCTCACCAGCGCCATGGCGATGGAGCGTTCCAGGTTGGGGCTGAAATAGCTTGACGTGACGTGGCCGAGCATCGGCACTGGGGGGGCGCTTTCCGCCTCGGTCTCGATGACGTGCGCGCCTTCCATCAATACCAAGCGGGGGTCCTCGGTGAGAAGGCCGACGAGCTGCTTGCGGTCGGCGCGCGCGGTGTCGGGTCGGCTGAGCGAGCGACGGCCGATGAAGTCGCCCGACGCCTTCACCATTCCGCCATAGCCAAGATCGTCCGGCGTCACGGTGCCGTCGGTTTCCTGCCCTACGATGACGAAGCCTTTCTCGGCGCGCAGCAGGTGCATGGCCTCCGTGCCGTAGGGCGTGATGCCGTGTTCGGCCCCCATCTCCATCACGCGCTCCCAGAGCCACAGCCCATAGGTCGCCGGAATGTTGATCTCGTAGGAGAGCTCGCCGCTGAACGAGACGCGGAAGACACGCACCGCGATGCCGTCGACATGCGCATCGCGCCAGGTCATGAACTCGAAGCCCGCCGGATCGGCATCGAGATCGTCGCAAAGCGCGGTCACCAGCTTGTCCGATTGCGGTCCGCAGATCGCAGCGACCGTCCACTGCTCGGTCACGCTTGTCAGGTAGACCCGCAAATCGGGCCACTCGGTCTGAAGATAGTCCTCCAGCTTGGCGAGCACGCGCGCGGCGCCGCCGGTCGTCGTGGTCATGTGGAAGTGGTCGTCGGCGAGGCAGGCGGTGACGCCGTCGTCCATCACCATGCCGTCCTCGCCGAGCATCAGCCCGTAGCGGCAGCGGCCGGAAGCGAGCTTCGTCCAGGCGTTCGTATAGACACGGTTCAGGAACGCGCGCGCGTCCGGTCCGCTGACGTCGATCTTGCCGAGCGTGCTGGCGTCGAGCACACCGATGGCATTACGCGCCGCTTTCGATTCCCGCTGCACCGCCTCGTGAAATGTTTCGCCGTCCCGCAGATAGGCGCGCGCCCTCAGCCAGTCGCCGATCGGCTCGAAGACGGCGCCGTTCCTGCGGTGCCAGTCGTGTATCGGCGTCGTGCGGCGTGGCGCGAAATGGTCGCCCACATGCTGACCAGCGAGCGCGCCGATCGTCACCGGCTTGTAGGGCTGCCGGAAGGTCGTGGTGCCGATCGCGGAAACCGCCTCGCCGCGCGCCGCCGCCAGGAACCGGAAGGCATTCAGGTTGGCGACCTTGCCCTGGTCGGTGCCCATGCCGGCGGTGGTGTAGCGCTTGGCGTGCTCCACCGAGCGGTAGCCTTCCTTCACCGCCAGAGCGAGGTCCTTGGTGGTGACGTCGTCCTGCAGGTCGACGAAGGCGCGCAGCCGGTGCGGTGGACGGTTGCCCGGCAGCTCCGGAATGGCCCTGATCGGGCCCTGCCCGGTCTGCCCGCCGACGATACGCGGGAGCGCCGGCGGCGAAGCGTCGAATCCGGCCGCGCTCGCCGCCTCGGCTCCGGAGCGGGCGCCCTCGGCGAAGCACTCCGCCATGGCGAAGGCGCCGTTCGCCGCTCCGGCGGAGCGCTCGCGCTGCCACGAGCGGCCGGGACGGAACGCCTCTATGCTCTCGTCGTAGGAGAGCGCCCCGCGCGACTGCGCGAAAAGCGCCGCGTTGGGCGCCCATCCGCCGGCGACCGCCAGCAAGTCGCACTCGATGCTCACGGCCTTCTTTGCATGCCCACCGCCGGCGAGCGCGCGCACCGCCACGGAGCGGATGCGGTGGCGGCCCTCCGTGCCGACTACGGTGGCGTTGCCGTAGATCGCAACGCCGCGTCGCGCCGCTTCGGCGAGATGCGCCGGCGCGACCTCGTCGCGGACATCCACCACGGCCGCCACTTCGCCGCCGGCGCGCGCCATGTCGAGCGCCGCGTCCCAGCCCGAATCGTTGTTGGTGGCGACGACGATGCGCTTGCCCGGCAGCACGCCGTAGCGGTGCATGTAAGTGCGCACCGCGCCGGCCAGCATGATCCCGGGCCGGTCATTCTCGTGAAACACGAGCGGCCGCTCGAGCGCCCCGGTCGCGAGTACGACCTCCTTCGCGCGCACGCGCCACAGGCGATGGCGCGGAAGCCGTCTCGGGCGATCCGCTTCCGGGAGATGGTCCGCGACCCGCTCCCACAGGCCGACGAAATTGTGGGCGTAGTAGCCGAAGGCCGTGGTCCGGGTGAGGACCGTCACCTCCGGCATCGCCTCGAGCTCGGCACGGGTCTTGATAGTCCAATCGGCCGCCGGCATAGCGTCGATCGTCAGAGCCTCCGGGTCGCGCGAAAGCAGAGTGCCGCCGAGCTCCGCCGTCTCCTCCGCCAGGATGACGCGCGCGCCGGCGCGGCCAGCTGCAAGCGCCGCCATCAGCCCGGCCGGGCCGCCGCCTGCGACGAGAACGTCGGCGTGGCGGTTGACCGCCTCGTAGCGGTCTGGGTCCGGCGCGGCCGGAGCGTGCCCAAGGCCGGCGGCGGCGCGGATGAACGGCTCGAACCACATCCAGCTGCCGAGCGGGCCCTTGAAGGTCTTGTAGTAGAAGCCCGCCGGCATGAAGGCGGCGACCAGATCGTTCACCGCGCCGAAATCGTATTTCAGCGTCGGCCAGCAATTCTGCGCCCGCGCGACCAGCCCGTCATAGATCTCCTGCTCCGTCGCGCGCGTATTGGGGTCGGTGCGCCCCGCCTCGTCGCCAATCTCGACCAACGCGGCGGGGTCCTCGCTGCCGGCGGCGAGAATGCCGCGCGGCCGGTGATACTTGAACGAGCGCGCCACCAGGTGCTGGCCGTTGGCGAGCAGGGCGGAGGCCAGCGTGTCGCCGGGGTGGCCGTGGTACGGCCATCCTCCGAAGCTGAAGCTGAAGGCCCGGCTGCGATCGACCAGGCCGCCCTGCTTGCGGCGATAGGGCTGCTTCACGCTCATGCGGGACGCTTGTCGCTTGGCCGAGCCGTGGCGCGAGGGAACCCTCTCCCCCTTGTGGGGAGAGGGTAGCCGGGCCTGAGCGAAGCGAGGGACCGGCTGGGTGAGGGGTCTTCAATGTCGAGCGCAGTGACAGCGACCCCTCCCCCAGCCCCTCCCCACAAGGGGGAGGGGAGCAGCGTGGCGGCTTTCCTCAATCCCTTCTCCCCAAGCCCGACGGCACGACCTTTACCGCGTCGTTGCCGGACCCGAACGCCTCGCCGCTCGGCGTTGCCGGCAGGCTGGCAGCAACGTCGGGTCGCGGCTCGCCGATCCTGTAGACGGCCAGGATGTCATCGGTGGCCGTATTCCGGAGCACGTTGAACCAGCGCCGGCAGCCGGCCTGATGGTTCCAGCGCTCGGCGTGCACCCCCTTGGGGTTGCCGCGCAGGAAGATGTAGCCCGCCCATTCGGCGTCGCTCATCGCCTCGGAGCTCGTAGGGCGCGCGATGTGCGCCTCGCCCCCATAGGCGAACTCCGATTGGTCGCGCTCGCCGCACCAGGGACAACGGATCAGGAACATGGCCCCTCCGGTCGGCGCAGGGCACGACCTGCCCTTTCCCCGCAACCCGGATGCTTCCCGGTTGCGGGGGGAGGGCTCGCGAACTCGCCGGCGCGTGCGGTTGTCATGTCACCCCTCAATGCGCCACGGCGGCGGCGCCGTGCTCGGCGACGAGCGCCCCGGTGGCGAAGCGCTCCAGCGCGAACGGAGCGGCGATGGCGTTCGGCGCGTCGCGCGCGACCAGATCGGCGAAGACGTGGCCCGAGCCGGGCGTCGCCTTCCAGCCGCCGGTGCCCCAGCCGCCGTTAATGTAGAAGCCTTTGACGGGCGTCTTGGAGATGATCGGGCTCGCGTCCGGGCAAACGTCGACGATGCCGCCCCATTGCCGCATCATCCTCAGCCGCGACACGAACGGAAAGAGCTCCACCAGCGATGCCATCTGGTGCTCGACGACGTCGAACGCGCCGCGCTGCGTGTAGCTCACATGCGCGTCGATGCCGGCGCCGATGACGAGCTCTCCTCTGTCCGACTGGCTGACATAGACGTGGACGGCGCTCGACATCACCACGCAGGGGAGGATCGGCTTGATCGGCTCCGACACCATGGCCTGCAGCGGATGACTCTCGATCGGCAGCTTCAGCCCCACCATCTTCGCGATGACGCTGGTATGGCCGGCGGTGACGCAGGCGACCTTGGGAGTCGCGATCCTGCCCTTCGTCGTTTCCACGCCTACCACCGCTCCGCCTTCGGTCAGGATGTTCGTCACCTCGCATTGCTGGATGATGTCGACGCCGAGCGCGTCCGCCGCGCGCGCATAGCCCCACACGACCGCGTCGTGGCGGTTGACGCCGCCGGAGCGCTGCAGCGTGGCGCCGAGCACCGGATAGCGCAGCGTAGGCGCAATCGAGATCGGCGGGCAGAACTCCTTCACGTCCTCCGGCTCCAGCCAGTCGGCGTCGACGCCATTCAGCCGGTTGGCCTCCACGCGGCGCTTCAGCTGCCTAAGCTCGCCCTCGTCATGCGCCAGGTTCAAGACGCCGCGGTGGCTCATCATGATGTTGTAATCGAGCTCGCGACCGAGCGTCTTCCAGAGCTTCAACGCGTGGTCGTAGATCGCCGCGCTCTCGTCGTAGAGGTAGTTGGAGCGGATGATGGTGGTGTTGCGTCCGGCATTGCCGCCGCCGATCCAGCCCTTCTCGATCACCGCGATGTCGGCGAGCCCGTGCTCCTTGGCGAGATAGTAGGCGGTCGCCAGCCCGTGCCCGCCGCCGCCGATGATCACGGCGTCGTAGCGCTGCTTCGGCTCGGGAAAGCGCCACGCGGGCTCCCAGCCGGTGTGGCCGCGGAGCCCTTCGCGGATCAGCGAGAAGATATTGTAGCGCTGCATCCGCCCCGGTTTAGGGGCGCGGGCCGTCACGAGCAATCGCAAGAGCGGCGGGAGCGTGTCGCAGGGGGGCGGTCTCTGATATTGTGTCCCTATGCCAAGCGCCAAATGCAGTCTTGAGCCGATCCCGCCTGGTGAGATTCTCGCCGAGGAGTTTCTAAAGCCGCTCGGGGTAAGCCAAAACCGGCTGGCGCGCGACATCGACATTCCCGTCAGCCGCGTCTCCGATATCGTGCGCGGCGGACGGGCGATCACCGCCGACACGGCCCTGCGTCTGGCGGAATATTTTGGCACCAGCGCCGAGATGTGGATGCGGCTGCAGGCCGACTACGATCTTCGCGTCGCCCGCGCTGAGAAGTGGGAGCGGATCAGGCCGCGGATAAGGGCGCTCAATCCGGCCTGATGCAATCCAGCGCGCCAGCTCCGGCGATCGCCAAAAGGTCTGCGGTGCGCGCCATGGACGCCGTCGGCGCTCGCTAGAGACGCGCGTTCAGGAAACGCAGCACGTCCTGAAAGACCTCTTCGTTCGCGGTCTCGCCGGTCAACGTGGAGTGCCCACTTCCCGGCGGGTCGGGATAGCGCTCCACCGCAGCGCCGAGGAGCGTCCGCACGGCGCGCATGTGCGAGGCCCGGCAGAGGCGGTCGCCGGCGAAGCGATAGGTCTTCGCGCAGGGCTGCGGCAGGCTCGCGGCGCGGTGGCGCACAGCGTCGCGCTCGCGCTCCGACAGCCCCAGCGTCTCGATGCCGAAGAAGAAGGGGAAGGCCGGCTGGCAGGCCGCCGCCGCCTCGACGTTCGGCTGGGCGATCCCCGCCAGGGCGAAGCCGCCGGTGAGGCACATGCCGACCACCCCGATCTTCCGCTCCGGATGCTTCTGCGAAACGATTCTGACCAGATGCAGCAGCCAGGCGGTGAATGGCCGTCCGCCGTCGCCGCGCGCGCCGAACAGGCCCCTGAACTCGGCGCTCAAGCAGAAGCGGAGTGACTGGAGCCCGTTCATGTTCGTGTTCGGCGACTTGAACATGAGCGGCGTGTGGACTCTGAACCCTTCGTCCGCCATGCGCCGGCAATAGCCGATGAACGACTCCGACATTCCCGACAGCTCGTGCGTGACGATGAGCGGCTTCTCGCCGCTTTCGCTGACGTAGACGGGGATGGAGAGCTTGCCGTTCGAGACCTGCCTCGCCGGCTCGAATCCGGGGATCGCTTCCGCCGCCATCGATTGCCTCTTCCTCTCCTCCCGGGACCGTTTCGGTTGCGCTTAAGAACGCACGCACCAAGCGAACAAGGCTTACGTATCCATTTCAACACTAATGACGCTTGAAATCCATATGAAATTTTCCTAAACTACACACTACACTGAGGAATATCCCGAATGAGCACTGCAGTCGCGCGAACCATGGAGCAGCTTCAAAGCGTGGGCGGTCTCAAGGGGACCGACATCGCCAATATCGTCGGCGTGTCGGCGCCCACCGTCTCCAGGTGGGCGAACGAGAAGGGCTCGCCTCCCCTCGACACGCAAACCATGCTCGCCGAGCTTCGCTACGTCGTCGACCGCTTATCGGACTTCTACACGCCCGATGAGACGCGGCTGTGGCTGCACGCTAAGCATCCGATGCTCAATCAGCGCCGCGCCATCGAGCTGATCCGCGAGGGAAGGACCGAGGAAGTATTGGCGGTTGTCGAGCGGATGGACGCCGGGGCTTATCTCTGAGCCATGGCGGGCAACCGTCCGGCGCGCGACCATCAGCTGCTTGACACCCTCGACGCGGTTGACCGGACGCCCTTCGAGCAAAGCGTGTGGCGCGTGGTCCGCGAAGGCCGCGATCCCGTCCAGGGGCACGCGAGCGGCGGGCGTTGGGATCCGGGAACTTTCGACGTCCTCTACACCTCCTGCGATCCGGATGGCGCAGTTGCAGAGATGCATTTCCACCTCTCGGGCCAGCCCGTCTTTCCGTCAACGGTCAGCTATCGCCTTCACGAGCTTTCGGCGGCAGCTCAAAGAACTCTTCAACTCGCGGACATGCGCGTGCTTGCCCGGCTCGGCGTGGAAGAGAGCCGCTATTCGGAGATTCTCTACGGCCGGCCGCAGGAGATCGGCGATGCGGCCTACTTTCTCGGCTTCGACGTTATCATTGCCCCAAGCGCTCGCTGGGCATGCCTCAATGCCGTGCTGTTCGTCGACCGCATCGCTCCCGACCGGCTGGAGCCGGTCAAGTCGACCAAGGTTGACTGGGAGCGATGGCGCCGACGCGTCGCTAGACGCCCACGGTCCGGCTGACCGATCAGAACAACCCCTGCACGAGCCCCTCCCCGTCCAGCCCGATCGCCTCCGCCGCCGGCTGCTTCGGCAGGCCCGGCATGGTCATGATCTCCCCGCAGATCACCACCGCGAAGCCGGCGCCGGCGGAGAGCCGCACCTCGCGGATCGGCACGACGTGGTTCGACGGCGCGCCCTTCAGGTTCGGATCGGTGGAGAAGGAATACTGCGTCTTGGCCATGCAGACGGGCAGCTTCGAGTAGCCCTCGTCGTCCCAGGCCTTGAGCTGGTCGCGGATCTTCTTGTCGGCCACAGCCTCCTCGGCCCGGTAAATGCGCGTGACGACGGCGTTGATCTTGTCCCAGAGCGGCATATCGTCCTCGTAGAGCGGCGAGAACTGCGCGGCGCCGGAATCGACCAGCTTCACCACCGCCCGCGCCAGGTCCTCCGTACCTTCTCCTCCCTTGGCCCAATGCTTGCAGAGCACCGCCTCCACGCCGTGCGACTTGGCGAACTCCTGCACGGCGGCGGCCTCCGCGTCGGTGTCGGCGGAGAAATGGTTGATCGCCACCACCACAGGCACGCCGAACTGCTTCACGTTGTCCACGTGGCGGCCGAGATTGGCGCAGCCCTTCCGCACCGCGGCGACGTCCTCCTTGCCGAGCGCGTCGCGCGCGACGCCGCCATGCATCTTCAGCGCCCGCACGGTCGCCACGATCACCGCCGCCGAGGGCTTCAGCCCCGCGGCGCGGCACTTGATGTCGAAGAATTTCTCGGCGCCGAGATCGGCGCCGAAGCCGGCTTCCGTCACCACGTAATCGGCAAGCTTCAGCGCGGTTGTCGTGGCCATCACCGAATTGCAGCCATGCGCGATGTTGGCGAACGGGCCGCCGTGGATGAAGGCCGGATTGTTCTCCAGCGTCTGGACCAGGTTCGGCTGCAGCGCCTTCATCAGCAGCACCGTCATGGCGCCGTCGGCCTTGAGCTCACGCGCCGTCACGGGCTTGCGGTCGCGCGTCTGGGCGACGACGATGTCGCCGATCCGCTTCTGCAGGTCCTTCACGTCGGTCGACAGGCAGAAGATCGCCATGATCTCCGAGGCCACGGTGATGTCGAAGCCCGCCTCGCGCGGAAATCCGTTGGCGACGCCGCCGAGCGAGCAGACGATCTCTCGGAGCGCCCTGTCGTTCATGTCCATGACGCGCCGCCACGAGACGCGCCGCGGGTCGATGTCGAGCTTGTTCCCCCAGTAGATATGGTTGTCGATCATCGCGGCGAGGAGGTTGTGCGCCGAGGTGATGGCGTGGAAGTCGCCGGTGAAATGGAGGTTGATGTCCTCCATCGGGACGACTTGCGCATAGCCGCCCCCCGCCGCGCCCCCCTTCATGCCGAAGCAAGGCCCGAGCGACGGCTCGCGCAGGCAGGCCACGGCCTTCTTGCCGATGCGGTTCAACCCGTCGGAGAGGCCCACCGTCGTGGTGGTCTTGCCCTCGCCTGCCGGCGTCGGGGTGATGGCGGTCACGAGAACCAGCTTGCCGTCGGGGCGGTCGGCCAGCGAGCGAATGTAGTCGGCCGAGACCTTGGCCTTGTCGTTGCCGTAGGGCTCCAGGCTGTCCCCCGGAATGCCGAGCTTTTCGCCTATGTCCCAGATCGGCAGCTTCCTCGCGGCGCGCGCAATCTCGATGTCGCTCTTGACCGGTGACGGCATGCAAATTCTCCCTCCACGCCGCCGGCATTGTCCCTCCAGCGACAACCAACCCTAGCCTGTTTGGCCGGAACGGCGGAAGCAACTACCGTTTTTTCATTGACGCAAGTGGTTCGTTTGCGACATGGCCACCGGCGGATCGGATAGGCGCGGAGACGAGCTTGAAGTCTGACGGCGCGCGGGAACGGAACTTCTACTTCGTCCTCATCCCGAACTTCACCATGATCGCCTTCGCCATGGCGGTCGAGCCGCTGCGCATCGCCAATCGCATGGCGGGGCGAAGCGTCTATCGGTGGTCGCTCGTCTCGCTCGACGGGGAGCCGGCCGCCGCCTCCAACGGCATCCGGCTGATGGTCGACGTGTCGCTGAAGGAGGCGCGTGAGCGCGTGCGCGGCGGCGACCGGCCGGACTATGTCTTCATCTGCGGCTCGCTGGGGATCGAGCGCTTCCACGACCGCAACCTCAACCAATGGATCGTGTCGCTCGACCGCCAGAAGCTCGGCATCGGCGCGCTCGACACCGGAGCCTGGGTACTGGCCGATGCCGGCGTCCTCGACGGGCGCCGCTGCGCCATCCATTGGGAATCGCTGCCGGCCTTCTCCGAGCGCTTTCCCGAGGTGCAGGTCTATGCCGACCTGTTCGAGGAGGACGGCAATTGCTGCACCTGCGCCGGGGGCACCGCGTCGCTCGACATGATGCTGCATCTGATCGGGGAGCACCTGGACGAGCAGATCGTCACCAAGGTCTGCGAACAGGCGCTGACCGACCGCATGCGCTCGCCGACCGACCGCCAGCGCCTGCCGCTGCGCGCCCGGCTCGGCCTGCAGAACACCAAGCTCCTCTTCATCATCGAGCTGATGGAGGCGAACATCGCCGAGCCGCTGTCGCTGGTGGAGATCGCGCGCTATGCCGGGCTCTCGCGGCGGCAGATCGAGCGGCTGTTCCGCCGCAATCTCGGCCGCTCGCCAGCGCGCTACTACCTGGAGATCAGGCTCGACCGCGCCCGCCACCTCCTCATCCAGTCGGACGCGCCGATCGTCGAGGTGGCGGTCGCCTGCGGCTTCGTCTCCGCCTCGCATTTCTCCAAATGCTACCGAGAGCTTTACGGCCGCTCGCCGCAGCAGGAGCGCCAGGGGCGGGAGAAGCTGCTGGCGTGATCGGGAAGGAACCGTCGAACCGCGGCGCGGTTGCACGCTAAGAGCGGAGGTGGATGGTGAGGAGATCAATCACGAAAGCCGTGCGGGGCGTGGGTCTTGCCGTTCTTCTGGCCGCCGCCGGCGCGGTTCCGGCGCTCGCCGACCAGTTCCTGCCGGCGGGCGGCGGCTGGCAGACCTACATCAATGACCGCTTCGGCATGCGGTTCGTTTATCCCGCGGATATCTTCACACCCGAGCCTCCGCCGGAAAACGGGGGCGGGCGCTCCTTTGTTTCGCCGGACGCATCGCTCCAGATTTTCGCGACCCATAATATGTTCGACGAGACGCCCGCGTCCATGAAGCGCGAGATGGTCGGGATGCCAGAGTATGCGCAGGTCACCTACAGCCCCTCCGGCGACACGTGGCTGGTGCTCTCCGGCTTTCGCGGCGACCGCATCTTCTACGAGAAATACTTCTTCCGCGACAGCGTGATCTCCGCCTTCATGGCTGAGTTTCCCACGGATCGGAAGCCCTTCTACGCGCCCATCGTGGAGCGCATCGAGGACAGCTTCCGCGCCGGTCGCTCCGACTAATGGGGCGTCCAGCCCACAAAGCCCGGGCTGGAGCCAATCCCTGCTCTCGGGAACCCGGCTGCTCCAATGCTGTTTCCTGTCGTAGGGCGCGGCGAATACGGGCCGCGCCGAACCTTGCCGTGGGAGGAAACGAAATGAAAAAGTCCGCCGCCGTCACAATCGCGCTTGCCACCCTGTTCCCGGCCGCCGCCGTCGCGCAGGAATGCGCCGCAGAGTTCGGAGCAATCGAGAAGCAGATCACAGGGGCGGCGCTTCAGGCCGAATACCGGGGGCGGGAGACCGCACATCCTCTTGTTCTCCAGATGGCGGACGGTGAGATCGTCGACCTCACGGGTATGATTATTGTCGCGACGCCCTACGAAAGCTGGCTCGGCGACAGGCCGGTGGTCGACAAGGTCG
>CAZARE010000059.1:0-8225 GCA_964487455.1 uncultured Propylenella sp.
CAGGCCTATTCTTGTCCCATACCGGCTGTCGCAGCGTTCCTCGCCGGGTCGGCCGAGATCATGCTGCCCGTGCTGCTCATCGTTGGTCTTGGAACAAGGTTCGCCGCGCTCGGCCTCTTGATCATGACCGGCATCATCCAGATCACGGTCCCCGATGGCTGGGCGAACTTCCATCTGCCGCGCGCGGCGATGGCTTTGGCAATCATGACCTTCGGGCCCGGCCGCCTGTCCTTGGACCACCTCATCGCGCGCCGTCGGCGGGCGCACGAGCAGCCTGCCTAAAGGCAGCCGGTGTCCCACGTCGTTCGCTCTTCGTCGCACTGATCGTCGGGACGATCCGGAACGTCATCAACCAGGGCTGCCGGGTCGATCGATTGGCTCAAGGCCGCTCTGACCTATCTCGTGCCCTACGCCGTGTGCACGTACGGCGCTGTTTCGACGCAGCTTGTTACGCGAACACCAGCGCGGAAGGACGCTCGGCGATCGTCGTTAGTAGCCGCCGCGCGCCCTGGAGGGCGCACGGCGCGCCTGCTTACCGATTCTTGGAACGCATCTTGAGCAGGCTCGTGATGGCTCCGGTCAAAGACGCCGGAATCAGCATGGCTTCGCTGCAGCGCAGGGATTCGCTGCAGCGCATGGGTTCGCCGCAGCCGCGCAAGGGTTCTGGGCGGCGCACGGATTGGCGGCGCAAGGATTCGCCGCAGCACAGGGGTTCGCCGCCGCCTGCTGCATCGTATCGCAGTCCGTGGCAGCCGCGGCGGCGCATGGCGAGCACGGGTTGGCGGTCTGCGCCTGTGCGTGCGAAACCAACATCGCACCCCCGCCGACCGCGGCGGGATAGTGCACAATGCCGAAGGCGAATGGGATTGCGGCGGTGGAGAGAAACAGCTTCTGAAGTCGCGTCGTCATGCACTCCTTTGACGTTTCGTAAACGTGGGCGGCATGGATGGCGCGCACGTTGCTCACCGAGAGCAACGCTGCGCGGCCGATCCACACCGTGCATCCAAATTCGAACAGCGGGCCGGCAAAGTTACGGGCGGCGCGAATTCAGTCCTTCGGGACGGTCAATCCAGCGTGAACCCGCCGCCTGCCCGCCGAGGCTGTCGATGCCCGCGGCGCGTCTGCAACGCGGACGCGTCGTCGCGACCTTGGCGACTGACGCAAAGCGCGCTCACCTACGATAGCGGAGATTCGCCTGCCTTTTTGGAATCGCGGCCGTCTGTCTCAGCGGGAATGCCCCAGAGCTGCAGATAGCGGCTGTACCGGCTGTTGCTTCGATGCAGGCCGAGCCCCCTCGTCAACCGCGCGAAATCGCTCCAGGCGCCTAGCGCGTTCGGAAGCGCTCTCTGTCTCAAGCGGGTTGTTGCGTTGGCCCCACGCTCGGAGCAGCTTCCCTGATGGCGGCTCGGGGGGAGAACCTCGGGCAGGTTACTGCGACGATGGCCGCATTCGGCGTCGGCGCGGCAGCGCCGCTCCTCATCGTCGGGCTTCTCTCGCGCGAGGCGCTCCTGCGCTCGCGGAACTGGCTGCTTGGCGCCGGTAGGGCCGGAAAGATCACACTTGGAGGACTTCTGGTGCTTGTGGGCACCTCGATCGTGTCCGGTCTCGACAAGGAGATCGAGGCCGCGCTTGTTCGGGCCTCTCCAGGCTGGCTGACGGAATTGACGACGAGCTTCTAAGATTGGCGACGCAACGCGTTTCGCCTATCGAGAACGAACGTGCTGAGGAGGAAATCAGGTGCCTTTTCTTCCGTCGCTTGCCGAGGGAGCCACTCTGCTCGATGTGTTCAAAGCCTTTCCAGAGACCAGCAAGCCGCTCATCGAATACCACGAAGCGCTACTGCGCGGGCCGTCGCCTCTCAGCGAGGCCGAACGCGAGCTGATCGCGGCATATGTTTCCCGGATCAATCACTGCCGCTATTGCCATGGCGTTCACGCCGCGACGGCCGAGCGGTTGGGGATTGAAGAGGGCACGATCCGACGGATATTCGACGACCTCGAATCGGCACCGGTTCCAGAGAAGATGAAGCCGGTCCTCCGCTACGCGCTCAAGCTCACTCGCGCGCCCGACAGCGTCACCGAGGCGGACGCCGAGGCAGTGCTTGAGGCGGGATGGACCGAGACGGCCCTCTATCACGTCGTTGCCGTCACGGCCTTGTTCAACTTCATGAACAGGCTGGTCGAAGGGCTCGGCATCGAGCTCAATCCCGCCTATGTCGGCCCCGCTTCCGAAAGATTGGCCACGCGAGGCTACCTCCCGCTCATCGAAATGCTTGGGCGGCGCACGGAATGAGCCGATCCGGATCTGGGGAATACGATTGCCGAAGCGCCGATCAGAGTCTGCGAGCAGGCAGCGAGCAATAGCTCGGCCTCTCATGGCGGTCTCCGCCGTGTTGTGCCTCGCCGTGCTCTGCCTGGCCGCGGTGCTCCTGGACTGGCCTGCGCTCGATCTGCCACTCGAGTTCTCCACGAACGAGGTCGAGAGCATGATCCGGTCATGGGGAATGTGGGGCGTGCTTGGTTCAATCGGGCTGATGGTGCTGCACTCGTTCGTGCCTTTTCCGGCCGAGATCGTCGCGATAGCCAACGGGATGATCTATGGTCCGATCTGGGGAACGGTCATCACCTGGATTGGAGCGATGCTCGGAGCGTTCCTCGCGTTCGGACTGGCGCGCGCCTTCGGCCGCCCCTTTGTCGAGCGACTGCTCGAGCGCAGGCATTTGCAGGATCTGGACGA
Source organism: uncultured Propylenella sp. (assembly GCA_964487455.1). Lineage (GTDB taxonomy): Bacteria > Pseudomonadota > Alphaproteobacteria > Rhizobiales > Afifellaceae > DASWJZ01. The sequence goes on from CAZARE010000059.1 coordinate 2,737, forward strand.
CTGGGCGGAGGCCCAGGGTGGACGGATGGTCCTTCTCAGCCGGTTCTTTCCGGTGATTGCGTTTAACCTGGTCAACTATGCGGCAGGACTCTCAAGGATTTCGTGGTGGACTTTCGCCTGGGCAACGGGAATCGGCATCCTGCCTCTCACGGTGCTGATGGTTGTGATGGGCGATTGGATCGACGTCCTGCCGCCGTGGACGTGGGTCGTTCTCCTCATCGCAAGCGGGGTGCTCTGGTATGCGCTTCGCAATAAGCTGCACTCGCCCGGCCGCTCCCTGTGATGGGCCAATGCGACATGATCCGGCCTCGGACGCGTCCCGGGAACCGGTGTCACGCATTGGGAGCGGCCCAACCTCACGACGTCGTGATGCGTGCTGCTGAGATCAAGCGAAACAAAGACGCCATGACGAGCGAAGTGGTGGAAGTGCTTCGGACCGGCCCGTTCGAAGCAGCCTATCCTTGATGCTCGAACAGTTGAGAACGGTCTCTTGCCGCCGCGCGATCATCGGCTCTGCCCCAGCGCGAAAGACTCCGTGAATCTCGTGACCGCCAAGCCTGGAGGCTGTTTAGTGCGCAACTCCATGAACTCATCGCTCACTCACCTGGATCGGTGAGCCTTTCTGGCCGTTTTTGCCGGCGTTGCGCTCTCTGGCTGCGTTTCCGGTCCCACCGCATCGAATGCGCCCCTCGTTACACCGGCGCGGCCACGCGTTCGACCAGCGTTCTACGATGCGATTCCCGCAGAGCGCTTCCCGATCCCGGCGGTAGACGTCGCCAAGGTTGAGGAGCGTTTCTGGAGGACGGTGGTGGAAAACCCGACGGGAGAGCCTCCCGGGACCCTCGTCGTCGATACGCCTGCCAAGTACCTTTACCTGACGGGGGCGGATGGCTCGGCTGTGCGGTACGGAATCGGCGTGGGTCGTGAAGGCTTCGCCTGGTCCGGTCGCGCCATCGTCCAGTACAAGCGCAAGTGGCCGCGCTGGACGCCCCCCGACGAAATGGTCGCCCGCCAGCCTGAGCTTGAGAAGTATTCGATTGCCAACGGGGGAATGGATCCGGGTCTGCAAAACCCGCTCGGCGCCCGCGCGCTTTACATCTTCCAGAATGGAAGAGACACGCTCTACCGGCTGCACGGAACGGCCGAGCAATCGTCGATCGGCAGGTCCGTATCCTCCGGCTGCATTCGATTGTTGAACCAGGATGTGATCGATCTGTACGAGCGCGTTCCTGATGGTACGCCGATCAAGGTGATACCGGATCCCAGAATGAGCTCGATGGCCTGAGCGCCGCATGCTCCGGCTTGCCGCTTCGGGTCGACGAGTGCACGGCCATCGAGCCTCCCGAGGATACTGTTCTCCGTGAAGGTTGACCCTTTGGGCAGGTCCCCTCGCTTCCGGCTTCGATGCCATGCCATGTTGGCCGGCGGCCGTCAGGCGCAGTGCACGGCCGGCCCACTAGGGAGAGCACGTGATGATCGAACGCGTCGAGTTTGCCGGGCACAGCGGCGCCATCCTGGCGGCGCGGCTTGATCTGCCGCGCAGTCATCCCCGGGCCTTTGCCCTTTTTGCCCACTGCTTCACCTGCTCAAAGGACATTGCGGCGGCACGGGCGATTGCCCAGACGCTGGCCGATCTGGGTATCGCGGTCGTGCGCTTCGACTTTACGGGGCTTGGCCATTCAGGCGGCGAGTTCGCCAACACGGATTTTTCGTCGAACGTCGACGACCTCGTCGCCGCCTCGGACTTTATGCGTGAGGAGTTGCAGGCGCCAAGTGTCCTGATCGGCCACTCCCTCGGAGGCGCCGCGATCCTTGCGGCCGCTTCGCGAATCCCCGAGAGCAAGGCGGTCGTCACAATCGGCGCCCCGGCTGAGCCCGAGCACGTGCTCAAAGCGCTTGGCGCTTCCCTGTCGACCATCAAGGAGAAGGGCGAAGCCTTGGTGACGCTGGCCGGCCGGTCTTTCCGGATCCAGCGAAGCTTCGTCGAGGACGTGTCGGAAGCGAGCCTGCGCAACGCCATCGCGAACCTGAGGCGGGCCCTGCTCATCCTTCACGCGCCGCGCGACGAGATCGTCGGGATCGAGAATGCCGCCGCGACGTTCGACGCGGCAAAACACCCAAAGAGCTTCGTCTCGCTCGATGACGCGGACCACCTGCTGACGCGAAGGGAGGACGCCGAATATGTAGCCGGGGTCATTGCCGCCTGGGTCTCACGGTACATCGAAGCGACGTCCAGCCTGGATGTTTCTCATCCGGAAGGCGTGGTGCGCGTGGTGGAAGCGGAGCCGGGCTCGATGCTGCAGCGTATATCGGTCGATGGAAAGTTCCACCTGTTGGCTGACGAGCCGAAATCCGTCGGAGGCGGCGATCTGGGACCGACGCCCTACCAGTTCCTCTCCGCCGCGCTCGGAGCGTGCACCTCCATCACTATGCGGATGTACGCGACTCGCAAGCAAATACCGGTGACCGGACTGACGGTCGACGTGACACACTCGAAATCCCACGTGGAAGACGTTGGCGGGACCGACCAGCCCCGGAAGATCGATCGGTTCGTCCGCGAGATAACCATTAGTGGCGAGGTCACCGCAGAGCAGCGTGAAGGGCTGTTGCGGATCGCGAACCTCTGTCCGGTCCATAAGACGCTCGAGAGTGCGACAATCGTGGAAACGTATCTCGATAAGCCCGAATAAAGGTCAGATTCGGCATCGAGCGGGGCTGTGGCCAAAGCTGCTCGTCACCCGAAATCATTTAGCGTGAAGTGGCGCGGCTGCCGGCCGTAGAGTCATTCGCCGGTTCCCTCGCGGGGCAGCGGAGCCGGAGGCGGCGGTGGTGCGCGCTTCTTCTCCGCCTTGGCCGGCGGTGCTGCGGGCGGCGGAGGCGGCGCGACTTGCGGCGCTGCGGGCGCACAGGGCGCCATGGGCGCAGGTGCCGTCGTAGGTGACGCTGCGGCCTCGCAAGGTGCGGCCGCAGCGCAAGGAGCCGCGTCCGAAGCCGGTGCTGCTTGCGGAGCTGCGCGCGGCACGGGGTGACTGTAGTGGTCAACGGCGACGGCCGCCGTCGTTGCGGCGAGAGCGGCGCCGAAGATAAGCGTGTTGCGCGTCGTCACTTCCTAGGGAACCCGTCCAGACCGAAGACCGGGCGCAGCCAAACGCCAGCCACCGATCCCGCGAAGGCGGAGGCGAACCAAAGCCAGCCATGCAGGCTCCCGGAAGCGATGCCGCTGAATAGCGCCCCGATGTTGCAGCCGAAGGCCAGCCTGGCGCCGTAACCCATGAGGATGCCCCCGATCGCTGCGGCAAGCATGGAGGCCAAAGGTATCTTGGCTTTGGGCGCAAACTTCCCGGCGAGGCTGGCCGCAAGGGCAGCTCCCAGGACGATGCCGAAGTTCATCACCGATGTCACGTCGGCCAGAACGCTCGAACCGAGCGCGGCCTGCGGCCCGGGCCAGTTCCAGAATTCCCAGCTTTCGATCGGAGCGCCGAGCGCGTGTGCAACCTTCGCTCCCCACAGGCCGAAGCCGAAGGTTACCGACCAGGGATGGCCGGCAAGCAGCAGCGTCGCGACGTTGAGAAGCGCCAGAAGCAGACCCGCGCCGACCAGCGGCCACGGCCCACGTATCACCCAGCCCCAGCCCGCCCGCGAGCGGCCGGGCCCGCCCTCGATGCTGCCGTGCGCGCGCCGCTCGATGGCCAATGTGACGAGTGCGACGAGGCCGAGGGCCGCCAGGGAGACGAGCACGGCGGCGGCGGCGCCGAGCTCTGCGCCGAGGCTGACGGCCGGCAGCGACGGCAACACCAGCCACCATGGTAGGTGCGCCGTACCGATCAAAGCGCCGACAATGAAGAAAATGAGGGTGACGAGCATCCGGGCGGAGCCGCCGCCCACGGTAAACAGCGTGCCTGATCCGCAGCCCCCGCCAAGCTGCATGCCAAGCCCGAACATCGCCGCGCCGACCAGCACGCTCGTGCCGACCGGGGCCACCGCGCCGACCAGCGCCTGCCCCCCGAGATTTCCGGCGGCGATCAGCGGGATCATGGCGATCGCCGCCACGCCGATCATCAGCACCTGTGCGCGCATGGCCCGCCCCCTTCTTTCCACCACCATGCGGCGCCAGCCGCCGGTGAAGCCGAAGGAGCCATGGTAGAGTGTGGCGCCGAGCAGCCCGCCGAGGACAAAAAGCATCGCCTGGCGAAGGTCCACCAATGCGGCGATCGCCAGAAAGCCGAGAGCGAGCGCGCCGCCGGCGACCAGCATTGGCGCACGGTCGGCGCTCACCGGCGGCAGGTGATCGGGGCGGTCGAGTAAGAGATCTGTCATTGGGAAAGCCCAGCTGCTCTCCACCGGCACGCAACAACGGCAGATGTCCGGACTGCGCCGGACATCCGCGATCAGTAGGTGGCCTCCCCCCGTGTCGGGGTCAAGGCGCCAGCGGGAAGCCTCTAAGAGCCCGAACGCTTCTCGACCGGCCGCGAAGGATCTGCCGTCCACTCGGACATTGACCCATCGTACATGCTCGTCTTGCCATTGCCGAGCACCTCGCTCAGCCCGAACCAGGCGATAGAGGCCCAGTGGCCGGTGTTGCAGAAGGTGATGTTCTCCTCATCAGCGCCGAGCCCGACCGCCTCCACAAGTGTTCGCACGGTCTCGGGGTGGGCGAACAGAGCATACTCGGCGCTATAGAGCTTGCTGTGCTCGATGTTGACGGCACCGGGGAGCGTACCTTCGACGCGCACGACCGGGCTCTTGGACTTTCCTTCGTACTGCTCGGCTGGGCGGCCATCCACGAGTTTCACGCCGGATGCGAGCGCGGTGGCGACCTCCTCGCTGGTCGCCAGAAGATCGTCCTGCAACTCGTATGTGAACTCGGCCGGGTCCGGCTTCAGGGGCTCCGCCGAGCGCCCGCCGCCAGCGGCATCATATTGTCGCCAGCCGCCGTCGAGGATCGAAACCGCATCGTGGCCGAGGTACTTGAAGGTCCAGTAGACTCGCGTGGCGCTGCCGAATTCGGAGGAATCGGTCCCCCACGGAACGATGACCACGTGGTCGTCATTGTCGATGCCGAGACTGCCGATGAGCGCCGCAACCTCATCGACTGGCGGAAGCATGCCGGGCACGCCATCGACGTCGGTGCGCCAGCCGGCCGTCGCATACGGTGCGGCCACCGCTTCGGCGATATAGGGCTCAGAGCCGAGTTCGGTTTCCTCTATCTTGTCGCGGATGTCGAGGATGACCAGGTCTTCGTGGCCGGCATTTGCCTTCAGCCACTCGGCGTCGACGAGCGGGCGGACTTCCTGTGCGAGGGCCGGAACAGCACCGAGTGTGGCTGCAAGGGTGATAGCGGCGATACGCATGTCGGATGCTCCTCAATTGGGACTAGCACCAGACTACTGCCATCTTCACGCCACTTCAGCGCATCGCTTGGCCCTATCCGGCTCACCGGAAGAATGAAGGCCTTCAGGCACGTACGCTCGGAGAAATATTTGCCACCG
>CAZARE010000060.1:0-6027 GCA_964487455.1 uncultured Propylenella sp.
TGCTGCCTCCGCCGAGGCGGCGGCGGAGCCGGAGCGGCGGCGAGGACGCAACCGGCTCCTCGCCTTCGCCGCGGTAGTGGCGGTGTGCATCGTCACCCCGCTCGCCTTTTTCGCCGGCTACTCGGCAATCCGCGCCAACGAGGAGGCCGCGCAGGCCCGGCTCGCGGCGGCCGTGGCGGTGGAGGCGCGGGCGACCGCAGCGGCCGACCGCCTGCGGGCCGAGGCCGAGCAGCAAATAGCCGAAGCGGAGCGGGCAAGAGCTGAGGAGGAACGCGTCCGCGCCGAAGAGGAACGAGAGCGCGCCGCCGCGGCGGAACAGCACGCCGAGGAGGCACGCCGAGAGGCGCTGACGGCGCAAGCCGAGGCGGAGACCGCAGCCGAGCGGGCGACGCGCCAGACCGAGTTGGCGGGCCGGGAGCGGACACGCGCAAGCGCGGCCATCGAGCGTGCCGAGACGGCAGAGACGGAACGCGCGCGCGCCGAGGAGGAGCGCCTTCGCGCGGTCGCGGCGCAGCAGGCCGCCGAGCATTCGTCGCGGCTTGCCGAGAGCGAAAGGGTGCTGGCCGAGGGCGAGCGCGCACAGGCGCTGGCGGCGCGACAGGCCGCGCTTGCACGTGCAAGCGCAGCCGAGACGGCGCGGGCGGACGCGGTTGCCCGTGCAGGCGCCGCCGAGGCGGCGCTGGCGGACGCGGTTGCCCGTGCAAGCGCCGCCGAGATGGCGCGAGAGGACGCGGTTGCCCGTGCAAGCGCCGCCGATGCGGCGCGTGCGCGCGCCGAAGAGGCGCAAAGCCTCGCACTGGCGGCTCGTCAAGAGGCCGAGGCGGCGGCTCAACGGGCTGAGGCGCTCGCCGATCAGGAACGGCTGCGCGCCTTGGCTGCCATCGATCAGGCGCGCGCGGCCGAAGCGGACATGCGGCGCGCAAGGGAGGAACTCGCACGCGCGCTCGCCGCCGCCGAAGCGGCAGAAGCCGAGAGGGATCAGGCCGTGCTGGAACGGCGTCGCGCCGTGGCGGCCCAAAGGCAGGTTCCCGAGCAGGCGACGGAGACCGACCTTCCGCTCGCCGAATGACACCGCACGCCGGGTGGTAGCGCGCAATCTTGCATGTCGGATTCATGTCTTACCGGGCGGGTGCCACGGCCGAAGGCATCGTGATAAGCCTCGCGCCGCTTCTTCAATGAGACGAGCAGCGGAGTTGCGTGCATGGATAGTGCGGCGAAGACGGGACCTGGCCTTGGACGCGTCGAGGATATGCGGCTCATCCGAGGCGAGGGTAGGTTCTCCGATGACATCGAGAGACCCGGCCAGCTCGTCGGCGTCTTCGTCCGCTCGCCACATGCGCATGCCAGGATCGTCTCGGTGGACGGCGAGGAGGCGCGCGCCGCGCCCGGTGTCGGCGGCGTCTTCACCGCCGGCGACATGGTGGCGGCAGGCCTAACCAACGTCTCCGCCCACATGCCCATGGAAGGGCGCGAAGGGAAGAAGGTGGTCGCCCCGCCGCGGCCGCCGCTGGCGCGTGAGCGGGTCATGCATGTCGGCGATTGCATCGTGCTTGTAGTGGCGGAGACTCGCGGCGCAGCCGAAGATGCCGCCGAGCGGGTCGCGATCGAATATGAGGAGCTCGCTTCCATTGCCGACACGGAGCTAGCGCTCGATCCCGGCGCACCACAGCTTTGGCCGGAGGCGCCGGGGAACCTCGTCTTCGACTGGCCCGGCCCGGTCCCGAGCGCGGACAACGAGGCGGAGGTCGAGCGGATAATCGCCGAGGCGCCGCATCGCGTGCGAATCAAGGAGATCAACCAGCGCATCGCCGGCGCTCCGTTGGAGCCGCGCGGGGCGACCGCGGAGTTCGATCCCGCAAGCGGGCGCTACACGCTCTATTGCGGCACGCAGGGAACGCTGCCCCTGCGTGCGCCTCTCGCCAGCATGATGGGCGTCGACCAGAAGGCGATCCGCATTGTCACCGACGATGTGGGGGGCGGCTTCGGGCTGAAGACGCCAGTCTATCCGGAATATCCGCCGCTCCTCGTGGCGGCCAAGGCGCTCGGACGCCCGGTGCACTGGATGTCCACGCGCGCGGAGTCGTTCGCCGCCGACAATCACGGCCGCGATCTCATCGCCACCGGCGAGCTTGCGCTGGACGGCGAGGGCCGCTTTCTGGCGCTCAAGGTCGATTCCATCGCCAACATGGGCGCGTATCTGAGCGCCAACGCCGTCTTCATCGCGACGATCAACTTCGCCCGCTGCTTTCCGACCGTCTACCGTGTTCCCAAGGTCGCGGTGGGCATGCGCTGCGTGTTCACCAATACGATGTCGACAGGCCCCTATCGCGGCGCCGGACGGCCGGAAGCGAACTATCTCATGGAGCGGCTTGTCGAGGCGGCGGCGCGGGAGACCGGCATCGATCCGATCGATCTCCGCCGCCGCAATTTCATTCCGTCCGAGGCCATGCCCTACGCGACGCCTGTGGGCACGGCGATCGACAGCGGCGAGTTCGAAGCGATCCTCGATCAGGCGCTCGCGCTGGCGCGCTACGACACGTTCGAGGAACGCCGCAAGGCCTCCGCGTCCAAGGGCAAGCTCCGCGGCATCGGCGTTTCGTGCTTTCTGGAACATGCCGGCGCCATTCCCACGGAGAGCGTCGAGGTCGCGTTCACCGGGCCGGAGCGCATCACGCTGGCGCTCGGCGCGCAGTCGACCGGGCAGGGGCACGCCACCGTGTTCCGCGACGTGTTGGCCGGGCAGCTTGAGATCGAGCCCGAGAAGATCGTGGTGCGGCAGGGCGATTCCGATCTGGAGCTGCCGGGCTTCCCGACTGTCGCCTCGCGCGCCGCAACGACGGTCAGCGCGACGACGGTGAAGGCAGTAGAGGTGCTGGTGGCCAAGGGCCGGAAGATCGCCGCCTCCCTCCTGGAAGCGGCGGAGGAGGACATCGCCTACGCCAAAGGGGCGTTCGAGATCGCCGGCACGGACCGCCGGGTCAATCTGTTCGAGCTGGCGGACATCGCGGCCAGGAAGAAGGAGCGCGGCGAGATCGAGGAGAGCCTCGACACGCGGCTGACCGCGGACACGCCGCAGACCTACCCGAACGGCTGCCATGTGGCGGAAGTCGAGATCGACCCGGACACCGGTCATCTCGACGTCGCCGAGTACGTCGCGGTGGACGATTGCGGGACGGTGCTCAACCACATGGTAGTCGCCGGCCAGGTGATGGGAGGCTTGGCGCAGGGGCTCGGGCAAGCGCTGATGGAGGAGCTCGTCTACGACCGCGAGAGCGGGCAGCTGGTGACCGGCACGTTCAGCGACTACGCCATGCCGCTGGCCGAGCACATGCCGCCGCTTCAGATCGCGGAGCACCCGGTGCCGTGCAAGACGAACCCGCTCGGCGTGAAGGGGGTGGGCGAGGCGGGGACCACCGCGGCGATCGCCGCCATCATGAACGCGATCGCCGACGCGATCCCCGAGAGCCGCGGCGTCGGCATGCAGATGCCGGCGACGCCAGAGAAGGTGTGGCGGGCGTGCCGAGGCTAGGCGCTACCCCGGAGGGCAGCCGCCTGTCGCTCGCGCCGGCTCATTCGGGCGCATGCCACTCAAGATGGCGGGCAAGCCAGCCATCCTAAGGTCCGCGTTGCGCAGGAGCGCTCAGTACCTGTTGGCGATCGGCAAGTCCTCCGCCGGGAAGAGCGAGATCAGCCGGTGGCCCGTGTTCGTCACCACGATCTCCTCCTCGATCCGTGCGGCCGAATAGCCGTCCGTTGCCGCGCAATAGGTCTCCAGCGCGAAGACCATGCCCTCCTTGATCTCCATCGGGTAATCCATGGATACCACGCGGGAGATGATCGGCCGCTCGTGCAGGTTCAGGCCCAGCCCGTGGCCGAACTGCAGCCCGAACGCGGCGAACTCGTCAGGAAAGCCGAACTCCTCCGCCTTCGGCCACACGCTCGCGACCCGATCGGTGCTGACGCCCGGCTTGATCAGCTCGATCGCGCTATCAAGCCATTCGCGGCAGAGCTTGTAGGCGTCGCGCTGTGCTTCCGTGGCGCGCCCGACGTTGAAGGTGCGGTAGTAGCAGGTGCGATAGCCGTTGAAGGACTGCAGCACGTCAAAGAAGGCCTGATCGCCCGGCCGGATCATGCGATCGGTGAAGTTGTGCGGGTGCGGATTGCAGCGCTCGCCGGAAATGGCGTTGATCGCCTCAACATCATCCGATCCGTTCTCGTAGAGAAAGCGGTTGGCGTTGGCGACGATGGTCGACTCCTTCACGCCCGGCTTCAGCTCCTCGTAGATCTGCTGGTAGACGCCATCGACCATGGTGGCGGCGCGGTTCAGGAGCGCAATCTCGTCGACGTTCTTGATCTCGCGCGCCTCCAGCATGATCTGCTGGCCGTCGAGGATCTTAAGTCCCGCCTTTTGCAGCTCGAACATCATCGGCGGCTCGACGATGTCGACGCCCACCGGCATTTTCGCGACGCCGGCTTCTTTCAGGATCGAGGCGATCTCCTTGGCATGGCGCGCCATCAGCCCGGCCGCGGGTGGCACGGTGCCGCGGAGACCCACGAGACCCGCCTTGCAATGCTCTTTCAGCAGCCACGGCGAATAAAGCTTGTGGTGGACGGCAGCGGAGCCGAAGTCCCATACGATCGGCTCCATTCCGCGCGCCAGCAGCGCGAACCGCGCCAGCTTGTCGCGCTCCCATTCACCGATCTTGGTGGCGCTCACGTAGCGGATGTTGTTGACGTCGAAGAGGAGAAGCGCTCCGCAGTCGGAATTCTCCAGCGCTTGCTTGGCGCGCGCCAAACGGTAGCGGCGCATGCGGTCGAAATTCACACGCTCCTCGAAATCGACCCCCATCGTGCCCCAGGCCGGCAGATGCCGGTCCCAATTGTAGTGCGGGTCGAGATCGCCCTTCGGCGTCCGCCGGCTCACCGGCTTCTTGCTTGCAGCCTTCTGGCTCTTCGCAAGACTGATCTTTCTCACTCTTTCCTGCATGGTGCGTTCTCCCTTGTGCCGCGCGGCTCGCGGCGCCCTTGCGAGCGCTCATCCCCGAGCCGGCCCTCTTGCGCGGCGGTACGCTCTGGATGGCTGATGCATGATCTCGGCCAAACCTGCCGCTCAGCACTTAGCGTGTCAATCGACGGGTCCGCGCACCCTTCTGAGGGCTAGAGAATCTCGAACACCTGGTAGATGGGCCCGCTCGGCAAGCGGTGCCCGAGGCCGACGCTCACGACCCCGTTCAGCCAGCCGTATTTCTCCGACGACGTCTCGAAGAACGGAGCGATGCGAAAATAGTAGGCGGCGGGGCTTACCTCCTCGCCGCGGGTGATGGCGTCGATCACCTCCTTGGGCCCGTGCCGGAGGCCCTTGTAGGTCATGCCGATCAGGTGACCGTCGTCGGTCTCCATCACGAAGCGCACGTTCAGCTCCCAGGCGCCGTTGCTGTGCACGCTCTGCCAATCGCTGCCGCCCGAAAGGATCTTGCCCTTGAGGCGGTCGCCCTCGAAATGGCCGCCGGTGATCTCGCCGACACGCCGGTCGACGCCCGGCGTCTTGCCGATGATGGAGGGCTTGGCCACGTCGATGACGAAGATGAACAGGGGACGGAAGCGGAAGTCCGTCATCTCCTTGGGCAGCATCGCCGCGAGTGGAGGATTGCTCATCCGGTCTCCCATGGTCTTTCGCGCGCCAAGTATTCGCGAGGCACGTTAAAGTCGGGGGAAAGGGCTGTCGAGTGGGCCGCGCCGGACCATTGCGGGAGCGCCCTGTTGCCCCGCCTTCGTCCGGCAAGCTATGGTCCGCCGCAGCACGAAAATACCGCCAAATCAGGGATAGCCCTCATGTCCACTGTGCAAGCGCTGAAGCCGGCCGTCGATGCGGGCCTCAACGACGATATCGGAGAGGAAAAGCGGATCACCATGTACCGCATGCAGGTCGAGATCCGCGAATCCGAGCAGCGCGCCCACGATCTCTTCCTGCAGAACCTGGTGAAGGGCACGAGCCACCTGTCGCTCGGGCAGGAGGCCGTGGCGGTC
>CAZARE010000061.1:0-25331 GCA_964487455.1 uncultured Propylenella sp.
CAATGAAGCGGAACACGCCCCGCGTCAGCGTCGCCGCCAGTCGGGCACTGCCGGTTGCCGGATCGAACACGAACGACTCGATGGCGAGCTCGGAGTTAGGGGCGAGGCTAATGGTGCTTCCATCGGCGAAGAGCACCTGCAGCCGCTCGCCCGAGCCGGTGGCGATCCGCTCGCGACCGACCTTGTTCTCCCTCAGCACCACGACCTTGGGGGCATTTTGAACGAGTCGGATCACAGCGCCGTCGTTCGGAGCGGCCGGCGGCAGGAGCGGCTCCGACGAGGCCGAGCCGAGAACGGCTGCGGACATGAGGAGCAGCAAGGGGTGGAGGCCGGCCACCTCAGAACCTCTTCAACAGACCAAGCGAGCCGTGCACGTTGTCGAACGCGCGGATGTCGTAGTTCGACATGACCTCGCGGTAGCCGCCCTGTCCCTGAAGCGCCCAGCCGCCGCGCATCGGCATGGTGATCGTTCCGACAAGGAGAAGCTCCTCGTCTCTCTCCGAAGCGTCCGGATTGATCGTCGGGTCGGGAGCGTCGAAGTCGCGGTCGCGATAGCCGCCGGTAAGCCCGACGACCCACGGCTCGCGCTGCGCCGGATTGGGCGATTCGATCGCCAGTATCCAGCCGGCCGTGACCCCCCACTCCCACATGTCAAGATAATCGCGACGCGTCTCGCGGCGCTCGCCCTGCAGCACCGCGAATATAGAGAACCGCTCCACGAGCTGGTGCTGCAGCCGGGCCGAGCCCGTGACGCGATGGCCGGAGCGATCAGCGGCCGTCGGCCGCAGAGAGGAGTTCAGATATTCCTCACGCCGGTAGTCACCCTGCATCACGAGCTGCGTGCGGGGCGTCACAAGAGTGGAGAAGCTCGCGCCTGCACCAGCAGCTCCAAGGTAAGGCTCCTCCCCGAGCGCCACGCCGCCCGCGATGCCGTGGACGCCAATATAGGTGTTCTCAAGATCGAAGCGCTGAAGATCATAGACCGGTCCGGCGCGCAGCTCCGCCAGCGCCGTGTTGATCTCGTCGCGCGCCTCGTACCAGGCGCCGTATGTGACAAGGTTGACGTTGAACCGATCGCCCTGGCTCTGCAGGTCGTGCGAGTAGGTTACGTTGCCCGTCAAGAAGCTGTTGTAGTCGGGCTGGCCGGTCGCGGCATCGTCAAGCTCGAAAGGAAGCCCCTGGATGATGATCGTCCCACCGGGACCGGTGTTGGCATTGGTCTGGTAGCGCAAACCGGTGACAAAGGTGCCGCTGAACGTGTAACCCGCCGTGCGCCGGTCGATGGCTGCAAGGTACGGATCGACGCGGGCGCGTACCACGTCCGGCACATCCGGCGCCGCGAGCGCGCTCTCAAAGTAATAGCGCGCGGTCTCATCAGCGCCGAGCCGGTAGTAGAATACGCCAAGCTCAAGTTGAAGGCGCGGCAGGCCAGGGGCGAAGATCAGCATTCGCTCCAAGGTGGCGATCGCCGCCTCCACGTCACCAGCGCGCGCCGAAAGCCCAGCATATTCAAACGCCACGTCAAGATTCGTCGGATCGGCCAGCATCTGCTGGAAGAGGGCACGGCGGCGGGCCTGGATCTGCTGCAGTTCGCTGCCCTCAGCCGCCTCTTCATCCTCAGGCGTGCCATCGTCTTGGGCATGCACGGGAATCGCAAACAGCGCCCCCAATAGGAGCGCCTGCATAAAGAGGGTCGAGCGCCGAGCACGCACGAAATGCCACCCATGTGCAACGTCACCAGGAGCATCCGATCAACTTGCGCTGGCCGAGGCGCAAGCCCTCTTCTGCCGTCGATAGCCCCCGGTTCTTCTTGGGTTTTGAGCATGGTGCACCAATGGACACGCGTAAACCAGGCGATCGGAGATTTGGCGGAGGTGAAGCAAATTGGCCATACACGGCGCGTGCCACCGCGCTTCGCCTCAAGGAGCTTCCCGCGAGCATTCTGGGAACGAGGCCGAGTAGAAGGAATCGTTGGCTTCCCGTGATGGAGCGATCACCTCGCCCCCCTGACCGCCGCGCGCGGAAGCGCGAGCACCGGCCGGGAGCATCCCCGTCAATAATGGTTTTACTATCCCAGGTGATTAAATCTCGCGGCTTTCCCCTGCTTAACCTGGTCAGCACACGGGCTGAGTAAGATCGGCTGGATGAAAACAAGGGGGCGCGACAATGCTAGGCGTTGCGAAAACAAACTGGGTTGGGCTCTACGGGAAGCAGTGGGAGGCGCTAGCCGTCGACGACCTCTCAAGTCGCATCCGCACGCGCTATAAACGCGCCAAGAGAAGGGTCCTGCTGAATCAACACCTCCCTCGCGGAACTTGGTTCTTCAAGGATCAGGATGAGGTCTGGGACCCTTTCGGCCAATCCTAGACAACCAGCGTGCAATCTCCGGAGTATTTCGCATTCGTGCGCCTGGAGCGTCACTCATAGGAATGAGGATCGCGCGAAGCTCTTCGGCCATTTCGACCAAAGCCGCGAGAAAGCTGTCCGCATCACTGAACTCGCCGGCCATACGCGCCTACCATACGCTTAAAGTTGGGCTAGCTACCTTCCCCCGTGTGGTCGACAAGGACGGCTAAGAGAGGGCAATGGCCGCTCAGCAGGAAGCGCCGCCGACCGCCGGCGGCGCTGAAACCCGAAGGCTGTGCTTAGTCGGCAATCCGATAGATTCGGCCGCGGCTCTCGACCTTCTCCGACACGATCGCTTTGTGTCCACACGGGCCGCCTGTTCCTTCCTGGCCAAACGGGTCGGCTTCTCACCGCGTGCGGGCCTCTCCGCCGCGCTCGGCACAATGAGGATCGGCCGCACTCCTGGCGCTAAGACGGGGGCGTGAGCGGGCGTGCGGGATTCCCCACCACAGTTGCTCCTGCCGCAACGTCCCGCGTGACAACAGCACCGGAGCCGATGATCGCGTCGTCTCCCACAGTGACACCTGGCATGATCAGCGCGCCGCCTCCGATCCAGACATTGCTTCCAATTCGGATGGGCCGCCCGAATTCCAAGCCCGCTCGACGCTGCTCCGGATCGCGCGGATGGTCCGGGGTGAGCATCTGGACGCCGGGCCCGATCTGCGTCAGGTCGCCAATCACCACTTCGACGACATCGAGGATGATGCAGTTGAAGTTCAAGAAGACCCCGCGCCCGAGTGTGATGTTGTAGCCGTAGTCGCAGTGGAACGGCGGACGGATCGCCGCGCCTTCCCCCACGGACGCGAACAGCTCCTTCAGCATCGCGTGGCGATCCTCCGGCGAGGCGGCCAGCGAGGCGTTGTAGCGGCTCATCCACGCATGGGCGCGGGCATTGTCCTCAGCGAGTTCAGGGCATTGGGCGACGTGCAGCTCTCCCGCCAGCATCTTGGACTTCTCGCTGCGCTTCCTCTCTTCCTTCACCGTCACCTCCATTGGCCGGGCGGTGCCAGCGGCGGCCCCCATCCTTTGCGCATTGTACCCTATGGAACCGAGCGAAAGACGCTAGCAGGTTGTCCCATACTCCGCTTCAAAGGAGAAAGCGCGCACTCGCCGTAGGAGTGAAGATCGCTCGGCTTTCCGCGCTGTAGGCGGGATCAAGGGCGGCCGTAAACCGGAGTCGGCAGGCCTTCCATGCGCGCTTTGATCTGAAGCGCCAGATAGAGCGAGTAGTGGCGCGACAGGTGCAGGTTGCCGCCGTGGAACCACAGCGCCTCCTGTGCGGTCGGCTTCCACATATTACGAAGCTCGCCGAGCCACGGCCCTGGATCGCCGCGAACGCCTGACCCGAGACCCCAGAACGGCCCGATGCGTTTGCCTGTCTCCGATGAGATGAGGCGGGCGACGACGGAATCCATCGATTTGTAGCCGGTCGCCATGACCACAAGATCGGCCGGGATGCGCGTGCCGTCCTCGAGCACAAGCGCGTCCGAGGTCAGTTCCTTCAGCTCCGATCCGCTCTTCAATCCGATTTTTCCGGATGCGATGAGCTCAGAGCAGCCGACATCGAGGTAGTAGTTGGACGCCGTTCTCAGCGCCTGCATCAGGAGGCCTGAGTCGTCCTCGCCGAAGGTGAGCAGGAACCCGACCTTCTCCAGTCTTTCGTAGAAGTCGGCATCGCGCTCGCGGATCGCATCGTAGAGCGGCTTCTGGAACTGCGGCATCAGCGCGAAGGGGATGGAGGCGAACATCCTGTCGGCGATGTCGGTAGTGATGCCGGCGGCGAGGGCCTGTTCGGAATAAAGCGCGGCGAAGCCGAGTTCCATCATAGTTTCGGATCGCACCACGATGGTCGGCGAGCGCTGCACCATGGTGACGTTCGCATCGTGTTCCCAGAGGTCAACGCCGATGTCGTGGGCGGAGCTGCCGGAGCCGATGACGATGCAATTTCTTCCGCGGTACGCCTCGCCCGTTTGGTAGGCGCTGGAGTGCATGATCTCGCCGCCGAAGCGCTCTCGGCCGGGAATGTCGATCGTCTTGGGCGGACCGTAGGCACCGGTGGCGAAGACAAGCTGCTTCGGCTTTAGAACCAATTCCTCGCCAGCGCGATTGATGGCGACCGACCATTCCTTCGCGGTCTCGTCGTAGCGGGCGCCGAGGCATTCGCTCGCGGTCCAGTAGTCGAGCTCCATGATGCGCGTATAGGCTTCCAGCCAGTCGCCGAACTTGTCCTTCGGGGTGAAAACGGGCCAGTCGTCGGGAAAAGGCAGATAGGGCAGATGGTCGTACCAGACAGGATCATGCAGCACGAGAGTGCGGTAGCGCTGGCGCCAGGAATCGCCGGGCCTGGCATTCTTCTCCACAATCAGCGTCGGCACGCCGAGCCGCTTCAGACGAGCGCCCAGCGCGATTCCTCCCTGCCCGCCACCAATGATGACGCAGTAGGGTTGGCGCCAACGACCAAGCTCATCCGCATCGGCGCGGCGCTGGTCGAGCCAAGTGCGGCGGCCTTTTTTCGCGCCGTGCTCGACGCCGGCGATGCGGGTCGGGCCGGCGCGCTCCTCATGGCCCTTCAGCGCGGTGATCGCAGTGAGCAGCGTCCAGCAGCGCCCATTGACGAGGCGCAAATGGCCCTCGCCAGTCGCCACAGCCGTCTCGAACGTGAACCATGCCTCGATCGCGCCGGCGTTTGCTTTCGCCTCGCCGCGGATCACAAACTGGCGCGGCGCCGTGGTGACCAGCGTGGCCTCCAGCATGGTAGCGATCGCCTCGCCGCCCTCCATGGTCTTGATGTTCCATGTGAAGGCAACGAGGTCGCGCCAGTAGCTGTCGGCCGCAAACAGGCCGACGGCCTCATTCACATCGCCGGCCTCCAGCGCCGTTCCGAACCGGTTAAGCCAGTCGGTTGCGGTCTGCGTCGGCGAGCGGTCGAGCATGACGACGTCAGGCGTTCAGATGGACCGCCTGCTCCTTCTCGATGCTTTCCTCCGCCGCCAGCACGATTCTGAGGCTGTTGACGGCGGCATCCATCGACTCCGTCAGGTCGAGGTCCTCGCGCATCGCTTTGAGGAAGAACTCCTGTTCACGGTCGCAAAGCTCCTGATGATCCGGCTCGTCGGACATGCTCATCAGCTCATCGGGCTTTGAGAACTCCTTCGTCTTCGGATCCACCGTCGCGTGGTGCAGGCGGATCGCGTCGGTCTTGGTGTGCTTGTCGATGCTGGCGGAGTCGGAGAGATCCATGTCCTCGCCGCGGGCGGCCTGGTTGGCGACGATGCTCACCGCGCCGTTGGGGCCGACCACGTCCTTCACGAAGAACGCCTCCTCGCTCATCATCGGCCCCCAGCCGGCCTCGTACCAGCCGACGGAACCGTCGTCGAAGGTGACGTGCAGGTGGCCGTAGTTCGGCTTGGCGGCGTCCGCCCAAAGCTTGGCGCCGATTCCGTGGACGCGCACCGGCTTGGCGCCGGTGAGCTGGCACATGACGTCGACATAGTGAACGCCACAATCGACGATCGGAATCAGCGAATCGATCAGGTTCTTATGCCACGCCCAGGCTGGACCGGAGCTCTGCTGATTGAGGTTGAGGCGCATGACCAGCGGCTTGCCGAGCGTCTTGCCGACCTCCAGGAACTTCATCCACGAGGGGTGGACCCTGAGGATATAGCCGAGCACCAGCTTGCGGTTCTTCGCCCGCGCGGCCGCGACGACCTTCTCGCCGTCCTCGATATTGGTGGCGATTGGCTTTTCCATGAACACGTGGCAGTTGGCGTCGATCGCCTTCAGCGCATATTCGGCGTGGGTATTCGGCCAGGTGTTGATGGAGACCGCGTCGGGTTTGGTCGCGGCCATCGCCTGGTCGAAATCCTCAAAACGCGGATAGCCGGCCAGATGCTCCGGCAAATCGCTACGCGACTTGATCGACCTGCTCATCAAGCCGACGATCTCGTAACCGTCGAGCTTGTGATAGGCGTTGGCGTGGGACACTCCCATGTTGCCGACGCCGACGACGAGAATCCTGACCGCATCGGCCATTGATTCCTCCCCTTCTGATGCCGGCGGCACCCGTTCCGACGAAGATCACGGTGCCGGGTGGCTGGCCGGCCGATTGAATGGCTCGCGCCGGCGGGCCTTGAAAGGGCCCGCCGGCATTTTCTTCACTTAGCGAATGGCATTGTCGAAGAAGCGCGCCTCGATCACCGCGATGTCCACCGCCTGCATGTCTTCGGAGAGGCTGTAGCCTTCCGCATCGGCCTTCACCTTATCGTGGTCGAAGGTATTGGCCGGGCCGACGAACTCATTGGTGATGTACGTGGATGCATCTGCCAATTCTTTCGTCTGTCCGATCTCATGGAGCGTCTCGAAGAACAGCTCCCAGCGCGCCATGTCGTGCCAGCCCCACCCTTCGCGCTCTTCCATATTGCCGCGGAAGACTCGGGCGAGCTGCATCAGCGATTCTGTACCAAGCTCGGTGCCAAGGTTGTTCTTCACGATCGGGAACTCGTTGAAGACGGCGTTGACCGCGGCGCGTGGATTGACATGGCCGGCTTCCATGCCCATCGCCCAGCCGCGCAGGTATTCCTCCAGCACTGCGTGGCGCTCGGCGTCCTCTACGTCGGACCGGCGCACGACGAAGGAGTTGGCCGGGAAGTTGGAATGATCCGAGCCGAGCCAGTATTCGAACTCCAGCCCCTTACCCTGCCAGTCGGCCCTCAGGCCCTCCCAGGCAAGCGCTGCGTCGCCCTGGCCGGAGGCGAGCATTGTACCCCATTGCGGCCAGCCGCCTTCGAGGTAGGTAATCTTCGAAATGTCCGCTCCGGCGGCAGCAAACATCGGATCGGCGATCGCCTGCCACGCGGCTGAGCCAAGCAACACGGTCTTGCCTTCCAGCTCCTTCAGGTCCTTCACGCCTTCGCCTGGCCGGAACGCAAAGTCGAAGACATCGACCGCGCCCATGTTGAAGACGGAAACCAGCTCCATGTCGTTCTCGATCGCGAACGAGAAAACGCCCGGCGACGGAAAGCCCATGTCGGCTTGGCCGAGCGCGACAAACTTCACCGTCGCCGTCCCGTCGGAGGGACCTGGCTCCATCGAGGTTTCGAGATCTCCGAAATAGCCCAGCTCTTTGCCGAGCCAGTAGGGATAGTCGTCGAGCACCTCCAACGTGCCGCGCGGGGAGATCCAGGTAATCGACTTGTCCTGCGCAAAGGCGGGCCTGAGAGCGCCGCCAAGTGCCGTAGCGGTCACCGCACCGGCGCCGGTGACCTTGAGGAAGTAGCGCCGGTCTATGCCACCGGCAGTCTGCCTTGAACTGTGTCCGTCCATGATGATGTCTCCCTTATTGCGACCGCGCGTTCTCAACGGGCGCGGTCCCGACGCGCGACCGGGCGACGGTGCCGCCGGTCGGTCAAGATTCCCAACCGGCCCATTTCTTGCCGATCAGGAAAAACGTCACGTAGATCAGGATTCCGAGCGTCGACAGGATCAGGATAACCGCAAAGAACTGCGGCATCTTGATCATTGCCGAGAATGTTGTCAGCCGGTTGCCGAGTCCGAAGCCGCCGCCGACCATTTCTGCGCCGACGGCGGTGAGCAGGCCGAAGATCGCGCCGATCATCAGCCCGACAATGATCATCGGCATGGCCATGGGCACGCGGATCTTCAGGAATATCTGGAACGTGCTCGCACCGAACGAGCGCGCCAGCGCGATCTTCGCCAGATCGACGCGCCGGAAACCCGTGGCGGCGTTGATCATGACCATCGGTCCGGAGGCGAGCGCCACGGCAATAATGCGCGGCGTGTAACCGAAGCCGAAATTCAGGATCAGCAGCGGCACCAGCGCCAGCATCGGCGTCGTCACCAACATCAGGATGTAGGGAGCGATGATCTTCTCCGCGAACGGGAACTGGGTGATCACCGCCGCAAGGATGAGCCCGATCGAGGCGCCGATCGCGTAGCCGGAGAACAGCTCCACCAGCGTGTGGAGCAGATGCGGAAAGATGAACTCGAAGTCGGTAACCAGTGCCGTGGCGATAGCGCTCGGCGGTGGGAGGACAAATTGCGGGACCTCGAAGAAGCGCAGCAGCAACTCTGCTCCCCCGATGATCACCACGGCCACTGCAATGATGGCCGTAAGCTCCTTGGCCGACTTCTTGTCGGTCCAGCCCTTGAAGGCGGAGAGGTTGGTAACGCCGACGCTCTGGTCGCCCGCCGGCTTCACACCAAACGTGGGGATGCGGTCTCCCAATTCGCGGTCAACCATCGGCCTGCTCGCTCAAATCACTCTGGCTGGGCATAGCGGAGGAGCCGGAGGCGGCCGGCGAACTGGGCCGATGCTCGATCTCCGCCTTCACCTCGTTGACCAGGTCGAAAACTTCGCGCGTCGCCATGATGTCGAGCGAGCGCGGGCGCGGGAACGGGATGTCGAAAGTTTTGGCAAGCCGCCCCGGCCGCGCTGCCATCACGAACACGCGGTCCGACAGGAAGACTGCCTCGGCGATGTTGTGGGTGATGAAGACGATCGTCTTGCGGGTCTCCAGCCAGATTTCCTCGACCAGCAGGTTCATCTCGTCGCGGGTGAAAGCATCAAGGGCGCCGAACGGTTCGTCCATGAGCAGCACGGACGGGTTAAACGACAGGGCTCTGACGATCGCAGCACGCTGCTGCATGCCGCCGGAAAGCTCGCGCGGGAACTTGTTGCCGAAGCCGGCTAGACCGACGCGCTCCAGGAGGTGGTCGATGTGCGCTTCGTCGGGCTTGTTGCCCTTAATCTCGAACGGCAGATGGATGTTCTTGGTCAGGTTGCGCCAAGGCAGCAGGTTCGCTTCCTGGAACACCATTCCGATCTGCGGATGCGGGCCCGTGACAAACTCGTCGTCGAGCGTGACCGTTCCCGACGAAAGGGAATGCAGACCCGCGATCGACCAGAGCAGAGTGGTCTTGCCGCAGCCTGATGGGCCGACAACGCAGGTGAACTCGCCGTCGGCCACTGACATGGAGAAATTGTCGAGCGCATGCAGCGGGCCGGACTTGGTGTCGTAGAATTTCGTCGCCCGGTCGACGACGAGCTTGTGCTTGCCGGCGCCGTTGTCTCTCATTTGCGGCAGGCTCGGCTGGCGCCGCTGAGCGGCCGGAATTGCGTTTCGCACGTGCCCCGCGTTGCGCTCATACTGTGTAAGTATCATCCACGATGTGGGATTTGGCAAGACAGACTGCCCGGTTTTAGCGACTGCCTCCTTAGACAAGTCGCAATCTTTCGTGTAAGAAACTTACAACTGCCGGCCGCTTTGGGAGGGACGAAGGGCGTCGGAGTGATGGGCGAACGAGCACTCTACTGCTACGCTTGGGACCTCGCCGATAAGGGCGTCGACGCGGCGGTTGAGGAATTCAAGGCACTCGGGGTGAACACCGCGACGCTTGCCGCGAGCTATCACGCCGGCAAGTTCCTCAGGCCGCATGGCGAAAGCGGCCGGGTTTGTTTCCCGCAGGACGGAACGGCGTATTTTCGAACCGACCCGTCTCATTACGGGGAAATCAAGCCGGTCGAGAACGATATCCTGAAAAACGAGGATGTGCTCGCCACCCTATGCGGCCGCCAGGACATCAAGGTGAACGCCTGGCTGGTGCTAATGCACAATTCCCGCCTCGGCGCGGCCTATCCGCATGCGAGCGTGGAGAACGCGTTCGGTGATCGCTATGTGTACAGCCTCTGCCCTGCATCGCCGGCGGCGCGCGAGTATGCGGTGGCGCTCTGCACAGATGTCATGCAGTCCTACGCCGTCGGCACCATTGCGCTCGAGACGCCGGGGTTTCTTCCCTACGTGCATGGCTATCACCACGAGTTTGCGCTGGTGCGCCAGAATGTGTGGCTCAACAACCTGCTCGGGCTTTGTTTCTGCGAGCATTGCTTGGCCGGGTCACAATCGGCGGGTATCGACGCGGAGGCGCTGCGTCACCGCGTGAAGGCCTCGGTCGACGGCTATCTCGTCTCCGATCTCGATCATCCCGACGATATGGCGGCGGCGTTCTGGCTTGCCGATGTCGTGCAGGATGCCGACCTCGGCGCATATCTCCGATGGCGGTGCGCGACCGTCACCACGCTTGTCGGCGATATCCGCGCGGCGGTGCGCGACGACGTCGCCGTCGGCGTCATACCATCCGTCGCCCGGCCGACCGGCGGCGCCTGGTATGAGGGAACCGACCTCAACGCGCTCGGCAGGTTCGCCGACCGGATCGACGTCTGCTTCTACGAGCCGAGCGTCGCCCGGGTCAAAAGTGATTATCTCGACGTGGCGCGTCGGCTCGAGGGGAACTCCACCATCGGCGGGATCCTCCGTCCGAGCTATCCCGACCATCAAAGCGGTGATGCGGTCGCCGGCGCGGTTAGGGCGCTGACGGCGGCCGGGGTCGAGGACATCGCTTTCTACAACTACGGCCATCTGCGGCAGGCTAGCCTCGACTGGATAGCGCAGGCGCTGGCTGTGGAGAGCTCGTCGTGAGCCTCGCTGGCGACGTCGTGATGATCACAGGAGCCGCGGGCGGGATCGGCCAGGAGCTAGCGCGTCAGTTCGGCGAGCGCGGCGCAGCTGTCGCCGCCCTTGATAAGAAGGACGAGGTGAAGGCGTTCGCGGCGGAGCTTGCGAAGAAGGGGATCAAAGTCCACGCAGAAACGGCCGACATCGGCGATGCCGACCAGGTCGCCAAGGCGGTCGGCTGCTTCCGCGAGAAGCTCGGCGCAATCTCCGTCCTTGTGAACAATGCCGGCTTCTCCGCCCGCGCCACGCTAGAATCGACCACGCCGGAGACGTGGCGCTCGGATATCAACGGCAATCTCAACGGCGCGTTCAACTGCGCGCACGCCGTGCTGCCCGGCATGAAAGCCGTCAAGGCCGGCGCCATTGTGAATATCTCGTCCGTCAACGGCCTTATGGCCCTGGGCGACCCCGCCTACAGCGCGGCCAAGGCGGGGATGATCAACTTCACCAAGGCGCTCGCCATGGAATACGGGCGCTTCAACATCCGCGCCAATGCGATCTGCCCAGGGACGGTACGCACGCCGATCTGGGACCACCGCATCAAGCGCAGCCCGGAGATCCTGGCGGAGCTGGAGCGCTGGTATCCGTTGCGCCGCATCGTCGAGCCAGATGAGGTAGCCAAGGTCGCGCTGTTCCTGGCATCCCACGATGCCTCCGCGATCACCGGTGCGGTGCTGCCAGTCGATTGTGGACTAAACGCGGGCAATATCGTGCTCACGCGCAACCTGACCCTGGAAGAGCTCTGACCATGAGCGAAGCCGTATCATCCGGCCCAGGCTCACGAAGGTCTTCGGCATTGAAGCAGCCGGCGGTGCCTGCGCCTCGTGATAGCTCGCAGAACGGGCATCTGATGTCGATGAAGGATCGCGCGGAAGCGGTCGATCTCATCTCGCGCATCAAGGACGTCCGCACCGATCTTCGACCAGCAGAGCGGCGCGTCGCCAACGCGGTGCTGGACGATATCGAGTTCGCGGTGCGTGCCAGCAATGCCGAGCTTGCCGAGCGGGCGAAGGTCAGCCAGCCGACCGTGACGCGGTTCTCGCGAGCTGTCGGCTGTGCCGGCGTGCGGGATTTCAAGCTCAAGCTCGGTCAGAGCCTGATCGTCGGCTCGATGTATCTGAGCGCCCCGCCGACGCTCCCTGACAAGGTACGCTCCGACCTGCCCTACGCCGATGTCGTCTTCGACCAGGCGCGCGCTGCACTCGACCTTGCCCAATCGCAGGTGGACGGCGCGCGCATTCGCGACGCTGTTGACCTGATCAGCGCAGCCGCGCGCGTCATCGTCTTCGGTGTCGGAGGCGGCTCCACGGCGATTGCCCAGGATACGCAGTATCGGCTGTTTCGCTACGGCATCAACGTGACCGCCTATTCCGATGTCTATCTGATGCGCATGGTCGCTTCGGCGCTTGGCGCTGGCGACGTGGTGATCGCGATCTCGGCAACGGGGCGTACGCAGGAAGTGCTCGGCGCGATCCGCCTCGCACAGCAGTACCACGCTAAGGTGGTGGCGATCACTCGGCCCGGCTCGGAGCTGGCGCTAGCCGCCGACACCGCCCTGACGGTCGACACCCCCGAGGTGCCCAACGTACTGAAGCCGACCGCCTCGCGCTACGCGTTTCTCGCCATCGTCGACCTCCTCGCGACTGGCTGCGGATATGCGCTCGGCGCCGACGCGCAGGAGACGCTGCGCCGTATCAAGTACAACCTCCTGAATTTCCGGCAGGGGGAAGTGCTTGAGCCTTTGGGAGACTGAATTGGAGAAGAGGGGCACAGAGGCCAGCCGGCAGGTCATCCGTGGTATTACGCTGATCGACGGCACCGGTGCGCCGCGGCGTAGTGCCGACATCCTGATCGAGGCCGACCGAATCGCCGCAGTCGCTCCTCCGGGGGGAATCTCCAGCGAGGGTGCCGAAACGATCGAAGGCGCCGGTCTCGTGGTTGCGCCCGGCTTCATCGACGTTCACACGCATGACGACAACGCGGTGCTCGTCGAACCGGACATGACCGCCAAGATCAGCCAAGGCGTGACGACGGTGATCGCCGGTAATTGCGGCATCAGCCTTGCGCCGGGACCGCTTTCCGACGTTCCGCCGCCGCTCAACCTGATCGCCGCCGGCGACCCCGGCGCGTTCCGTTTCCCGCGCCTTCGCGACTACTCGGACGCGGTCGAGGCCGCGCGGCCGAGCATCAACATCGCCATGCTCATCGGCCACTCGACTCTTAGGATCGGCGCGCTTGACGATATCAGTCGCAAAGCCAACGCGGCGGAGCTCGACGTCATGCGTCAACGCCTCGCCGATTGTCTGGAGGATGGTGCGATCGGCTTTTCTACCGGGCTCTATTACAAGACGAACTCCCCGGCCGACATCGAGGAAATCGCTGCGCTCGCCGAGCTGCTGGCCGACAAGGGCGGCATCTACGTCACGCACATGCGCGACGAGCATGATCACGTGCTGGATTCGTTGCAGGAATCCTTCGAGACGGCAACCCGCGCGCAGGTGCCGATCGTCATCTCGCACCACAAATGCGCCGGCCCGCGCAACTGGGGCCGCAGCCGCGAGACCCTGAAGATGATCGAAACGGCGCGCGCGCGGATGGCGGTGGCACTCGACGCCTACCCCTATGCGGCGGGCTCCACGGTGCTGGAGCCGGAGTGGGTCGACCCCGAGATTCGTATCCTCGTCTCCTGGTCTGTCCCGCACCCGGAGCTGAGCGGCCGGGACCTGGCGGACATCGCCAAGGAATGGGGCTGCTCGCAGGTCGACGCAGCAAAGCGGCTGAAGCCCGCCGGCGCGATCTATTTCCAGATCGACGAAGGCGATATGCGGCGCATTCTTTCCTATCCACCGACGATGGTCGGCTCGGATGGGCTTCCGCACGACAGCCACCCGCATCCACGCTTGTGGGGAACGTTCCCGCGCGTGCTCGGGCGGCTCTGCCGCGAGGAAGGCCTCTTCTCACTGGAGGAGGCGGTGCACAAGATGACTGGCCTTTCGGCGAGAAATTTCGGGCTGAAGGACCGCGGCGTGGTGCGCGAGGGCGCCTTCGCCGACCTCGTGCTGTTCGATCCGGACACGATCATCGACCGCGCAACGTACGACGAGCCCAAGCAGCCGGCGGCGGGCGTGGCATTCGTTTTCGTCAACGGCACGGTCGCCTGGCGCGACGGAGCCCACACGCATGCCGGCACGGGACGCTTCGTAGGACGCGCCTGAGCCGCAACCTAGGTGGCAAGAAAGGGGGAGTGCATGGACAGAGTAAGGATCGGAGTGATCGGTCTTGGCTGGTTCGGCGAGATCCATTGCGATGCGATCCGCGCCAATCCCGCACTTGAGCTCACCGCCCTTTGCACGCGCACTGAGTCGCGGCTGGAGGAGCTCGCGCGCAAGTACGACGTCAAGCAGACCTTTACCGACTACCACGAGCTGCTCGCCAATCCGGACATCGACGCGGTCAGCATCGTCACGATGTGGGACCAGCACACCGCGCCGACGCTTGCTGCGCTTGCGGCGGGGAAGCACGTCTTCTTGGAAAAGCCGATGGCCCACACCGTGGAGGACTGCCGCCAGATCTGCGACGCGGCGAAGAAGGCACGCGGCCATCTGATGATCGGCCATATCTGCCGCTTCAATCCGCGCTACGCTACGGCGCGGGCGCAGATCCGCTCCGGCGCCATCGGTAAGGTGCTGTGTATGAGCTCGCGCCGCAACATCCCGGCCGCGTGGACGCCGGAAATCCTCAACAAGATCGGCCCGATCATCGGTGACGCCATCCACGACACCGACCTGATGCTGTGGTTTACCGGCGCGCGTGTCGTCAGCACCTATGCGCAGACGGTCGACGTGCGCGGCAAGAAGCATCCCGACATCGGCCAGACCATGTACCGCTTCGACAACGGCGCGACGGCGACGCTTGAAACAGTATGGTGCATGCCGGAGAAGACGCCGTTCGATATCGATGAGCGCATGAGCGTCATCGGCGACGATGGGCTGATCCACATCCAGGATACGTTCCCCAATATCGGAATTGTGACTGCCGACGGGTTCAAGAGCCCCGACACGACCTACTGGCCGGTGATCAACGGCCGGCTAGGCGGGGCGCTGCGCGACGAGTTCGCCTATTTCGCCGAGTGCTGCGCCACCGACACGCCGCCTTCCATCATCACGCCGGAGGAATCGATGGCGGCCGTGGAGGCTGCGCTCGCGGCGGAGGAATCGGCGGCAACCGGCCAAGTCGTGAGGCTTTAGAGGCGATGAAATGAACGCACCTGCGCGCACGACCCACTGCCTCAACCACATCGGCGTCTCGGTGTCCGATATCGACGCCGCCATCGCGTGGTACCAGAAGCTCTTTGCTTTCACGCTAATTGCCCCGCCGGCGGAGGTGAAGATCGACGGCTCGCACTTCGCCAATCTCGCCGGAAACATCTGCGGGCCGCGCTTCGGCGGCATGAAGATCGCCCACATGGTGACCGGCGACGGCGTCGGCTTCGAGCTGTTCCAGTTCCTTGGTCCGGAGCCGGAGCGGCGGGCCGATACGATGGAATACTGGAAGAACGGCTTCTTCCACATCGGGATCACGGCCGTGGACATTGAGGCCAAGGTCGTTGAGATCGTCGCGGAAGGCGGGCTGAAGCGGTCGGAAATATGGACGCTGTTTCCGGGCGAGGACATCAAGGTCTGCTACTGCGAAGACCCGTTTGGCAATGTGATTGAGATCATCTCGCATCGCTACGAGCAGGCGCTGGCCAATCGGTGAGGAGGGCGCTGGTTAGCCTGAGATTCACAACTCGCCCGTCCTGACGGTTCCAAAGCGAACTGCGCCGGCGGGTCGCCCTAGCGCACCCTGCCGCGCGCGGCGACCGGCCAGATGGTCTCCACGACGCCGTCGCGCACGCCGTAGACCTCGTCCACCATGTTGGAGACGACGCAGCAATGGTTCGGGATCACGCTGATCACCTCGCCAACCTTCGGCTTCGTCGCCGCCTGCGACAGGTCGAGCATGCCGTGCTCTTCCGAGACGTTGCCGACCACCGCACCGGGATGCTCGACGACGCGGCCGAAGCTCGGCAGGCCATACTGCTCGCGCGTCAGTACCTTGGAGCCGGCGTCGATGATGGCGCGTTGCGGCGTCGGCATGGAGACAATTGTGGCGCGCACATGCATGGCGCAGTCCTCCCACGTCGCCGCGTCGGCTGCGACCATCATCCCGTCATTGTAGACGTAAGTGCCGGCACGGTGCTCCGTCATCATGGGGAAGTCGGCGAGCGTCTTCAGCGCCGGCGTGCCGCCGCCTGAAACGACCGCCACGGGAATGCAGTCGGCCTCCAGCAGCCCCAGCGTGCGCGCCGTGAAGGCGCCGGTCCCGGGCGCCTTGTTGGGGAAGGTCATCAGTCCCTCGAAACGGATGCGCGGTAGGTTGGTCGCCATGTGGGCGAGCGCTTGCGCCGCCTCCGGGCTTTGCACGCCGTTGCGGCCGAAGCCCGTGTCGCATTCGATCAGCACCGGCACTTCGCGACCGTGGCGCAGGCCCGCCTCGGAAAGCCCGCGCAGCACCACCTCGTTATCGGCGACAACCGCCAGGCGCTTCACACGCTCCGACAGCCGCATCAGCCGCTCGGTCTTCTGCTCGCCCACGATGTTGAAGGTGACGAGGATATCGTCGGCGACGCCCGCATCGACGAACACCTCCACCTCGCCGAGCTTCTGGCAGGTGATGCCGACGGCGCCCGCCTTCATCTGCATTTCGGCGATGGCGGGGATCTTGTGCGTCTTGATATGCGGCCGGTTGGACTTGCCGGCTGTGTCGGTCAAGCCCTGGGCGCGGGCTATGTTGGCTTCCAGCCGGTCGAGCAGGACCGTCACCGAAGGAGTGTCGAGGTCGTAGAGGTTTGTCATCTTGGTCTCAGTTCTCTAAGGCATCAGGATCCATCGGAGGACAAGTATGAGCAAGCAAGCATTCGGCAAAGCGCATGTACCACTCTCGCCGGCCATGCGCGCCGGCGACTACGTTTTCATATCCGGCCAGGTCCCAACCGACGCAAGCGGCGCGGTCGTGCCGGGCGGGATCGAGGAGCAGACGCGACAGGTCATGGAAAACGTGGAAGCTGCGCTGGCGCTTGCCGGATGCACGCTTGACGACGTCGTGAAGACGCTCGTCATCCTCACCGACCCAGCCGACTTCAAAGCGTTTAACGCGACCTATGCGGATTTCTTCTCCGCCGCGCCGCCAGCGCGCACAACCATGGCGGCACGACTGATGATCGACATCAAGGTCGAGATCGAGGCTGTCGCCTACCGACCGGCGGGGTGATCGGCGTTCGTTGCGGAATAACAGAAATCGTTTGAAAGGCTTGGGAATATCTCGTCAGAACAAAGAAGCCCTCCGAAAGCGGGCGTAACCCGTTGGTCCTATTAGAGGTTTTTGGTAGCGGGGGGCTCGCATTGGCCTTTTGCCGAACCCACGGCCAACTGTAGGGCAAGATACGGTGGTGCTTCCAGCCTTCGAGTTGCTCCAGCACTGCCGGACTTCGCGAAAGTGGCACTGCTGGCGTCATCTAGTCCACGAGTTGCGTGGACGCCTGACGTGCTCCCCGCGCCGCGGGGCCGAGGCGATGCCGCTGTAGGTCGCCGAAGAGTACTGCTTGCCTGGACGGCAGACACGAGCTGGCCGCGATGAGCGCCGAGGCAGGCCGCCATCGATCAGGGCGCGCGCAGGCGTAAAGCAGTCGCGCTGCTCAAAGTGTTGTCGTCACTCGGGCAGCTCAAGTCTTAGCCGGCTTAGAGAGCATATCGGTCATCGCTTTGACAGCCAACCGATACCCGGAAGCTCCAAGACCGGCGACAACCGCTGTCGCCACCAGGGACACGTAGGAACGATGGTAGTGCGCCTCGCGTTTGTGGATATTCGAGATGTGAACCTCGATGATCGGACCGGGAAACATCTTCAGCGCATCCAGGAGCGCGATAGAGGTGAAGGAATAGGCGGCCGGGTTGATGACAATGCCGGCGGCCGTATCGATCGCTTCGTGCACCCACTCGACCAGCTCGCCTTCGCAATTGGTTTGACGGAAATCGATCTGCCGATCGGGAATCTCGGCCCGGCACATCCTCTCGATGTCGGCGAGTGTCGTCGTGCCGTAGATCTGGGGCTCGCGCGTTCCCAGGCGATTAAGGTTGGGTCCGTTCAACACGAAGATCGGCTTCGTCATCTATTGCTCCTCACCCGGAATAGCCCAGGAGCCGCGGCAGCCACAGCACCACTCCCGGCGCAAACGTAATGATGGCGAGCGCGACGAGCAGCGCCATAAGGAATGGGAAGATGTCTCGGATGATCGCCAGCAGCCCGGCGCGTGCGACATTTGCGACGACGAACAGCAGGAGGCCATAAGGGGGTGTGATGAGCCCGATCATCAGGTTGACCACGACCACCACGCCGAAATGCACCATGTCGATTCCGAGCGCCCGGGCTGTGGGAATGAAAATCGGAACGATGACGAGAAGGATCGTTATGCCTTCCAGCAGGCACCCCAAGATGAGGAGCGTGACGTTCACCAGGAGCAGAAACCCGATTGGGGAGAGCTCGTAGCCGGCGATTATCGTGCTCAGGCTGTGGGGGATGTTCTCGATCGTCACGACGTAGTTGAAGACAAGGGCGCCGCCGATCAGGATTCCAATGGATGCGCTTGACCGCGTGCTTGCCAGGACCGCAGCATATGCCTGCCGCGGAGACACGTCCCGGTAGAGCAGGATCGAGATAAGGAAGGCGTACGCCGCAGCGATGGCGGCCGCCTCCGTCGGCGTGGTGACGCCGCCATAGATGCCGCCGAGAAGGATGACCGGCATCATCAGCGCAGGGAAGGAACGGATCGTTATGAGCGGCAGGTCTCGTAGCGCAACCGGCTGCTCGACGGGGAACCGCTTCCGCCGCGCCATGATGGTGTTGACGCCCATGAGGGCAGCGGCCATCAGCAGGCCGGGGATGGCACCACCGAGGAACAGGTAACCGATGGACGCATCCGAGACGAGCGCAAAGAGGACCATCGGGATGGATGGCGGAATGATGGGGCCGACGACTGCCGAAGCAGCAGTGATCGCCGCCGCATAGCTTCTCGTGTAGCGGCCTTCGCGAACCATCATGCTTATGACGAGCCGTCCCACGCCCGCCGCGTCGGCAATGGCCGACCCGGACATCCCGGCGAAGATCACGCTCTGCACGACGTTGACGTGGGCGAGCCCGCCGCGGAAGCGGCCGACAATGGCGTTGCAGAAGCTCAGCAGCCGGTTGGAGAGGCTGCCGACGTTCATCAACTCGGCTGAGAGTATGAAAAGCGGTATCGCGAGAAGCACGAAGCTGCCGCGTAGTCCCTGCAGCAGTTGCTCCGCGGCAATGCCCAGGTCCTGCCCCTCCATCAGCAGGTAGACGATCGAGCCGCAGATCATAGCGTAGCCGATCGGCAGGCCCATGACGGCAAGAGCGACGATCGACGCCAAGCACAGATAGAACGGGCTAAGGAGGGTCATTCCTCCCTCAGATGCGAGGGATCGGTCAGATCGGGGGCTTCGCCCCTGATCGCCTTCCAGCCCAGCCAGAGATAGCGGACGATCACCGCCACCGCGAATATAACGTAGACGGAGAACAGGTAGTCGAGCCGCACGCCGATATAGGACGCCCGCTCAACCCGCATGAAGGTGACGTAGTCTACAACAGCGGGCAGGGACCCGATGAACAATGCGGCGAGAGCCAGAGCAGTCACGACCGCGAATCCGCGGCGGACCCGATCCGACACGGCGCTGTAGAGAATGTCGAAACGTATCTCGTCGCGCTCGGTAACGACGAACGCTGCGCCCCAAAGCACCAGCCACATCCAGGCCAGTGTGCTGACCTCAAGCGTCCATCCTACCGGCCAGCCGAGCACGTAACGGAACACGATCTGCAGGATGAAGCAGATGAAAACCGTGGCAAGCAGAGCCACGGCTACATTTTCGGCGCGCCGCCTCAACCAGCGGGCAGCAGTGAGGAGGGCGGCGCTCATTAAAGGCTGGCCCGTGATTTTCGACGAGACCCGTCAGTCAGTTTCGCGCAATCAAGGGCCACCGGCCACAGGGGCCGATGGCCTTCGCGAGGCGTGTGCCAACGGATCTACAGTGCGTTGATCCTGTCCAGCATGCCTTCCGGCCAGTCCTTGGCGAAATCGGACTCCAGGTACATCTGCTGGGCGTGCTGGCGGAATGCATCGAGGTCCGGCTCGTAGACCTTCAGGCCCTCGTCCTTGAAGAATTGCACGAGCTCCGCTTCGCGATCCAGATGCTTCTGCGTGCTCCAGTCGATCGCTTTCTGGGCCTCCGTTTCCAGAGTCTCCTGCTGCTCGGGCGTGAGAGAGTCCCACGTCTCCTTGGAGACGACGAACAGGTCGTAGCCGATCAGATGGCTCGTGAGCACGATCTGCGAGGTCACCTCGTAGAACTTCATGTTGTAATCATTGGGAAGGGGATTGTCCTGACCGTCGATGGCCCCGGTCTGAAGGCCAGTGTAGACTTCGGCGTACGCCATCGGCGTCGGATTGGCGCCGAGCGCCGTGCCCAGGAACTGCCACGCGTCGCCGCCCGGCATCCTGAGCTTGATTCCCGCCATGTCGGCCGGCGTCATGATCTCCTTCTCAGGCTTCAGATTGACTTGGCGAGCACCGAAATAGACCGGCGCGACGATATGGATACCGAGCTGCTCCTCGGCCATCTGCACCATCTCCCGCCCGGGCTCGCTCTCAAAGAACGTCTTCAGGTGTTCCACGTCGCGGAAGAGATAGGCGGCCGTCAGGATCGACCAGGCGGGGAGCTGGTTGGCGATGTCCTGCGGCGCGACAATACCCGTCTCCAGGTTGCCGCGCTGAAGCGCCACCAGCTCGGTCCCCTGCTTGAACAGGGTTGCGCCAAAGTGCGGCTGGAAGGTGAAGTCGTCGGCAAGAGCCTCACCGAGCATGCGCATCGCGTCCGCACGGATGTCATTGTCACTGAAAACAGCCGCGAACTTCAGCAGCGGCTTGTCTTGGGCGACTGCCCCGAACGCCAGGCCGGCGGCGAGCACGGCGCCGCCGAGAATTGTAACGCGACGACTGATGGAAAGCTTCATGATCGTCCTCCCTTCGCGGGCAAGCTTGGTCTGGGCCTGCCATTGGACTCCTCTTTGAATTATGGACGAAATAGTTCGTTTATGTCAACGTAAGCGCAGCGGAACCCCCTGCTCAGCTCACTCCGCCCGGAAGTGGCGGGCCATGTGGTCGGGATCCGGCGCGACGCCGGTTATCAGCTCGAAGGCCTTCACCGCCTGAAAGATCGCCATCCCTGCGCCGGGCAGCGTTTGGCATCCGGTCGCTCTTGCAGCCTTGAGCAACCCCGTCTCGGCTGGAAAATAGATGATATCGGCGACCCACAGAGCAGGCCGGAGCCACCCTCGCTTGACGGGCATGCCGGGATATTTGGCCATACCTACCGGCGTCGCGTTCACAAGCCCGTCGGCGTGCGCGAGCGCCCGCTGCAGCTCCGCGGCGTCGGCAATGCATCTCGTCCTGCCGGAGGCGTGCAGGTTCTCGGCTAGCCGCGTGGCTCTCGAACGGTCATTGTCGATGACTGCCAGCCGATGCACGCCGAGATCCAGAAGCGCCTTCCCGACGGCCATACCCGCGCCCCCCGCGCCGACGAGGATAACCTCTCCGAGCCGCGGCGTTTTCAAGCCTTGCCGGAAGCTCTCTGCGAAACCCCAGCAGTCCGTGTTGTGCCCGACGGCGGTGCCCTCTCGGAAGACGACGGTGTTCACTGCGCCGATCGCCGTTGCATCACGCGAAAGACTATCGAGAAGTGGGATCACCCGCTCCTTGAAGGGATGCGTAATGTTGAGACCTGCGTACCCTTCTCGTTGCGCCTTTGCTACGACGTCCGCCAAGTCGGAGTCGGCAAAGCCGAGACTGTCGAAGTCGAACAGATCGTACGTGTAGCTAAGCCCCAGCCGTGCGCCTTCCGCCTCATGCATTCTGGGCGAACGCGATTCCTGTATGGCGCGACCCAACAGTCCGACGCGAAATGACGAGTGCAGAACCGCAACCGTCGAATCTTCCTCCGCTTCGGCTTGCACGTTCATTGCGGAATTGCTCAGAACCGTCGATGCGCGGTAGCGATACGTCGCCCACCAGCTGTTGCGAAGTCGTTTGCCATAAGCGACGCCTGGGCGCTAGATACTGGACGAACCAGTTCGTATAGTCAATTATGCCCATTGATTGAAACGAAGGGACCTTACCAAGAATGGATGTCGAGACCGCTAAAACGAGAGCGACGCCAAGCCGGATTAACGACCCGGACGGAACAAGACGCAATATCATCGAGGTCGCGACAAAGGAGTTCGCCGAGAACGGGCTCTCAGGAGCACGCATCGACGAGATCGCCGCGAAGACAAAAGCCAGCAAGCGGATGATCTACTACTACTTCGGCGACAAGGACGGTCTTTATCTCAGAGTGCTGGAGAATGCTTATAGCAAGGTTCGCGCTACTGAGGCGACTCTGGAACTCGAAGATCTGCCTCCCCTGGAGGCTTTGGAAAAGCTTGTCCGCTTCACGTTCGAACACCACAACAACAACGAGGCGTTCATCCGCCTAGTGATGATCGAGAACATCCATCACGGCGAATATTTAGCGAGATCGCCGGTGATCCAGAAGCTCAACGTCACGGCGATCGACGCAGTGCGGAAGCTCTACGAGCGAGGCGTTCAGCAGGGGGTATTTCGCGCCGGCCTCGATCCGGTGGAGCTGCATTGGCAGATCAGTGCGCTCTGCTTCTTCAACGTGTCGAACCGGTCGACCTTCTCAAAAATCTTCAAACGCGACCTCGGCTCCAAGAAATCGCTCGCTTCGCTTCGCGAGGCCGCCGTCGAGATGATCACTCGGCATGTCCGGAGCGACTGACTGTGAAGACGTCGATAGCAACCGTGTCCATCAGCGGCGATCTCCGCGAGAAGCTTGCGGCGATCGCCGCCGCCGGCTTCGACGGTGTCGAGATATTCGAGAACGACTTCCTGACCTTCGACGGCACGCCCGCCGAAGTCGGCCGTCTGGTTCGCGACAGCGGTCTAGAGATCACCGTCTTTCAGCCGTTTCGGGATTTCGAAGGCATGCCCGAGCCGCAGCGCTCGCGCGCTTTTGACCGGGCTGAGCGCAAGTTCGACCTGATGCAGGAGCTGGGGACCGAGCTCATGCTCATCTGCTCCAACGTTTCTTCGGCAAGCCTTGGTGGCATAGACCAAGCCGTCGACGATTTCCGGGCGCTCGGCGAGCGCGCGGAGAAACGGGGGCTTCGTGTCGGCTATGAGGCGCTCGCCTGGGGACGGCACATACATGACCACCGGGACGCCTGGGAGATCGTGCGCCGCGCCGATCACCCGAGTATCGGGCTGGTTCTCGATTCCTTCCATACCCTGGCGCGCAAAATCGACGTGAACTCGATCCGGGCCATTCCCGGCGACAGGATATTCATCGTTCAGCTTGCCGATGCGCCGCTCATCGATATGGACCTTCTCCACTGGAGCCGGCACTTCCGCAACATGCCAGGCGAGGGCGACCTGCCGGTTACCGATTTCATGCGTGCCGTGGCGGCGACCGGCTACGACGGCCCCATGTCCCTTGAGATATTCAATGATCAGTTTCGCGGCGGGTCGCCAAAATCCATCGCCATAGATGGTCGCCGCTCGCTCATCTACCTGATGGATCAGGTTGCGCGCGCGGAACCGCGAATAGCGATCAATGTCCCTGCCATGCCAGACCGGATCGCTGTCCACGGCGTCGAGTTCGTCGAGTTTGCGGCCTCAGACACCGAAGCGGGGACGCTCGCTTCCCTATTGCGGTCGATGGGATTTGCGGAGACGGCGCGGCACGTGAACAAGGATGTAGCGCTCTACCGGCAGGGCCGCATCAACATCGTGATCAACACCGAGAAGGAAGGGCTCGCGCACTCCTCCTATCTGATGCACGGCACCTCGGCCTACGCAATTGGGCTAAGGGTCGAAGACGTCGCTGCGACGGTGGCGCGTGCAAGGGCGCTTGGCGCGGAGCCGTTCGAGCAGCCGCGGGGGCCGGGTGAGCTGGCCGTTCCTGCCATCCGCGGCGTTGGAGGCGGCCTGATCTATTTCATTGACCAGAAGAGCGATCTTGGGCGCGTATGGGAGATCGAGTTCGAGCCTGTCGCAGAGGTGTCGCCAAATGGTGCGGGTCTCGTCGCCATCGATCACGTGGCTCAGACAATGAACTATGAAGAGATGCTGACTTGGCTGCTCTTCTACACATCTATCTTTCGGACGAGGAAGCTGCCGATGGTCGATGTCGTCGATCCCGGCGGTATTGTTCGCAGCCAGGCGA
The DNA here is from genome assembly GCA_964487455.1 of uncultured Propylenella sp. GTDB lineage: Bacteria > Pseudomonadota > Alphaproteobacteria > Rhizobiales > Afifellaceae > DASWJZ01. The sequence goes on from CAZARE010000061.1 coordinate 24,335, forward strand.
TCGAAGGCGATGATGGGTCGCTCCGCCTCACGTTGAACGGTGCGGAAGGCCGCAAGACGCTTGCCGGGCATTTCTTTGCGGAGAGCTTCGGGTCCAGCGTTCAGCACCTCGCCTTCGCTGCCGATGACGTCTTCGCCACGGCCGAAACGCTCAGGGCGCGAGGCTTCCATACCTTGCCAATTCCCCAGAACTACTATGACGATCTCGAAACGCGCTTTAGCCTGGAGCCGGAGATCGCCGAGAGACTGCGGTCGAACAACATTCTCTACGATCGTGACACACAGGGGGAGTATTTCCAGCTCTACAGCCAGACCTACGGCGATGGGTTCTTCTTCGAGATCGTTGAGAGGAGGAGCGGCTACGCCGGATATGGAGCTTCCAATGCTCCGTTCCGTATCGCGGCTCAGAAACGGGCGTTGGGGTCCGGCCGAGGCGAATTCTGACGGCTCAATGAGCAGGGCTGTGTCCGCAAATGGCGCTTTGCAGCCCGGTCTTCGAAAGGGGCGGTGGCGTCCGCATGCGGTATAAGCCTCTGCGGGTCGTCCTTCCGCTATACACTGCGCAAGCTCGCGAGCCTTTAAGGACAAGTGTCTCGTCGCCGCGCGCGAGCTCTCCCACACCCTCGGCGGACTCCCTCCCGCCGGCCCGCGCCCGCGTTGACGGGGCCTCCCTACAAGGATCAGGAACTGCAACGCAAGCAGGGTCGCCTCGCCACCGCTCGCCGTCGCCTATCGCTGGACGAAGTCCGGCACATCCGGACAATCAAGGCTCGGCGCCCCTCAGGCGTCGACGCCGTGCGCGGCGGCGGTGCGGGCGTGGAGGTCGCGCAGCACCGCAAGCTCCGCGGCGGTCGGCGCGGGCGTCTCGGCGAGATCGCCGGCGAAGCGGAGCGTCCATCCGCATTGCTCCTGAAGCTTTTCGCGCGACGCCCCGGGATAGAGCCCGGTCACGGTCAGCTCGCAGGACGCCGGGTCGGGCTCCAGCACGCAGAGATCGG
>CAZARE010000062.1:0-4246 GCA_964487455.1 uncultured Propylenella sp.
CGCGCAGAATGATGAATCAGCCCGCCACCCCGACGAGGACCACTTTCATCCCGGACGGCTCCCGTCCCGGCAGCGGGCCGACTTTGAGGGCTTGGCGAGCCTCTTCGCTGCTGCCAGGGCTCAGTCTGGCGCCCGGCATCCATTCGCCACCGCGCATTACCCCGAATCGTCCAGTGGTGCGATCGCCGGCTTCCCCCTCACGACCTATGCGCCTCCTGTGCTCGCATTCTGGGAGTTGGTGGAGAGCTGCCGCCTTGGCGCATCTCCATTTGACTGGCAGGGATGGTCGGAAGAACGCTGGCCAGGCACGGAAATCCTTGACCCGCTCTTGATCGCCCGGCTCACTCCCGCCGACCTGCGCCGGTACCTCACGATGCTTCAGCGCGCCGAGCGGTTTGTGGACGGAGTATGGGGAGCGGCGCTGCATGCGGGAGTGTTCGAGTCACTCCTGAGCCGCGTTCTCTCCCTCGATCTTGAGGAGCGGCTTGCGATCGGGCCGTGATCCGGGCCCCCCTTGCCAGGCATCGCGAGGGGCGTGATCGGACGATCAGCGAGATGCCGTTTCGGCAACGCACCCGGCGAAATTATGATCTTTTCTAGATCGGTCCCGCGTGTGCACTATGCCCGGCAGGAAGCGCGGCGCCGCGCCCGGCGCGAAGTCCGCGCTCACAGGCACGACGCCTTGTCAGCCTGTGCGACGAGGGGAGAGTATTCATGATCCATCGCGAATTCGACCGCCGCACCTTCCTCAAGGCGAGCGCGGCGCTTCCGGCCCTGGCTGCGACCGGCAGCCTGATTTCCGTCACCGCCAGGGCTCAAGGTGCGACAAAGGTCGACATGCAGCTCGGGTGGCTCGCCTCCAACGGCCTGCTCGGCGAGGTCGTCGCGAAGCACAAGGGCTTCTATGCCGAGGAGGGCATCGAGTTTTCGGTGACGCCCGGCGGTCCCAATGTCGACGGCGTCGCCTCAGTCGCCGCCGGCCGTTCGCCGGTGGGCCAGCTCTCGTCCAGCCCGTCCCTCATGCTGGCGCGCTCAGCCGGTATACCGGTGAAGGCGTTCGCCTCCGGCTACCACACGCATCCCTTTACCTACTTCTCGCTGGCCGGCGACCCGATCCGCGAGCCCAAGGACATGGTCGGCAAGGTGATCGCCACCCAGCCGACCGCCTTCATCCTCGCCCGCGCGCTGCTCGCCAAGAACGGCATCTCGGAGGATCAGGTCGAGCTGGTGAACATGGGCAGCGACATGAACCAGCTGATGACCGGCCAAGTATCGGCCGTGACCGGCTGGCTGACCAACACCAACGCACTCGCCGTGCTCGGCGCGGACCGCGTTGACATGCGGCTCTGGGATACCGGAATCCAACTCTACGCGAACGTCTACTACGCGACCGACGCCACCCTCGCCGAACAGGAGGACGTGCTTGTCCGCTTCCTCAAGGGTTCCGCACGCGGCTGGGGCTACGCCAAGGAAAACCAGACCGAGGCGGTCGACCTCCTCGTGACGGAGTTCCCCAATCTCGACCGCGCCAGCGAGCTTGAAGCCGTGGGACCGTGCATCGAGTATTCTTTCGGCGCGCCCACCAAGGAACGCGGCTGGGGACAGATGACCCCGGAGAACTGGCAGGCGCAGATCGACATCTACGCCGAGCTCGATCAGTTCCAGGGCTCGGTGCCGACCGTCGACGATGTGATGACGCTCGCCGTCCTCGAAGGCAGCAACGAAGTGCGCATGCAGGTTGGCTGATGGCAGCCGTCCCGCAGCGGGTGACGAGAGCTGCCGAGGCCCAGCCCGCCGTTTCGATCGAGGGTCTGACCGTCCGCTTCGGCGAGGAAGAGTCGGTCGTCACGGCGTTGGAGCGGGTCTCGGTGAGCGTCCCGGAAGGCGGGCTGGTCACGATGCTCGGGCCTTCCGGTTGCGGCAAGTCCACGCTGCTGCGCGCCATCGCCGATCTGGTGCCGGCAGCGGAGGGCCGCGTCACCGTGTTCGGCGGAACTCCCGAACAGGCCCGCCGCGAACGGAGCTTCGCCTTCGTCTTCCAGGACGCCACCCTGCTGCCGTGGCGATCCGCCATCGACAACGTGCGGCTTCCCCTTGAGGTCGGGGGTGCCGCCTCGAATGCGGCAAGCTATGCCAGGCCGGAGGATCTGCTTGCGCTCGTGGGCCTGACCGGCCGCGAGGACGCTCTCCCCCACGAGCTTTCCGGCGGCATGCGCCAGCGCGTCGCCATCGCCCGCGCTCTCGTCTGCCGGCCGCGCATTCTCCTGATGGACGAGCCGTTCGGAGCGCTTGACGAGATCACCCGCGACAAGCTGAACGAGGAGTTGCTGCGAATCTGGGAGGAGACGGGAACCACGATCGTATTCGTGACCCACTCCATCCCCGAGGCGGCGTTCCTGGGCCAGCACGTTCTCGTGCTTTCCGCCAATCCGGGTCGGGTGCGCGAGTTCTTCACCGTCGATCTGCCGCCCAAGCGGCGGCTTGCGATGCGCGATACAGTCGAGTTTATCCGGATCACCGCGCATCTGCGCCAGCTTCTGGAGACCTGCTGATGCAAGCCACCGGCGTGGCGCGCCAGACGATCGGAGCGCCCGCGGCCGTGGCGCGGGCGCGCCGCCGCGACTTCCGCCGGCGACTGCCGGCAGTTATGGCGGCTTTCGGGGTGCTCGTCCTGTGGTACCTGATCGTTGATGTCGGCGGCGTTCCCGAATACATCGCTCCGACGCCGTTTGCGGTGCTGAAGACCTTCGGCACGCACGGCAACATGCTGCTGATGAATTTCTGGCCGACATTGCTCGAGGCCGTCTCCGGTTTCTTCCTCGGCAACGTGGTCGCCATCCTGGTGGCGGTCTGGTTCGTCCACAGCCCGCGCGCGGAGGACGCTTTCTATCCGCTCGCGGTGTTCATCCAGACGATCCCCATCATCGCGGTCGCCCCGATCCTCGTGCTCCTCCTCGGCAACGGCTACGCGCCGAAGATCGCCATTGCCGCGCTCATCTCCTTCTTCCCCACGCTCGTCAACATGGTGCGCGGACTGAAGGCGGTTAACCCGCAGACGCTGGAACTCATGCGCGTGCTCTCCGCGAGCAAGAGCGAGGTCTTCTGGAAGGTGCGCCTCCAGTCCTCGCTGCCGTTCCTGTTTGCGGCGCTGAAGATCGCTTCGACCACATCGGTCATCGGGGCGATCGTGGCGGAGTGGATCGGTTCGGCGTTCGGCATCGGAGCGCTGATCATCGAGGCGACCTACAATTTCCGCTCCCCGCTGCTCTACGCCACGGTGTTCGTCGGCGCCGGGCTTGCAGTGGCGATGTTCTCGATCGTCTCCGTGGTCGAGAAGAAGGTGATCCGTTGGAAGGCTGACTCGGTGCATTGAGCGCGGCCTGGCGGACCAACGCAGAAGGACAGGAAAGATGACCAACACGGCAAGCGTCACCGAGGCCGCTCGTACGACGGCCGTCGCCGCCACGGCCGATGTCATCGTGGTGGGAGGCGGCCCGGCCGGCCTTGCCGCCGCCGTCGCGTCGGCGCGCCAGGGGGCGGACACGATTCTTGTCGAGCGCTATCCCTATCTCGGCGGACTGGCTTCCGGCGGCATGGTGCTCGTTCTGGACGACATGCATAACGGAACCGAAGTCTCGGTGCGCGGGCAGGCAATCGAGATCATCGAGCGCATGCAGCGCCACGGGCTCGCGGTCGTGCCGCCGGAAGCCGACCGCATGGAGCCGGTTCGCAGCACGGAGGAGGCCTGGCGGCGCTGGGCGCGATGGGGAACGTTCGACTTCCATACGCACAGCAAGCCGCATCCGATCGTCTATGCCGCCGCGTTCGATCCGGACGGCTTCAAGCGCGCGGCCTACGAGATGGTCGACGAGGCGAAGGTCCGCCTCAAGCTGCATTGCTGGTTCAGCCAAACGCTGGTCGAGGACGGCGCGGCGACGGGCATCGTGGTGGAATCCAAGGAAGGCCGGCTGGCGATGAAGGCGAAGGTGATCATCGACGCCACCGGTGATCTCGATGTCGCCGCCTCCGCGGGCGCCGCCTTCGCCACCTCCTCCTATATCCTGACCACGGTTTCGAGGCTGGGCGGCGTCGATACCGAGAGCGCCGAGCGCTTTCAGTTCGAGGAGCCGGAACGCTTCCTCGAGGTCGACCGGGAGGCCAAGCGTATCATCGGAGGCTCCTGGGACTTCTGGTGGCTGAAGACGCCGCTGCCAGGCGTGGTCTGGTGCAACTGCCCGCACATGCC
>CAZARE010000063.1:0-2848 GCA_964487455.1 uncultured Propylenella sp.
CTTTCTGGCGACGATGCAGGGTGAACGGCTTGCCGATGGCCGGGCTCGCGTCGTGCGGCACGGTCACGGGCCGGAGCGCGCGATCCAGACCGGGATCGGTGCGGTGCCGGTAAGGCGGGCGAAGCTGCGCGACCGCGGCGCCGGCGAGGCGGGTGGGGAGCGCATCACCTTCTCCTCGGCGCTTCTTCCGAAATGGGCGCGCCGGACCAGGAGCCTCGATGCTCTGCTGCCGGTTCTTTATCTGCGCGGCATCTCGACCGGCGACTTTCAGGCGGCGCTGCTCGGAAAGGACGCGCCGAGCCTGTCGCCATCGGTGATTGGGCGACTGAAGGAGGAATGGAAGATCGAATACGACCGCTGGCAGCGCCGCGACCTCTCCGCCAGGCGCTACGTCTACATCTGGGCCGATGGGATCTATCTGCAGGCCCGCATGGAGGATGACGCCGCCTGCATGCTGGTGATCGTCGGCGCCACGCCGGAAGGCAGGAAGGAGCTCGTCGGCTTCCAGGTTGGGGTGCGCGAGAGCGCCCAGAGCTGGCGTGAGCTGCTCGTCGGCCTGAAGGCCCGCCGCCTTTCCGCAGCGCCGGAGATCGCCGTCGGCGACGGCGCGCTCGGCTTCTGGAAGGCACTGGAGCAGATCTTCCCCACCACCCGTCATCAGCGCTGCTTATATGAGGAGAGTCAACGCGGAACGTGGAATCCTTTCTGCTCTTCGTCGGTTATTGCGGCATCCATGATCTGAGCCCAGATTGCATGACGCGGCTCGTTGCCGAGCCTGATCCAACTTATATACGGTCGCTGTTCGAAACAGCTGCACCAACATCCCGCTTGCGGCGGACAAGGGCTCAAGGAGGACGGGACCATTCTGGGATAGCGGCATTTCAGCCAAACAGCGCTTCGGTTCGTCCACCTGGATCCGCCAGGACTGATCAGGCCCTGGAAGATTGCAAAATTCGGTTTGGCGAATGCATCAGGCGGTCTTCATGACCGCGCCCTCGATGACGACGCCCGCATCGACGTACTTCCACAGCGCGACGAGCAGCTTGCGAGCGAGCGCGACAATCGTCGTCTTCTTGAGGCGCCCTCCATTGTGCTTTACCCGGCCCTGGAACCACAAGGCGAGCGCGGATCGCGGTTGATGGCGCACCCATAGCCAGGCGAGCTGGATCAGCATCGTTCGCAGCCTTGGATTGCCGGCTTTCGAAACCCCCTGCTCGTGATCGACCGACCCGCTCTGCCAGGGTGTCGGCGCGAGGCCCGCATAGGCGGCAATCTGCCGTCGGTTATCGAAGTGACGGGAGAGCCCCTCTGACCACAAGACAGCGGCAAACTCCGGCCCGATGCCTTTCAGGTCGAGCAGCATTGCCGGCGCTGGCGAGCCGACTTGCGCGGCAGCGAGCATTGCATCGCGTTCGAGCTCGACTGCTTTTATCTGCTCCAGAAGCAGTTCGAGCCTGTCAAGTTCCCGTTCGATCTGCGCCTTCAAATGTGGAGACAGCGAACAACCGTCGCCGGTCTGGAGCTCCTCCAGTCGCTTGCGCCGGTCGCGGCGCATCGGCTCGTAGCCGGATACGCCCTGCCCGAACAGAAGCCCTTTGACGCGGTTGACGTGGCGCACGCGCTCGTTCGTCAACGCCTTGCGTTCACGCGAGATACGGCGGCGGTCCTCTTCCTCGGGCGTCGGCACCCGAACCATGGCGCACACCCGCGGCTCGCCGCGCTTATAGGCCAGCACCGCCCGAACCAGCGCCTCGCCGTCAATCTTGTCGGTCTTTGCCCGGCGCCGCCGGCGCGAGATCGCAATCGACGCCGGATCAACGACGTAGCTTTCGATCCCCTCGGCCTGCAGAACGCGATGGATCCAGAAGCCGTCGAGCCCGGCCTCCTGGATCGCGATGATCGGAAAGCATCTCCCGGTTCGCGCCTGCGCCTTCCTGTTGAGCTCGGCAAACCGCGCCAGCATGCCGGCGACATCGCGGGCTACCACCATATGTTTCGACATCTTCTCGCCGCCACCGGGCGAGAGCGAGGTGATCCACCATTTCGATCGGCTCAGTTCCAATGAGACAAAGATCGCGCCAAGATCAGTACGGATAGCGATCGGCGCTTCGGATTGGGTAGCTGCAACCAGCATGCTCGGCCTCCAGAGTGAGATGTTTTAGCAACCTCGCTTTGCCAGAGAGCGCAGGTCGCTATCCACTCCTCATAGGATCTGGGTGCACAAGATCGTCAACGTCCTCAACAAGGTGCCCAAATCGGTGCAGCCGGGGATGAAAGTCGACCTGCGCGAGGTGCGCGACGCCCCGGACCGGGCCACCGCGGAGGCCGCCGTCACCGTCTTCGCCGAGAAGTATGGCGCCAAATATCCCAAGGCGGTCGAATGCCTGATCAAGGATCGCGACGCCCTGCTGGCCTTCTTCGACTTCCCGGCAGAGCATTGGGATCACCTGCGAACGGCGAACCCGATCGAGAGTGTCTTCGCAACCGTCAGGCACCGAACGGTGCGCACCAAGGGCGCCCTCTCGCACAACACAGCCCGCCTCATGGTCTTCAAGCTCGTCATCGCCGCGTCGAAGACCTGGCGGCGGCTGAAGGGCGAAAACCGCTTGCCGATGGTCATCGCCGGCGTCAAGTTCACCGACGGCATCGCGGTCACCGCGGTGTCCGACCAACGCGCCGCCTGACCGGCCGAGTCACCCAATTCCGGCCATAGCTCCCCTAATGCGCCGGCCTGAGCGTCCGCACGACGAGATCGTCTGTCACGAACTGCCAGTAATGCTCGGTAGCCATCATGACTCGATCGACGCCACGAAAATCGGCGTCGAACCAGACAGGGCCGAGGGCGGAG
>CAZARE010000064.1:0-3636 GCA_964487455.1 uncultured Propylenella sp.
GCGTGGCCGAACGCGTAGCGTCCGACCACGTTGGCGAAATTGATCGCCACCCCGGCGAGCATCAGCACGCCGAGGAGGCCTTCGGCGAGGGCGACGAGCGCTTTCAGTACTTGGCGGCCGTCGACTTCAGGCGCTGGTAGAAGTCATGCACGCGCGGATTGCCCTTGGTCACCTCGTCGCCCACGTCGGTCAGCAGCCCTTGCACCTTGGCTTTGTCCGCGGCGGGCAGTTGCACGAAGCTGCCGCCGGCTTCCTGCCACTTCTTGCGCATCGCCGCATCCATCTCGCGCGAGGCAGCCATGAGCTTGGGCTGCAGCTCGCGGCCGGTGTCGATCACCAGCTGGCGCAGATCGGCGGGCAGCTTGTCCAGCCACGGCTTGCTCACCGCCCCGGTGGAGATGATCATCGTATCGTGCACCTCGGTGAGCACCTTGGCGACGTCGTGGAACTTGAAGATCACGTACACCGCGGTGGCGCTCATGGTGCCGTCGATCACGCCCTGCTGCAGCCCGGGGACCACCTCGGCGAGGTCCATGGCTACGGCGGTGGCGCCGAACCGGCGCATCTTGGTCCGCTCGGCGTCCGTGGCATTGACGCGCAGCTTCTTGCCCTTGAAGTCGTCGAGGCTGCGCAGCGGCTGCTTGCCGAAGTAGTGCGCCGTAGCGTAGGTCACGACCGAGACTACGTCGATGTTCTTATCGGCGCCGAGCGAAAGGATGTCCTTGTTCATCGCCGGGTCGAGGAGGACTTTCTCCGCGTGCGCCGGGCTCTTGAAGAGCATCGGGATGGAGAAGGTACCGAAGCGCGGGTCGACGCCGGCGAAGAAGTCCGCCGGTGCGATGAAGGCTTCCACCGTGCCGAGCTGCAGCCCCTCGATCTGGCTGGCGATGGTGCCGAGCTGGTTGCGGGGGAACACCTTCACCTCGATGCGCCCCTTGGAACCCGACTCGATCGCCTCCTTCATCGAATTGGCCCACAGGTGCTGGATGTCGTTCATCGTGCCCAGGCCGATCTTCATGGTGAAGTCGGCAGCCGCGGCCTGCGCGGCGAGTGCCGCAAGCGCGGTGGCGGCGATCAGTCTCCTCATATCTCCTCCTCTTGGGAAAGCCCTACCAGACGAGGTCGCCCTCGCGAATCAGCATCTTGCAGTTCTCGGTTTCGGTGTAGGGCGCATGCGGCACGCCGCACGGCATGCGGAACCACACGCCCTTGCCGTAGGCGGTGTATTCGTCCTTGAGGCAACCCTCGAGGACAAAGGTCTCTTCGCCGATCGAATGATCGTGCGAAGGGATCTTGCGGTTGGGGTAGACGTTCCCGATGCGCCCGGTCTCGATGCCGTCCACGTTCTTGTACAGGTGCAGCACTTTCGCGCCACGGTGGGGAAAGTCGAGCCATTGCGCGGTGGCGGCGTCGATGACGGTGCGCCCGGCGGCGCCCGGGCGGATCGGCACGCGCCACTTGGCGTAGATCACACAGCCCTCGCGGGAGGAAGGCGCGAAGCGCTCTCCCGGTGCGAGGCGCACGAAGGATTCAGCGTCGTAGCGCGCCTCGCCGTCCTCGAGCGTGCCTTCGATGACGTAGAGGTCGAGACGCTCCTTGAGCGTCTCGACGGGCAGCGCCGCGCCCGGGTCGAACTTGAGAAGCGAAGTTTCGCGTCCCATCCTCGGGTCGTTCACGAGCTCGAGGGTCTTGCGCCACACGCCTGCCTGCTCGGTCTTCTCCCAGGGGATGGCGTTGGTATCGACAACGGCACACTTCGTCGGATCGGCGTTGACCGGGACGGCGTTTCGCATGAGGCTCCTCCTTGACGCGACCAGTACAGATGGCAGAATAACGATAAACGCATCGCGTTACGATCGTCAAGTCATCTAACGAACCGCAGAGGAGGCGGCATGTCGGAAATGACCACTGAAGAGCCGGTCATCGCCCAGAAGGAGCCCTACAAGATCGACCTGCTCGCGGGCTATCGCTACGCCTGGTGTGCCTGCGGCCTGTCGAAGTCGCAGCCCTTCTGCGACGGCTCGCACACCTCGACGAAGACCGGCATCAAGCCGCACGTCTGGACGCAGGAGAAGGACCAGACGGTGTTCTTCTGCGGCTGCAAGCGCTCGAAGAAGGCGCCGTTTTGCGACGGGACGCACAAGTCGCTGTAGCGCCGGCGCCTGAGGCCGCCGAGGGCGGGGGCACGCTCTCCGCGGCGATCTGCCGGCGCGTGCGCGCCGACATCGTCTCGGGCGCGCGCAAGCCTGGCACCAAGATACGACTCGAGGAACTGAAGTCCGCGTTCGGCGTGAGTTGGAGCCCGATCCGCGAGGCGCTCTCGAGCCTGGTGGCCGAGGGGCTGATCGTCGCAGAGGCGCGCGGCTACCGCGTTGCGCCGGTGTCGAAGGCGCAGTTCGACGAGGTGGTGCGGCTGCGCACGCTGCTCGAGAGCCTGGCGCTGCGCGAGGCGATTGCGCGCGGCGACGAGGCTTGGGAGGCCGAGCTGCTCGCCGCGCATCACCGCCTCTCCAAGCTCGAGGACCGGCGCTGGAACGCGCCCGAAGCGGAGGACTGGGAACGCTGGCACCGCACCTATCATGGCGCGCTAATCCGGGCCTGCGGCGCGCCGATTCTGCTGCAGTTCTGCGAGCAATTGAATGACATGACCGACCGCTACCGGCGGCTTTTCCTCGCTACGCACAAGCTGGACCGCGACGTCGCCGGCGAGCACAAGGCCATCTCCGAAGCGACCCTCGATCGCGACGCCGACAAGGCGTGTCGGCTGCTCGAGCGCCACATCCAGCGCACCGGCAAGAATATCTTGCGAGGCATGAACCTCGAGGGTTGAGGGCCTTGCCGCGGGCGCTCGCCCGTATCGACTGATCGGAAGCGGGCGCTTCTAGAACGTTCCCGGAAAGGCCCCGCCGTCCAGCAGGATGTTCTGCCCGACGATGTAGCCGGCGTGCACGCTGGCGAGGAACGCGCAGGCCGCGCCGAACTCCTCGATAGTGCCGAAGCGCTTCGCCGGGTTGGCGTCGGCGCGCTGCTTGGCGAGCTCGGCGGCCGTCGAGCCGAGCTTCTTCGCGTTGAACTCCATGTTGCCGCGCAGCCGGTCGGTGTCGAACGGTCCCGGCAGCAATGCGTTGATGGTCACGTTGTGCTGCGCGGCTTGGCGCGCGAGCCCGGCGACGAAGCCGGTGAGGCCCGTGCGCGCGCCGTTGGAAAGCCCCAGCTCCGGGATCGGCATCTTCACCGCGCCGGATGTGATGTTGATGATGCGGCCGAACTTGTTGGTGATCATGCCGTCGATCGTCGCCTTGATGAGCTCGATGGGCGTGAGCATGTTGGCGTCCACCGCCTTGATCCAGTCCTCGCGCGTCCAGTTGCGGAAATCCCCCGGCGGCGGGCCGCCCGCGTTGTTGACGAGGATGTCCGGGCTCGGGCAGGCAGCGAGCGCCGCCTTGCGTCCCTCTTCGGTAGTGATGTCGCCCGCAACGGCCAGGACCTTCGCGCCGGTGGCCTTGCGGATCTCTTCCGCGGTGGCCTCCAGCGCCTCCTTGCCGCGCGCGGTGATGACGACGTTCACGCCTTCGCGCGCGAGCGCCAAGGCGCAGCCCTTGCCCAGCCCTTTCGAGGCCGCGCATACGAGCGCGG
>CAZARE010000065.1:0-13340 GCA_964487455.1 uncultured Propylenella sp.
GCGTAGCCGCCGTCAACTCGGGGTGGACGAATCGTAGCCCGCATGGAGCCCCCGGGTCCGGCTTTCGGCCGGCTCGAGGGCAGGCTGCGCGCAATGCGGGGAGCGGCGCCGCGGTCAGCGCGGCCCCGGATTGCGGGCTTCACCCTCCATCCGGGCTACGGACCTCGCAACTAGTACACCGCGGCTGAAGTTTGGACGCATGTGTTAGATGGTCAATGGCTTTCCGGCCCAGGTCCATTTGAATGGCTTTGCCATGGTGCGGTTGAAGTGGTCGATGAAGCTCTCGATGCGGAGCCTGAGATCGGCCTTGGAGAGGAAGCTGGCGCGGCGCAGCAGCTTGCGCACCAGGATGGAGAACCAGATTTCGATCTGATTGAGCCAGGAGGCATGTTTGGGCGTGAAGTGGAAGGTGATGCGTGAGCATGCTGTCTCTTCTGGACGTTGCACACTCGCGCTTCGAACCGGAATAGGTTCGACACTTGACCGCGGAGGGGCGGTACGAACGCTTCCCAGTTTGCGTGAGTGTGGGTCCGCGGTGCGGAACCGCTTTCAGGACGGCATAGTGGAGTTCGTCACCTCCGGATACCGCTTGGCCGCAACAAGGCTCGCCGCCATCAAGACCCAGACGAGAAGTGTCACAATTCCCAGCCACATCGCGATCGGCCGGGAGAAGAATTCGAGGAAGTTCCCGTCGGCCTTGATCATCGAGTTGAAGAAGTTCTGCTCCAGCATCGGCCCGAGGACGATGCCGAGGATCGCGGGCGCGACCGGAAAGTCGTTCTCCATCAGCACGAACCCGGCCACTCCGAAGGCCAGCATGACCAGGATCGACATCGGGTTGTTGGTGATCGAATAGGCGCCGATCACGCACAACGCCAGGATAGGAGGCACCAGCAGCAGTTTGGGGATGCGCAGTATGTGCACTGACAGCTTGATCGCCCCGACTCCGAGCGGGATCATCACCAAGTTAGCGGCAAAGAACACAACGAACAGCGCCACGACCACATCAGCCTGATTCTGGAAGATCATCGGCCCCGGGTTGAGCCCCTTTAGATAGAGGACCCCGATCAGAATGGCGGTGATCGCGTCCCCCGGAATGCCGAACACCAGCGCCGGAATCCAGGTGCCGCTCACCGCGGCGTTGTTGGCCGCGCCTGCCGCCACGATGCCCTCGGGGTGCCCCGTACCGAAAAGATGACGCTGCCGCGAGAACCGCTTGCTGACCGCATAGCTCACCCAGGCCGCGATATCGACGCCCGCGCCGGGCAGGGCTCCTATCACCGTGCCGATGCCCGATCCGCCCAGCCATTGCGCCGGGTAGCGGCGCAGTAGCTTCCATTGGCCCGCCAGAATGCGGCCCCGCGGCTGGAAGTCCGGTGCCGGTTGGCGATGGCCGCTTGTGACCATGCGGAAGATTTCGGAGACCGCGAAAAGGCCGACCATTGCGGCGATGAGCTCGACCCCGCCCATCAGATCAATGCTGCCGAATGTCAGCCGCGGAAAAGCCGCAGGGTTGTTGATGCCGATCATGCCGGCCACCAGCCCGAGCATCAGCGACAAGAGGCTCTTGGTCGTTGACTGGCTGCCCACGAGCACGGCGCAGGAGAGGCCGAGACAGACCAGCCAGAAATACTCGAAGGAGCTGAACCGCAGAGCGATCCGCGCAAGCTCCGGCGCGGCGGTCGCCAGCACCATCGTGCCGAGAATGCCGCCTATGGCAGCGAAGACAACGCTTGACCCCAGCGCCATCTCAGCCTGGCCCTTCTGCGCCATGGCATAGGCTTCGTCGGCATAGGCGGCCGAGGCCAGCGTCCCCGGAATGCGCAGCAGGCAGCTCGGAATGTCACCGGCAAAGATCGTCATGCAGCTCAGGGTCGCGATCATCGCCAGGGCCGGTACCGGCTCCATATAGAGCGTCACTGGCACAAGCAGCGCCACGGCCATCGCGGCGGTGAGGCCGGGCATCGCGCCGACGAACAGACCGAGCGCTGCCGAGAGCAGAACGACCGCTATCACCCAGGGGTCGGCCAGAAGCGCAACTGCGGCAACGAGCGTATCCATCAATAGACCAGCCCGTATAACAGTCCCGGCGGCAGGGGCACTCGCATCAGACCGGCGAAGAGATACTGCAACGCTGCCGCCGCGATCACCGCCGCTGTGGCGGCGCGCCACCAAGGCTGGCCGAACCGCAGTAGCAGTAGAGTAGCGGTCGCTGCCGTCAAAACGGCAAATCCGATCTGGCGGATAAACAGGCCGAAGGCGAGGATGCAGACAAAGGCGATAGCCAGATTGACGAGGTCGGATCGGTTGCGCGCCCAGTCTGCCGGCGAAATCAGCGCTTCATCGTGCCGCCGCCGCCAGCCCCCGATCGCCAGAATCGCACCAGCGGAGCACAAGAGAATCCCGATGATCAGGGGAAACAGCCCCGCGCCATAGGCCTGGCCGGGCATGGGCGGAAGGCTGCGTCCGTAGAGTGCAAGCGCTACGCCCAGAAGGACGAAGAAGAGCCCGAAAAGCCGGTCGGAGACTTTCACTCTGTCACCTTCTGCTTTCCGGACCCTTTGGACGCCGGTCGCGCCTATTCGATCATGCCGGCCTGCTTCATGATCGAGCCGAAGGCAGTCTCGGAGTCGGAAATGAAGCTGGCCCCTTCGGCGGTCGGAATCCAGGCGATTCCGAACCCGCCGTTGCCCATCACGTCCTTGAACTGCTGACTCTGCCGGGCCTTGTCGAGCGCGGCCACAAACCTGGCGACAACATCCTCGGCAATGCCAGTGGGGCCAAACACGCCGCGCCAAGTGTAAACGGCATAGTCGGTGCCGGTCGCCTCCTCGATCGTGGGAACGTCCGGGAACAGCTCGTGCCGCTCATTGCCCATTTCGGCAAGGGCCCGAGCTTCCCCGGCATTGATCAGCGCGCGTCCCTCGGCCAGCGAGTTCGTCGTGAAGTCGACGCCTCCGGCGACGAGATCCTGCATCGAAGGCCCGGCTCCCTGATTGGGAACCCAGGGTACGCTGGCAGGATCGACGCCCTCGGCTAGGAGCCAGCCGACCAGCCCCAGATGCCAGATGCCGCCCTGGCCGGTACCAGAAGCCTTGAACGTGCCCGCCGGGCTCGTTTTGATGGCGTCGAGCAACTCCTTGGCGTTTGCATATGGAGAGCCCTCGGCCACGATCAGCCCGCCAGCATCGGCATTGAGTACCGCGGCCACCGTGAAGCTGTCCGTCGTGAAATCAGCCAGGCCCTGCCAGTTCAGCATAGCGATCTCGACCGTGCCCAGGCCCCAGGTGTACCCATCGGGCTCGGCCACGGCGATTGCCGTGTGGCCCACGACGCCGCTGCCTCCGGGCTGCAGCACGACGTTGATCGGCACGCCCAGTTCTTCTTCCATTAAGGGCACAACGGCCCGGGTTATCTGATCTGCCGCGCCGCCAGCACCCCAGGGCACGATCCATGTGATCGGCCGGTCGGGCCATTCGGCAAATGCCGAGCCTGTCAGCGTTAACACAAAGACTCCGCTCGCCAGAACGGACCAAAAACTCGGCTGTTTCATTATTTCCTCCCTCCGTGGCCGGTGGCTGCCAAGCCGGCGCTGCACTTATGAGCTAACACCACGGCGCAAACTGGTCAACCAACATCCAAAAGTTGGTTGACCAGTTAGGGTCCTCTGTTACATTGGCGTCATGACCGATACATTGGCGTCGTCATGACCGATCGATCCAACACACCCGAAGAAGCGTCGCGCGACGTTCTGGACCGCCTGAGCGCGGTCGAGATCGAGCAACCTGCCGACATCATCCTTCGCCAGATCAAAGCGTTGATTGACGAGGGCATGCTGAAGCCCGGCGATCGTCTCCCCTCGGAGCGTTTGCTGGCGCAACGCTTCAATGTGGGACGCACGCCGGTGCGTGAGGCACTGAGACGTCTGGAGTTCTACGGCATCGTCCGCACCCGCCCGCAGAGCGGCACCACGGTGGAGAAAAACCTTGCTCCTAATGGGCTGGCGGGGCTGATCTCAAACGTGATCGCGCTGTCCGAGCCGACGCTGACCAGCATGATCGAGGCGCGTCGACTGATCGAGGTCGAGGCAACGCGGCTCGCCGGATTGCGCGCGGACGCCTCAGCTCTCGCGGCGGTGCGCGACGCTCAGCGGGTCCATGCTGAAGCGGCAGTAAAGGGCGAACCGGCCGTGGAGGAGGACGTGCTGTTCCACCTCGCCATCGCCCGCATTTGCGGCAACGAAATACTGCATTCGCTGACAAGTGTTCTTGCGCCTGACATCAGCCAGCTCGCGCACGAACGGGGCTCATGCCTGGAAGGTCGGGCGCTGCATGCTGCCGAAGAGCACGCAGCGGTGGTCCGGGCGCTGGAGCGCGGCGACGCCGACGCGGCTGCCCATGCCATGCATCGACACCTGACCATGACCCAGGCGCGCTTCGATGCCGCAGCTGCCAACCGGGCGGATGTGCCCGAAGACGGCGGAGTGGCGGCCTCATGAGTCGGTCGGAACGGTCCTCAATCAAGCTGGCAGCGGCGGACAGATAGATGCGTGCCGGAGCCCGCGTGATCCGCGCAGGCGGGAGCGGTTCGCCCATCGTGCGCCCGCAGAGCGGCGAGGATTTGATCTATTTTGATCTGCTCCGGCTGTCGTCCGGTCAAGAGCGCACCCTGGATTTGCCGGGCTTCGAGATTCACCTCGTGCCCATGTCAGGCCGCATGAATGTCGAAATCGGCGGTCGCAGGTTCGACAATGTCGGCGGTCGCGATTCTGTCTGGGACGGCAATGCCGACAGTGTCTATGCGGGCGCGGGGGCGCCTATCCGGATCCGCGCCCTGACTGATATCGAGCTCGCCGTGGCGGGCGGCGTCACGGACTGCGAGTTCGAGCCGTTCCGCGTATCTCCCGATGACATAGTTTGCGTCGATGTCGGCTCGTCCGAGACCAAGTCCAGCCGCCGCATCTGTCACCTGCTAGGTCAAAATGCCGCTAGCCGCGCCGGCAATCTGCTTGTGAGCGAGCTTTTCGCAGAGGAAGGATGCTGGTCCGGCTACCCTCCACACAAGCATGACACCGACCGGTTTGAGCCGGACGGCGATGGCGGGGAACGACCGGTCGAGACCGATCACGAGGAACTTTATCACTTCCGCTACCGCCCGGAGACCGGGTTCGGCGCACAGTTCATCTATCACAATGGGGAGGAACCGCGTGTCGAGCTGGTCCGCCATGGCGACAGCTTTCTCATTCCGAGCGGCTATCATCCCACGGTGACCACTCCCGGACACGAGGAATACATTTTTACCATACTTGTGGGGCGGACGCGGCGCGGGCTCGTTCAGCATTTCGAGCCGGCCCATGCGCATCTGATGGACCGGATTCCCGGTATTGCCGGAATGCGGAGGGCTTTCGAGCGCGTCATCGCCTCGCATTCCGGATTCCCGCTTTCGAACTTGTGGTCCTGGCTGCGCGTACGGCGATCTGCAGGGCCTGTGTGACCACACAACAGGGCAAACTATCTGCCAGACATTTTTCGCGGCTTCCTGCCTTTCATTCTCATCCAGTTGCTCGTGCTCCTGCTCATTTCGTTGGTGCCCGAGATCACTAAAGGTGTTCAGGCAACAGGCGCGCCAGCTCGGGCGATTCAGAGAGGAGCGATCAATTGAGCAAGGTCGAGATACTGCAGGTCGGTCCCTATCCGGAATGGGACGAAGGGCCCCTCAACGAGCAGTTCATCGTACACCGCTACTTCGAGGCCGAAGACAAGCCCGAACTGCTGAGGCGCGTGGGCGGTAGCGTCCGCGGCGTCGCCTGCCGCGGCGAGTCGGTCGTCGACCGGCAGATGATCGAGGCAATGCCCAGGCTGGAGGTCATTTCGATTTACGGGGTCGGCTATGACGGCGTCGACCTGGAGGCCTGCCGGCAACGCGGCATCCGCGTCGCCAATACTCCGGACGTATTGACGAACGATGTCGCAGATCTGGCGGTTGGCATGATGCTGGCGCTGGGCCGCGGTGTCGTGCCTGCCGACCACTGGGTCCGGTCGGGTGCCTGGAGGGACAAGGGGCCATTCCCCCTGATGCACCGGGTTCATGGCCGCCGCGCTGGCATTCTGGGGCTGGGCAGGATTGGCCAAGCAATCGGCCGGCGGCTGGTCGGTTTCGACATTCCTGTTGCGTATTTCAGCCGCGCCAGAAAGCCCGATTCCAGTGACTGGGAGTACGTTGATAGCCCCGTCGCGCTCGCCCGATGGGCGGATGTGTTGTTCGTCACGCTGGCCGCGACGCCTCATACCCGTCATATCGTGGACCGGGAGGTTTTGGAGGCGCTGGGGCCGGACGGCATGCTGGTCAACGTTTCGCGCGCTGCCAATGTCGACGAGGAGGCGCTGCTGGACGCGCTGGAGAACGGGAGCCTGGGCGGCGCGGCGCTCGATGTCTTCGAGAACGAGCCGGCGCTCGACCCGCGTTTCGCCGCGCTGGACACTGTGCTCCTGCAGCCGCATCAGGCCTCGGGGACCGTGGAGACACGCAAGGCGATGGGACAGCTGATGCGCGACAACCTTAGCGCCCATTTTGCGGGCAAGCCCTTGTTGACGCCGGTAATCTGAACCGATGGAGGATCCTTGCTTCCTGGAGGTATTCAGTTGAGCTCGCTTTTTGATCTGTCGGGGAAGCGTGCCCTGGTGACCGGCTCGAGCCAAGGTATCGGCTTCGCTCTGGCCGAAGGGCTGGCGCAGCACGGCGCGACCGTTGTACTCAATGGGCGTAATACTGCCAAGCTCGACTTGGCGGCAACAGCCTTGCGTGCCAAAGGGTTCGCAGTGGACGTCGTACCTTTCGACGTAACCGATCAGATAGCTGTCGAAGCGGGTGTGGAGGAGATTGAGCGGAAGGTCGGTGTCATCGACATACTTGTCAATAGTGCCGGCATGCAGTTCCGCACACCGCTGGAAGACTTCCCGGCGGACCGGTGGGAACAGCTCTTGAAGACCAACGTCTCGAGCGTCTTTTTTGTAGGTCAGGCGGTCGCACGGCACATGATCCGCCGCGGACACGGCAAGGTTATCAACATCGCCTCGGTACAGAGCGAGTTGGCTCGGCCGGGGATCGCCCCCTATACCGCGACCAAGGGTGCCGTGCGGAACCTGACGCGGGGCATGTGCACCGACTGGGCGCAATACGGTATCCAGGTCAATGCCATCGCTCCGGGCTACTTCAAGACGCCGCTCACTCAGGCGCTTGTCGACAATCCGGATTTTTCCGCCTGGCTTGAGAACCGTACCCCGGCACGACGTTGGGGTAATGTCGAGGAACTGGTCGGTGCGGCAGTATTCTTGGCCAGCTCCGCTTCGTCTTTTGTGAACGGACAAGTTCTCTATGTCGATGGTGGAATCACGGCGTGCATTTGAGGTGCAGCTTTGCCGTCGTTACCAGAGTTCCGCGTGTACCCTAGGCTTGCGCGAACAGCTCGCGGCTGGGCATGCCGCAGCCATGGACGAGAGGGTCGCCAAGGCCGATCATAATGCGCCGCACGTTGTCGATGCCGCATGTCGTTGGCATCGAACGGCGTGACGTCACGGGAAACGACAGCAGGCCGGTTGGTCAGGCCTTCAACGGCAAGCACGGGCGCGAGGGGTGTCTTCATGGCGAGGTCGTTACTGCCCTTCACGCGAGCAAAGCGCGCCGCGCCCGGAAACGCATGGCGCGGCGCGCTGAGATCAACCGGAGCAAAGCGTATCCTTATGCTCCGCGAAACTCTCCGCCGTGATCAGGTCCGGCGAGGAGAAGGTCGTTTCGGGAAGATCCTTGCCATTCCTGATCGCGTCGACGAGCAGTTGGATGGCGAGTTGCCCGTGCTGCGCCGGATTGAGCCACATGGTGCCGCGGAAGGCGGAGGGCTTGCCGCCGCCGAAAGCGTCGCATGCCCGGCTGCCGTCGATGCCGATGCCCACACCCTGGTCAGCCGAGTAGCCGGAGGCTCCACCTCCGGCCGCAAGACCCGCCCCAGACGCGCTACTCGGCCAGCCGAGCGTCGATGTCCAGCATCTCCTTCGGCACCCACTGCCGGATGCTTTCCACGGAATCCAGGTTGCGGAGGGGCGTGTAGGATACACGCTCGATCCGATCCGTCTCGCCTCGCACATCCCTGATCAACGCCTCGGCCGAGTTGGCGCCCATGCCGCGCGGATCGCGGAACACCGCGATACCGATCTTGCCGCGTGCGACCAACTCGAGCTCGTCGGGCTGCCCGCCCATGCCGGTCACCAACACGTCGTCGAGCATGCCCTCGGTCTCCAGCGCGGACATCAATCCCATCGCCATGACCGAGTTCAGCCCGACGATGACCTCCACTTCCGGATATGCGATCACGGCACGCTCTACCTCGGCATAGGCGAGGTCCCGCTGGAAGTCGCCGTAACCGTCGTAGATGACGTTCGCCTCGAAGCCCTCGGCCTCCTCGAAACCCTTCAGCACACCATTTCCTCGCGCCTGGGAAATTTCCGAGGCCACCGGTCCCCAGATCATGATCACATTGGCGCTGTCCTTGCCCTGCTCCTTGAAGTAGTCGGCGATCCACGTGCCGGTCTGGTAGCCCATCTCCTCGTGATTGTAGACGGACCAGTTGAGCACGGCATCCTCGAACGGGAACTCGGACCCCTCCTTGGGCTCGTAGTCGACCATCGAGTTGGCGAGCGCCAGGTCCTGGTAGACGATCTCGATGCCCAGGCGGCCGGCGTCCCTGGGTGAGCGGATGCTGACTTCCTGCCCCTTCAGCAGCATAATGCCGCCATCGGCCGGCTGCACGCCCGCGATCGCCTTGACGAGGGTGGACTTCCCGGCCCCGCCGTTGTCGCCGACCAACGCCATGGTCTCTCCCGGCCGAATGGCGAGCGAGGCACCCCTCAGCGCGTGAACGCCCCCGAAGCGCTTGTGAAGATCGCGGACTTCGAGCAGATGCGCGGCCTCTGCCACGCTCACGGCACGTTGCCCGGGCCGAGACCCGCACACGTGCGGCCGCGCCGGATCCCTTGCTCCACGGTCACACCTCCTCCCACTTGCTCTTCTTCTGTCAAAGTCGAAATCCAGAGGCGGCCCGCGACGGTTGAGGATCGGCAGACGCCAACGGTGCCCGAGACACTTCCAAGGAGCGACAGAGTGTTGCTGATGAACCTTGGCGACCATGTCGCGAGCTGTCAATTATGCCCTCTGATCAGGCCTGATCAGGCCGGCTTCGCCGCCGCCTGGTTCCGGGCCATGTATTCGCTGACGCCGACATAAGCCGCCAGCGCAACGGCGACGATGTTGGCGATGTTGGCGGGGTGCATGACGAGCACGATTGCCGCCAGCAGCAGAGCGACCTTCGGCCATGGCAGCGTGCGGAAGAAGTAGCGTTCGCCGATCGCGCCCATGCAGAATACGGCGACCCCTCCGCCGAGAACTGCCAGGACCACACGATAGAGCGGCGCCTCGTGCCACAGCACGAGCGCCGGCCAGTATACGAAGATGAACGGAACGAGATAGGCGGCCATGCCGAGGCGCGTGGCGGTGAAGCCGGTCTTCATGATGGGCGCGCCTGCGATGCCGGCGCCGACATAGGCGGCCAGAGCCACCGGCGGCGTAATCGCTGAGACTCCACCCCAGTAGTAGCAGAAGAGATGCGCCACCAGGGGCGAGATGCCGAGCTCGACGAGGCTGGGCGCCACAAGCGTGGCGGTGATGATGTAGACCGATGTCGTCGGGAGGCCGAAGCTCAGGAAGAGCGAGCATGCCGCCGCCAGCAGCAGCGCGGGCAGCAGCAAGCCCCCGGAGAGCCCCAGGATCGACTGCGTAAACAGGAGGCCTATGCCCGAAAGCCCGACGCTTCCGACGATGAAGCCGACGGCGGCGCAGGCGACCGCCGTGGAGATGGTATTGCGGGCGCCTAGCACGAGGGCCTCGAGAATGTCCGCCGGCCGCATCCGCGTCGCCTTGCGCAGCGAGCTGATGACGACGACCGAAATGATCGAGAAGAACGCGGCGTAGAGCGCCGTGAAGCCCATCATCAGCATGCCGATGAGGAGGAACAGCGGAAGCACGAGATGGCCCTGCTGGAGGATGACGTTCTTGACGGCGGGCAGCCGGTCGCGCGGCAGACCCTCCATGCCGACCTTCTTCGCCCTGAGGTGCACTTGCAGGTAGACTGCCGCGTAATAGAGGCCGGCGGGGAGGATGGCGCCGGCGGCGACGTACGAGTAGGGCATCTGCAGGTATTCGGCCATGATGAACGCCGAGGCGCCCATCACCGGCGGCAGGAACTGGCCGCCGCAGGAGGCGACGGCCTCGACCGCCGCGGCGAAGTGCGGGCGGAAGCCCAGGCGCTTCATGAGCGGGATCGTGAAGACGCCCGTGGTGGCGACGTTCGCGGCCGACGATCCCTGGATCATGCCCATCAGGCCGCTCGCCAGCACGCCGACCTTGGCGGGGCCGCCGACGCTGTGCCCCGCCGCCGCGAAAGCGATGTTGGTGAAGAACGAGGTCGTCCCCGACTTCTGCAGGAACGAGCCGAACAGAATGAACAGGTAGACGTACGTCGCCGATACGCCGACGGCGATGCCGAAGACGGCCTCGGTCGACATGTACATCTGGCGAACGACGCGGGTGTAGCTGAAGCCGCCGTGCGCGAGGATCCCCGGAAGGTAGGGCCCCACGAAGAGATAGCCGACGAAGATGACCGAGAGGATGATGAGGAAGAGCCCCATCGTCCGCCGTGCCGCTTCCAGCACCGCCAAACAGAAAATCGTGCCGACGACGATGTCTGTCGTCGTGGGATACCCGCCGCGCAAGACGATGGCGGTGTAGTTATAGGCGAGGTACCCGGCGGACGCAGCGCCTATGACGGCGAGGGCGACGTCGAGGACGCCCGGCTGCCTGTCGCGCCCGGCCTTGGTCGCCGGGTAGATCACGAAGCACAGGAAAAGCATCAGCGCCATGTGGATCGGGCGCTGCTCCATTGCCGGCAACGGGCGATAGCCCGCCGTATAGAAATGGAAGATGGACGATCCGGCCGCGACGATTGTGAAGAGCAGGGCCCAGTGTCCGCTCAGCTCGCGCGTATCGCCGCGCACCTCGCTGCCGGCGCTGATCTTATCCACATCGATGACGCCTTCGCCATCGAGCGTGGGGCGCTCCCACTCGGTCTCGCGCTTGCCTGCGTCGGACATCCGGCCCATTCGCATCTGGTTGCGCAGAGGGGCCGGCATGGCCGGCCCCTCCTGTTCATGCCGGACGGGCGGCCGTCGTTACAGCAGGCCCATCTCGCGATAATAGCGTTCCGCGCCCGGGTGCAGGGGGAAGGGTAGCCCGTCCTGCGCGTTCTCGAGCGTCATGAACTCGGCGAGCGGATGCACCTGGATCAGCTGCTCCTTGTTCTCGAACATCGATTTCGTGAGCTCGTAGACAAGGTCCTCGGAAACGCCCTCGTGGGTAGCGAACGTGGTCGGCGCGGCGAACGTCTTCACCGACTGGTCGGCGCCCGGCACGCCTTCCGGCGGCACCGTGTGGGGGTAGTCGAGGCCCTGCTCGTCCATGTAGGCGACGACGTCCTCGTCGATGTCGAGGATGCGGGCGAAGCCGGTGTCCATCACCTGCTGGATGCTGGCGGAGCCGGGCGCGTCCGGCCACACGATCGCGTCGATCTGGCGGTTGCGCACCTGGTCGATCGCAGCCTGGTGGGTCGTGTACTCGGGCGTTATGTCATCATAGGTGAAGCCGATGTGCTCCATGATCTGGCGCCACCAGTTCTCCCCCTGGCTTCCCTGCATGCCGACGGAGACCCGTTTGCCCTTGAGATCGCGCAGGGACTCGACGTCCTCGGCCCACTCCATCGCCAGGAACCATTGCGGGTTGGGATAGACGGTCGCGATCGACCGTAGGCCCGTGTAGCGGTCCGCCGGACGGTCGCTGAAGTTGCCGGTGTTGTCATAGGCGTGCTTGCCGATGCTGCCGGCGAGATAGGCGATCTCGACCTCCTCGTCGGCGAGCAGATCGAGGTTCTCGACGGTGCCGCCGGTGGCCTGGATGGTCGCCTGCACGCCGTCGACCGTCTCGTTCCAGATCGAGGCTAGGCCGCCGCCGAGACGGTAGTAGTTGCCGCCGGAGCCGGCCGTCGCGATCCGGACGAACTCCTGCGCCCCCGCCGCGGTCGGCAGGGCCACTCCGGTGCCGAATGCGACCGGAATCGCCAGCAGCGACGCCATGGCCAGAACGGTTCTGCGCATTGCTCTTCCTCCCAGTGCTCGGATTTCGGATTGTCGTTGTTTCGTCCAGTGTATACACGTGACGAAGAAGTGCAAGGAGGATTCAGGGCCATGGACCATCGACGCCTCGCGGGAACCGATCTCGAAGTCTCCGTGCTCTGCTACGGCCCCATGCGGGCGGCGGAGAAGCAGCCTGGCCAGGATCCGAAATCGGACGCCGGCGCACGGGCGCTGGCCGCCGCCCTCGATGTCGGCATCAACTTCGTGCATTCAAGCTACGAGTACGGCGTGCGCTGGATGATGAACGGCGTCCTCAAGGACCATCCGCTCCGGCACGACATCCACCACATCATCAAGGTGCCGGTGCCGGATTTCGAGGATGGCGGGCGCTTCGACGCCGCGAAGTTTCGGATGCGTGTGGAGGAGGCGCTGACGGACCTGGCGACCGAGCGAATCGCCGTGCTGCAATGGCTGTGGCGGGCGGAACCGAATGAAGATGCGGAGCGGCTGCCGATGCTTCCGCGCATCCTCGACGATGTGGTCGCGACGTTCGAGGCGTTGCGCGACGAGGGCAAGGCGGGCTGGCTGATGCCGTTCCCCTACACAGTCCCGTGCGGCAGGGCCGCCGTGGAGACGGGCCGCTTCTCCGGCCTCGTCGCTTACTACAATCCGCTCGAGATGGAGATGCAGTCGCTGTTCGCGGAAATGGAGAAGCGCGGGCAGGGCTTCCTCGCAATCAGGCCGCTCTACCAGGGGATACTTACCGACCAGCGCCCCGACCAGGCTGCGCTGCCCGACGGGCACAGGCTGAAGTCGCCCGAGAATGCCGCGCTGTTCGAGCGCCGGGCGCAGGTCGCCGCGGAGTTCGCGAACGAAGTCGACGGATCGATGACGCGTTTTGCGCTGCGCTTTCCGCTGTTTTCGCCGCTGGTGGCGAGCGTCATCGTCGGGCTCAATACCGAGGATCAGGTGCGTGCGGCCGCTGCCTGCATGGACGGGATCGTGCCGCGGTCCGATCTGGTGTCCCGCGCAGTTGCCCTTGCCGAGAGATGGTAGCCTAGGTCTCGAGCCGCCGCAGATAGGGCAGTTCGTCGGGTTTGAACTTCT
>CAZARE010000066.1:0-3329 GCA_964487455.1 uncultured Propylenella sp.
CAATATTAGCCTCACGCCAGAGCAGAACGCCTTCATCGACGAGGTTCTGAAGGCCGGGGATTACCGCAACGCTAGCGAGGCGGTGCGCGATGCCATCCGTGCGCTACAACAGCGGCGCGCCCTGGACGCGCTGAAACTCGACAAGCTGCGCCTAAGCATCAGGGCCGGCGTCGCGGCGCTTGATCGCGGCGACTACAGCAACGTGGAGGACGCCGAACTCGATGCGTATCTCGACGACCTTGCCGCTCCGACAAGCCGTTGACGTAGCATGGCGCGATATCGGATTTCCGATCCGGCGAAAGCCGATATCGCTGATATCCTGAAGACCAGCGAGGAGCGCCACGGACCGCAGGCCCGCGTCCGATATCGCGCGCTTCTTGCGGCCTCAATGCGCCGCGTCGCAGCTGATCCGAAGGGGATTTCTACCTCCGACCGTGCCGAGCTCACCCCCGGCCTTCGCAGTTTCCACATCCGCCACAGTCGCGACGAGAGTCGCGAGGCGCCCGTCGCAAACCCGGTGCATGTGATCTTTTACCGCGCGCGGCTGCCGGGTGTCGTCGAAATCGTCCGTGTGCTGCACGAACGGATGGAGCCGAGCCTGCATCTGCGCGGGCGGTCAAACGAAGAGCCCCGTTAACCCCAGACGGGAATAGACAATGCGTTCCTGGCCAACGCTTCCTCATTCAGCGCTGGCGGCTATTGGCGACGCCCCCGCATTGCGCCTCGCTCCACACACGGGGCTAAGCGCCAGCCGCGAGCGCCTGGTCGAGGTCGGCGATGATGTCCTCCACATCCTCCAGGCCGACCGAGAGACGCACGACATCGGGCCCGGCTCCCGAGGCGACCTTCTCGGCATCGGAGAGCTGGCTGTGCGTGGTGGAGGCCGGGTGGATGATAAGGGACTTGGTGTCGCCGATATTGGCGAGGTGCGAGAAAAGCTTCACGCTCTCCACGATGCGCACGCCGGCGTCATAGCCGCCGCGCACGCCGAAGGTGAGCACCGCGCCGGCGCCCTTCGGCACGTAGCGCTTGGCGAGATTGTGGTAGCGGTCGCCGGGCAGGCCGGCATAGCTCACCCACGTCACCTCCGGGTGCTTCGACAGCCATTCGGCAACCGCCAGCGCGCTGTCGGAATGGCGCTGCATGCGGAGCGGCAGCGTCTCGATGCCGGTGATGAAGAGAAAGGCGTTGAACGGCGAGATCGCCGGCCCGAGGTCGCGCAAGCTGAGCACGCGGCAGGCGATGGCGAAGGCGAAGTTGCCGAACGTCTCGTGCAGCTTGACACCGTGATATTCCGGCCGCGGCTCCGAGAGCATCGGGTAGCGGCCCTCCGCCGACCAGTTGAAGGTGCCGCCGTCGACGATGACGCCGCCGATCGAGTTGCCGTGCCCGCCCATGAACTTGGTGAGCGAGTGGACGATGATGTCGGCGCCGTGCTCGAAGGGGCGGCAGAGGTAGGGCGTGGCGAGCGTGTTGTCGACGATGAGCGGCACGCCGGCTTTGTGCGCGATGTCCGCGATCGCCGCGATATCCGTCACGATGCCGCCGGGATTGGCGATCGACTCGATGAAGATCGCCTTGGTGCGTGGCGAGACCGCCGCCTCGAAGGTGGAGAGATCGTCGGTGTCGGCCCACACCACCTTCCAGCCGAAGCTCTTGAACGAATGGCCGAGCTGGTTGATGGAGCCGCCGTAGAGCTTCTTCGCCGCCACGATCTCGTCGCCCGGCTGGCAGAGGGTATGGAAGGCGACGGCTTGCGCGGCGTGGCCCGAGGCGACGGCCAGCGCCGCGGTGCCTCCCTCCAGCGCCGCGACGCGCTCCTCCAGCACCGCCTGGGTGGGGTTCATGATGCGGGTGTAGATGTTGCCGAAGCTTTTCAGCGAGAACAGCGCGGCGGCGTGCTCCACATCGTCAAAGACGTAGGAGGTCGTTTGATATATCGGCGTGGCGCGCGCGCCGGTCGCTGGGTCCGGCTGCGCGCCGGCGTGGATGGCAAGCGTGTTGAAACCCGGTGCGCGCTCTACGGCCATTGGAATCCCCTGCTGACACTTCTTCGGCTTTAGCGCATCGCAGGCGGCCGACGCAAAGGAAGAGCCGCAATCAGGCGACGGAGCCGCCGCTCAGCGGTTGAGGGTGGGATAGAGGATCATCACGACCGCGATGATGCCGAAGCCGATACCCAGCACCTGCACCGGCGCCGGCCGCTCGCCGAACGCCAGGAAGGCAATGACGTTGATGACGACCAGCTGTCCCACCGTGGACAGCGACATGGCGGGCCCAAGCCCGGCGTGGCGCATCAACCGCACCATCACGATGTTGCCGATCGTGTAGAGCGTGAGCCCCAGGACGAGGATCAGGAGGCGGCCGTTCGCGACATAGATGCGCGACAAGGAGGCGCCGCTCACGAAGCACGCGACCGCCAGCGTCAGGACCGAGAGCGGGCTCGCTGCGCTCATGTGTCGCCCGGCAGGCCGCGATGCTGATAGCCGGAGCGCAATACCGGCTTCTTGGAGGAAAGCACGCGCGAGTTGACGCCGGCCCAGCCGATCTCGCCGGAAAGGCGGCCATACTCGATCTTGGGGCAGCGGTTCATGACGACGGTGAGGCCCGCCGCCTCGGCAAGCGCCGCGGCCTCGTCGCTGCGCACGCCGAGCTGCATCCAGATCACCTTGGGGCGCGGGTCGAGCTTAAGCGCCTCTTCCACGATCCGCGGCGCGTGCTCGGCGCCGCGAAAGATGTCGACCATGTCGATCGGCTCCGGCACGTCGGCGAGCGATTCGTAGACGGCCTGGCCGGCGATGTCCTTACCGCCCTGCGCGGGGTTGATCGGGAAGACGCGATAGCCCTTCTCGATCAAGTAGCGCGCCACAAAGTAGCTCGGCCGTACATCCTTGGGGCTGGCGCCGACGATGGCGACCGACTTCACGCTGTCGAGGATCGCGCGGATGTGGGCGTCGGGGTAGCGGTCGTGGCTCACCGGCGCGGCCATTCGGGCTTCCGCTTCTCAAAGAAAGCGCCGATCCCCTCCTCCGCCTCGTCCATCAGCATGTTGTCGACGATCGTGGCGGAGGCGAAGCGGTAGGCGTCCGCGACCGGCATGCGGAGCTGCTCGTAGAACGCCTTCTTGCCAAGCGCCAGGACGCGGGCCGGCCGGGCGAGCAGACGCTCCACGACCTTGTCCGTCTCCGCACGCAGGTGGTCCGGCGCAGCGATACGGCTCACAAGACCCGCCGCCAGCGCGCGGTCGGCGTCGATCATCTCGCCGGTCATCAGCATGTCGAGCGCCGTCTTGGGGCTGACGTTGCGCGACAGCGCCACCATGGGGGTGG
>CAZARE010000067.1:0-7814 GCA_964487455.1 uncultured Propylenella sp.
GCGTGCAGGTGTTCGGCAACAACGCGGCGCTCACCTTCGCCGGCAGCCAGGGCCATTTCGAGCTGAACGTCTACAACCCTGTCATGGCTTATAACTTCCTGCAGTCGGTGCGCCTGCTCGCCGACGCGGCGAACAGCTTCACCGACCGCTGCGTCGTCGGCATCAAGGCCAACGAGGAGCACATCCGCCAGCTCATGCAGCGCTCGCTCATGCTGGTGACGGCGCTGGCGCCGAAGATCGGCTACGACAAGGCGGCGGAGATCGCCAAGACCGCCCACAAGAACGGCACCACTTTGCGCGAGGAGGCGGTTGCGCTCGGCTTCGTAACGGCGGAGGAGTTCGACGAGATCGTACGGCCTGAGAATATGATCGGGCCGCGTTGAGATCACGAGGCGAAGCGATGAGCGATGCCGTCAACCTCCGCCGGGCCCGGAAGCAGAAGCGCCGCGCAGAGAAAGAGCGCGCCGCCGCGCAGAACCGTTTCGCTCACGGACGGCCGATCTCCGAAAAGAAGGCGGCGCGGCGCGCCGGCGTGCTCGACGCGAAGCGGCTTGAAGGGCACCGGCGCGATCCCGGTCCGCGAGACTGACCGATGCAACCAACCCGACCATGATCAGAAAGCGCTCCGTCACTCTCAACGCCCACGCCACCAGCGTTTCGCTCGAGGATCAGTACTGGGAAGAGTTGAAACGGATGGCGTCGGAGCTCGACCTGTCGCTTGCCACGCTGATCGAACGTGTCGATGCGGCGCGCGGCACGCACAACCTCTCCTCCGCCTTGCGGCTTGCCGTCCTCGCCGATCTGAAGGCGAAGATCGCGGAGACGCCGCCTTCTAGCGGACCTTGACCACCACTCCGTTCGGCAAGGTCCTGTAGACCGGCCGCTGTTCCACCGGTTGCGGCTCTGGAGCGGGCGTCTGCGTCTGCCGGGCGGGACGCGGCGCAGGCTGCGGCTCGGCCGCTTCGGGCGGTGCCGGGGGCACAAGGTCGATCGGCGCTGACACCGCCGCCGCCGACGGTTGCGATGCTGGCGACGGCTGGCCCTCGGTCACTGTGCTTTCCGTCGCGCCCGTCGTCAGCTCGGCCTCCAACGCAGCTTCCTCCGCGGCCAGTCGCTCCGCTTCCTCGGCGGCCTGCCGCGCCGCTTCCTCGTCCGCCCGGCGCTCCGCCTCCTCCTGTTGCCGCTGCAGCTCCTCGAGCTCTTCAAGCTTGCGCTGCAGGAAGCGGCTGCGGAGCAGATTGAGCAGCGGATCGAGATCGATCTCCCGCTGCGGCCGCATGATCGGCCCGCTGAAGGTCACCGGAACGTAGGGTTGCGCCTCCTCTTGCCCGCCCTCTTCGATGCGGACGGTCCATTGGCTCTCAAGCGCGAGCGTGTTCAGATCGAACATCGCGCCCGCAAGCACCTTGGTCGTGCCGGCGGAAAGCGAGACCGTGGGAACGCTGACCACGCCGTTCGCGAGCGCGAGCGAGCCCGTTGCCCGCCCGAATGCCAGCGCCCCGGACGCAAACAGGCTGGCGAAGATTTCGCGCGCCGCATCCTCGTCGGGGTCCGCTTCGCCCTCAGCGGCGGCCATCACGGCTGTCAGTGCGTCGGCGTTGAGGCTGTTCAGCCGCCCTTCGCTGACGGAGAACGAGCCGCTGCCTGACAGCGTCGCGATAATGCCGGCTATGCTGCGGCCGCTCCCCTCTGCCTCGAAGGAAAGATCGAGCGTGCCGGAGGCGGTCGGAAGGCCGACCCGCTCCCACACGAGCGCTTGAAGCGCCACGTCCTCAAGCTCGGCGCGGATCGAGAGGCCCACCTGGCCTTCGCTTCTCGTCGCTCCGATCAAGCCGCGTAGCGAGCCGCCCGCAAAGGCGGATTCGGAAAGCTCGATCTCAAGCTTGCCGTCCTCGCCCAGGGCGAAATCGAGCTTTGCCTCCGTCGCCTCGATCGGCGCCCCGAGATCGAGCCTTCCCGCGCTCAAGTTGAAGTCGACGGAGATATTCTCCGGCAAGGTTCGTGTAAGCGGCGCGTCGCTCCAATTGTATCTCTCGACGGTTGGCGCCACGCCGACGGCCAGCGCGGCGAGAGCCGGCAGCGAAGCATCGGTCAGCTCAAGCGAGCCCGAAAGGTCTATGCCGCTTCTGAAATCCGCGGCCAGCGAACCGCCAATCTGGCGCCCATCGAAATGTCCGTCGCTGAGCGTGAGCCGAAGCTCCTCGCTTCCGTACTCGAGCCGTCCCGAAGCAAATGCCGCATGCCCCTCTCCGACACCGGGCACCGCCACGCCGGCAAGCAACAGTGCGGCATCGATATCGGCGCTCTCGGCGGTGAAGTCCCCCGCCAGAGCGATGTGTCCGTCGCTCAGCGCAGTCTTCCCGTCATAGGTGACATCGATGCCGGCGACAGCGCCCTCCACCCGCAGCCTGCCCTCCGACGCCAGGGCTCCGTCGAAGTCGGCATTGATCCGCAGCGGCGCCGAGGACACCGGCAGGACGTCGAAGCCAAGCTGCCGTAGGACTTTCGCGCTATCCTCCCCGTCGGCGCGCAGCCTCAGGGTTCCGGCGAGTGTCTCTGGCGCGGCGAGCGATCCCGCGCCCTCCGCCTGTAGGGAGAGGTGCGTGTCTGCGAAACTGCCGGTCAGCTCCAGCGAGACGCGCTCCCCCGCAGCGCCCGCCTCGGCGGATATATCGGCGACGACCGGCGAGAGCACGGGTGCCACGTCCTCAAAATGCCGGGCGGCGCGGCTCTCCGGCAGCACGCTCACGAGAAACTTCGCAGCGCCGCCGATATCGTCGGCCCTTACCGACGCGTCGATGCGTCCGTACGGCGTGCCGAAGGGATCCTGGATGCTGCCGTTCGCGCTGATGCTGGCGCCGGCAAGGTCCGCGACCGAGAGCCTGCGGAAGTTCAATCGTCCGTTCTCCAGCCCGCCCTCGACCAGAACGGATTGCGCTTCGACGCCGCCCGCCGTCAGCTCGTCGGCGCGGAACGACAGCGTCATCTGATCGACTCCGCCGGCCGTCACCGCCTTGCCGACAAGGAGCTCCGCCAAGGCGCGCGTCTCGACGAGGTCGGCGCGCTCGGCGGTGAGATCGACGGTGACGAAGACGTGTCCCGACTGGGGGAAGCGGCGCACATCGACGGTGCCTTCGACTGCTCCCGCGGCGGTCGTCGCGCGGAGGCCGGAGAGGCGCTGGTTGCCGGGGGTGAGATCAAGGTCCGCCTCCACGCTGAAGGGGCCGATCCGGCCTGCGGAACCGGCCGCGCCACGCCACCAAGCGGCGAACGCCGTCGGGCGCTGGGACGCCATGCGCGCATGGCCGCGGAACGTTGTGTCTGACGAGAGGCCGAGCGTGCCGCTGATGTCGAGTCGCGTGTCGCCCGGCAGCATCGCGGCGAAGTTCTCCACCTTCCACGAATTGCCGATTGTCTCCAGGTCGATGCCGACGGCCTGGATCAAGCCGCCCCCCGCCACCACGCCCTGCGCGTCGAGGCGGAGTGTGCCTGGCAGCGACGGCGGCGAGACGCGCGGCAGCAGCTCGACGAGTGAAACCAGCGCCGTTTCGATGGCGAATGGGCTCTCCTCGCCACCGGCCAGGGTCCGGTCGAGGTCTATCTGACGCGCGTTGAGCGCGATATCGAAACGGGGCTTGGCTCCGAAGTCGATCTGGCCGGACGCCTCGACGATAAGCGGCCGTTCGGTCGCGCCGTAGGAGATCTGCATCTCCTGCAAGGTCAGTCCGGCCGGCTCGAGCGCAAATGCGCCGGCCGCGCGGAAATCGGTCCAGCGCGTGCGCGGCCCTTCCGGGCTCTCGGGCTGCATGCCCTCGATGGTGGCGGTTCCCTCGTAGCTCGGCGGCGTCTCGGCGGAGAGATGCAGAGTTCCGTTCGTCGACAACGTCACCGGGATACGCGGCGAGCTGACCAGGAGCTTCAGGGCGACCGTGTTGAGGTTGGTGTAGCGGCCGAGCCCGGCGCGAACCTCGACCGGCTCGCCGTCGAGCAGGAAGCTTGCCTCCACCTTTCCGGGGCCGAGCAACGTGCTCGCTTCGATGACCGCATCGACGGCGTCCGCCTGCCAGGTCCGGCCGTTGGCGCTGTCGGAAATGAGGACGCTGCCCTCGATGATCTGGAGTCGCTCCAGCGATACGCGGTCCGGATCGAGACGCCATTCGCCCCCGAAGAGGCCGCGGTTATCCGCCAGCCCGCCAATGTCGATGTGAAAGCGCGGCCGCTCGACCGCCATCTGGATCACGCGCACCTCGCCCTTCAGAAGCGGCGCGAGCTCCACCTCGGCGCGGAATCTCTCCATCTCCACGTCGGGCCGCTCGCCGTCGCCGACGTGAATGTCGGTGAAGCTCAAGACGGGCGTCGGCAGCAGCCGCACGCTGGCCTTGCCCTGCACGGTCACGGGCCGCCCGACATAAGCCGCGGCCTCGCGCTCGAAGGTCTCGCGATACGAAGTCCAATCGACGAAATGCGGCCCGATCAGCGCGGTGAACAGTACCGCGATGACGAGCAAGCCGGCCGTGATGAAGACCTTGCTCAGCTCGAGCCTCCTCGTGGCAACTCCGCTGCCAGCCGCACGATCTTACCCGGATTCAGGATGTTCAAGGGATCGATCGCCGCTTTGATCGTCCGCATCACGCCGAGCGCCGATCCCAGCTCGCCCTCCAGATAGGCCATCTTGCCCTGCCCTATCCCGTGCTCTCCCGTGCACGTGCCGTCCATGGCGATCGCCCGCTCGGCGAGCCGCCCGACAAGCTCCTCGGCCGCCTTGACCTCCGCAGCGCTCCCCCTGTCGACGAGGACGCTCAGATGAAAATTGCCGTCGCCCGCATGTCCGACGATCGGCGCCGTGATGCCGAGCCGCTCCAGGTCCGCCTTGGTTTCCATCACGCAATCGGCAAGCCGCGAGATCGGCACGCACACGTCGGTGGCGAAGACATCGGCGCCAGGCCGCAGCGCGCGCACCGCGAAATAGGCGTCGTGCCGCGCCTGCCACAGCCGCTGCCTGTCCTCCTCGCGCGTCTCCCAACGAAAGCCGCCGCCGCCAAATTCCTCGGCGATCGCGCCGAATTCCTTTGCCTGCTCCGCCACGCCAGCCGGCGTCCCGTGAAACTCCAGGAACAGCGCCGGGCTATCCGGCAGCTCGAGCTTGGAATGCGCGTTGCAGGCGCGCATCTGTAACTCGTCGAGCAGCTCGATCCGCGCCATCGGGATCCCGTACTGAATTGTCGCGATCACCGCCCGGCAGGCCGATTCCACGTCGGGGAAGCTGCACACCGCCGCCGATATCGCCTGCGGGATCCCCTGCAGCCTCAGCGTGAGCTGCGTGATGATGCCGAGCGTGCCCTCCGAGCCGATGAGGAGCCGCGTGAGATCGTAGCCGGCGGATGTCTTCCTTGCCCTGTTCGCCGTCTTGATGACGGAGCCGTCGGGCATCACGGCCGTCAGGTTGAGCACATTGTCCTTCATCGTGCCGTAGCGGACGGCGTTGGTACCCGAGGCGCGCGTCGAAGCCATGCCGCCGAGGCTGGCATCTGCGCCCGGGTCGATGGGGAAGAACAGACCCTGGTCGTGCAGATAGGCATTCAGCTGCTTGCGGGTCACGCCTGGTTCCACCACGCAGTCGAGGTCCTCCGCGTGAACCGCGACAATTCGGTTCATGCGGGAGAGATCGACCGATATGCCACCGTAAGGTGCATTAAGATGCCCTTCAAGCGAGGAGCCGGCCCCGAATGCGATGACCGGGGTCAGGTGATCCGCGCAGACCCGCACGATCTCGCTCACCTCGTCCGTGCTTTCCGCGAAGATGACGGCGTCTGGCGGCTGGTTCGGAATCCAGGTCATCGTATGGCCGTGCTGCTCGCGCACGGACGCCGCTTCGCTCAGCCGCTCGCCAAACCTCTGCTTGAGCACGGAGATTGCCAGCGCGATCCCGCTCTCATTACGTCTCGCTGCCGCGGCCGATGGCATGGGGTGCCCGCTCCCTTGCTCCGGTCCCGCCGGTAAGATGACGCCAAAGGGAGGCCGAGCGCCAGCCCCTGACTTGCATTCGATGAAATTGTGATTTGGCGGCTCTTCTCCGGCGCACACGCCGGTTGGGACGTTGATGCGTTATTTTGCGGCGGCGCGGAGAGATCGAGGATATGGAAGTGGGACGCTGGCCGAGATGCCATGCCGGCGTCACATTCGGAGACCAGCGTTCGCGAGTCTGGCTCATGGCTCAAAATGGGAGGTCCGTCATGGCTCACGTCGACTGGGCGATCAAAGGCCCCGAGCTGTCTACCTGCAACTGCGACTGGGGATGCCCCTGCCAGTTCAACGCTTTGCCGACGCGCGGCAACTGCCGCGCCGTGGTCGCGTTGCGGGTCGATGAGGGGCATTTCGGCGACGTGCGCCTCGACGGGCTGAAGGCCGTCGGCATTTTTGCTTGGCCGGGGGCCATCCACGAGGGCCGCGGAGAGGCCTTGGCGATTGTCGACGAGCGCGCGACGCCCGAACAGCGGGACGCGCTGCTGAAAATCCTGAGTGGGCAGGAGACCGACCCATTCGCAACCATATTCAACGTCGTCGCCGCGATGACCGAGACTTTCCACGACCCGCAGTTCAAGCCTATCGAGTTCGAGTTCGACCAGGAGAAGCGAACCGGGCGTTTCTCAGTGGCGGGGATCGTCGACGCCACGGCCGAGCCGATCAAGAACCCGGTCAGCGGGGCGGAGCATCGCGCCAGGGTCGCGCTGCCGCACGGCTTCGAGTATCTCGAGGCGGAATATGCGAGCAGCACCGCGAAAACGTCGGGCCCGATCGAGAACGACTGGAGCGGCCGCCATGCGCATTTCTGCATGCTGCATCTGGGGCCGAACGGCATCATCAACTGAGCGCAGGCCTTGAGCGCACGCGCGCTTGAACACGTCCTGAGGAGGGATCGGCTCGTCGTTGCCGCGAGCCTCGGCGCGCTGGTCCTGATCTCCTGGCTCTTCCTCATCCATCTTGCGGCGCAGATGGATGCGATGGCCGGCATGGCGGCGCGCATGATGAGCATGCCGGTCCAGGACGGAATCTCGGCGCTGCTCAATGCCGCGCTCACCCCCGGCGCCGCGGCGCTTGCCGACGCGGGCGTCAACTTCGCGCTAGTCGCTATGATGTGGGCGGTGATGATGGTGGGGATGATGCTGCCGAGCGCCGCGCCGACCATCCTGCTCTTCTCGGCGCTGGAGCGGAAGCGCGCGGTTGCAGGCGGGATGAGCGGCCGCACGGCCGCTTTCGTGACCGGCTATTTTGCCATCTGGGGCGCCTTCTCCATCGTCGCCGCCGCGGCGCAGACGGCGCTGTCCCACACCGGTCTGATGTCGATGCAGATGGCGACGACCAGCGCCGCGCTGGGCGGGACGGTGTTCATCGCCGCCGGGCTGTTTGAGTTCACGCCGCTGAAGGACCGTTGCCTCGTCCACTGCCGCTCGCCGCTGGAGTGGATCCCGCGTCACATGCGTCCGGGTCGCTCAGGGGCGGTGCGCATGGGCATGAAGCATGGCGCCTACTGCGTCGGCTGCTGCTGGGCGCTGATGCTTCTGCTCTTCGTCGGCGGCGTGATGAACCTCGTGTGGGTGGCCGTGCTTGCCGCTATCGTGCTCCTGCAGAAGTTGCTGCCCGGTGGGCTGGTGCTCGCCCGGCTCGCAGGCGTAGCGCTGATTGCTGTGGGGGTGGCGATCGCCGCCGGCCCGTACGTTACGGGCTGAGCGCCGCGCTCATTTGGCGCGCCGTATGCGTCGACCTCGCAGCCCGGAAGGCGCGAAGCGAAGTCCGGGGGCGGTGTCGCGAACGGC